>NZ_CP100446.1:357658-715316 GCF_024227435.1 Natrinema caseinilyticum
GGCTTCGGTGAAGCCAGCATCGTGCTGGACCGTCTGCAAGCCGTCCGACATGACGTCGTCAGCGACGAGCCCATCGGGATCCATCCCTTCGGCGAGTACGTGCATCGTCAGATCTCGATCGGTGACGATCCCGACCGGCGCATCGCCATCGGTGATGACGATACTTCCGATAGCCTCGTTTTGCATCGTCTCGGCGAGGTCGTGAACCGATTCGTCGGTCGTGGCTGTAACGACGTCGCTTCGTGCGAGTGTTTCTATAGGCATTGGTACCCTCCTTCGTCCATCCCACAGGGAGCATTATAGTTATTTTAGGCGGGTCGCAGTGACAGTCACCTTTTCGTGAGCCGATACCGCTCGCCGTCCCTGTCGAGTGGCGTGACGGACCGCTTTCGAGGGGGAACTGTCCGGCGTGAACCGAGTGTCCGAACGCGAACTGCCGTCCGAACCGGGCCCGCACGCGGGATAACTGTAAGTGAGCGCCGATCGAATATCGCGTATGTTCGATCGGATCCTTGTTCCGACCGACGGGAGTGGCCCCGCGACCGCCGCTCTCGAACTCGCGGCCAAGGTCGCGCCGCCCTCGGCGACCGTTCACCTACTGTTCGTCTCCGAGGCGGACGGCGTCGACGATACCGACGCGGAATCCCCTGTCACGGCTGAAACCGCCACCGACGCGGCCGAACCGACGGGCGACGAGATACTCGCTGACGCGAGCGAACTGGCGACCGTCGCGGGACTGTCCGTCGTCACCGCAGTCCGGACGGGGGTCCCTCGAGAGCGCATTCTCGAGTACGCCACGACGCACGATATCGAGATGATCGCGATGGGGCAACACGGCAGGCGGCGGGTCGGACGGCTCGAACTCGGGACCGAAACCCGTGACGTCGTCCGTGACGCGTCGATGCCGGTTCTCGTCGTCCGGGCGAGCGACGACGTTCGAAGGGTGTATCCGTTCAGGCGGATTCTCGTACCGACGGACGGAAGCGACCAGGCGAGCGCGGCGGTCGACCTGGGAATCGAAACGGCGGCGGAAACGGGAGCGACGCTCGACCTTCTCTCAGTGGTCAGCGTGACCCGATACGGCACCGACGCGAAAACGGACCAGCTGATCGACCACCTCGAGAAAAACGCCCGGTCGGCCCTCGAGACGGCAGCCGCGGACGCGGCCGACGACGTCGACGTCCGCACCGCCGTCTCCGTCGGAACGGTTCATCGAGAAATCTCCGCCTACGCCGAGCGGAAAGATGTGGATCTGCTCGTCATGGGGACACACGGACGGAGCGACGTCGAACGGGAACTGCTCGGCAGTGTCACGGAGCGCGTCCTCCGAACCGCGCCGGTTCCCGTCCTCACCGTGCGGGCACCCGAATCCGAGTGACGCCGTTCCGACGGAGACGCCCAGACGCCGTTCTGATGGAGACGCCCGGGCTGAGACAATTCGATCGACGGGTTACTCTTCGGAGCGCTCGTCTCGAGCCGAGGATGACGAGACGCCGTCGCCGAGGACGTACTGGCCGGACGTGTCCGCTTCTTCGATCACGTCGGTGTGGACGAGCCAGCGGAGGAACTCTTCGTACTCGCCGTCGCTCAGCGTGCCGCTCAACCGCGCGTCCTCGACGACCTGGCGTGTGTGGATCGGCTCGAGTCGCCTGAAGGTGGCGAACAGTTCGACGATGTCGTCGAGGAGGGGAGCGATGTGCTGGACGTCCGCCTCGTCGAGACGGATCGCTCGAACGACGCTCGCTCGGTCGATGTCGACCGTTGCCGTTGCCGTTGCCGTCGCCGTTGCGGTGTCGTCTCTGCTCATAGCGACGGCTGATTCGAGAGCCATCGTGAACTAGGTTTCCACGGCAACGGACTCGAAGGGCCCGAGACGGGCTGGACCGGGACACGGCCGACGGGTGGGTTGCGGTTCGGAATTCGGCAGTCGTGCTCGATCACGTCGAGCGGATCGCTCTCGAAATCGACGCGACACCCGCACAGGTGTCGCTCGCCCGGCTTCTCCAGCAGGACGCAGTCACCGACCGATCGAGGGCGCGCACGGCGTGAAACGCCTCTTTCATAGAACCGTCGATCGGCTCGAGGCGAACGTGGAGGTGACCGCGGTCACGTCGACCGCCGAACGACGGGCGGCGCTTCGGGAGGGAACCCCGTGAACAGCCACCCTCGATGATGGCATCTCCACCGGCGTCTCTCCGTTCAGGACTCTCTTCGAGGTCGAGACGACGGCTGTTCAACAGACGTCTCGGACAGCGGCGAGCCGTCCGGGCCGACCACCGAGTCTCGTCCGGACCAGCCACCGTATCCCGCCCGGGTCGGGCGAGCAAATCGACGCCGATCAGTCCCTCTGAGTGGACTCGAGAAACGACTCGAGATCCGTCTGGATGAACTCGGCGACGCGCTCACAGTAGTTCCAGAGCAGGTCGTTGAGTTCCTCTCGCGTCGCCTCGTCGAGACTCTCCTCCCCCCGAAACCCTTCGTAGGGAATCTCCGGGTGATACGTACACACGACGCGCAGCTCCGATGTGTCGATCGGTTGCCCGGTGACGATTCCGTATTCGTCGGCGTCCCACAACCCGACGCCGTCCTGACGGGTGAGATCCGAATCGATCCTGTCGAGCACCAGGAGTTCGTCGTCCGTCAGTGCAGCGTCCGGTCCTTCGAACAGTTCGGTGAAGGCCCGGTCTCTGGCGTCGAACTTCCACTCCTCGAGATGCGCTCGTGCGCGCTGTAATCGCTGTCTCTCGCTATCTGTGACGCTCATAGGAGTCACCAATCCGTCCAGCCCGATTAATCTGTACCCCGCCGCGCTGTCCCCCGCCGCGAGACGAGCCGGGCCGGCAGTTCGTGACGCGTTCAGTTTGGCCCCCCAATGTAATTGAAATGATAGTTCGTGGCTGGTCCGAAATGGGTATTTGTCCCGTCGAACCGTCCGTCCCGGAGAGGTGCGCTCCATTGTCATCGAAACGCCTCACGGAACGAATAACCGGCCGGTTCTCGTCGATCCTCCCGGTACTCGAGTGGCTGCCGCGGTACGACAGTTCGTGGCTCCGTCCGGACGTGGTCGCGGGGATCACCGTTGCGGCGTCAGTCATTCCCGAAGGGCTGGCGTACGCGTCGCTCGCGAACTTGCCACCGGAGACGGGGTTGTACGCCGGGTTGATGGCAGTCGCCGCCTACTTCTTTCTCGGCACCTCCCGGCAACTCATCGTGGGACCGACCTCGGCGCTTGCGATCCTGGTCGCGAGTGGCGTCGGGTACGCCGCCACCGGGAACACCGCCTCGTACGCCTCGCTCGTACTCGTGACGACGCTGCTCGTCGGCGTCATCGCGGTCGTCGCGTGGGCACTCCGGTTAGGGTTTCTGGTCCACTTCATCTCTGGATCGGTGCTCACGGGGTTTTCCGCCGGCGCGGCGTTGTACATCATGTCGACACAGTTGAACAAGTTGCTCGGTATCGAGAGCAGCGCGTCGGGTGGTTTCTTCGCGGAAACGTTCTTCGGACGGGTCTCGTACATCGCGACCCATCTCGGGATGACGAACGCGGAGACGCTGGCTGTCGGCGGTGCGGGAATCGCGTTGCTCGCCCTCGGTGAGCGGTACGTACCGCGGTTCCCGAACGCACTCGTCGTCGTCGTTCTCGCTATCCTGGCGATGTCGGTGACGAATCTGGAAGCCCGCGGCGTCGACATCGTCGGCTCTATCCCGAGCGGCCTGCCTTCGCTTTCGGTTCCGGCGGTTCCCGAGCCCTCGACCCTGAGTTCGCTCATTCCCATCGCCGCCGCGCTGTTCCTGCTGTCGTACGTCCAGGGAATCGGTGCGGCTCAGACGTTCGCCAGACGTCACGATTACGAGACCGACGCGAATCAGGAACTGCTGGCCGACGCCGGCGCCAACCTCGCCGCGGGCCTCGGCGGCGGGTTTCCCGTCGGCGGAAGTTTCTCGCGGTCTGCGCTCAACGACTCGGTCGGCGGGAAGACACAGCTCACCAACGCCGTCGTCGTCCTCGTTCTCGTCGTCGTTCTGTTGTTTCTCACCGAGGTGTTTACGAACCTTCCGGAAACGATACTCGCGGCCGTCGTCATCGTTGCCGTCTCCGGGCTCATCGATACGACCGCGATCCGGCGACTGTACCGGGTGAGCAAGAGCGAGTTCGCCATCGCGATGGCGTCCTTGCTCGGGGTCCTCACGGTCGGGATGCTCTGGGGTATCTACATCGGCGTCGTTCTCTCGTTACTGGTCGCGATATCCCGAGTCAGTCGTCCATCGACGCACGAACTCGGTCAGATACCCGGGACGAACGAATTCGTCGCGTTCGACGTGACCGAGGCGGCGACGACCGTCCCCGACGTCTTCGTCTACCGCGTCGAAGCCGAACTGTTCTACGCGAACGCGGAGACGGTTCGGACCGACCTCACGAATCGGCTCGCGAAACGCGACGCAGACGTCGAACTCGTCGTCTTCGACCTCACATCGTCGCCGACGGTCGACTTCGAGGCCGCACAGATGCTCGAGAAACTCCACCGGAAACTCGAGTCGCGCGGCATCGACCTCTGGTTTGCGGGGGCGGAACCCGACGTCGTGCGGCTGTTCGAAACGACGGGCCTCGCGGCGAAGGCCGGCGACGTGACGAGGGAGGAATCGATCGACCACGTCGTCGATCGCTGGCGGGCGGAGCAATCGTCCTGATCGTCTCGGTATCGACCGTCCCTCCCTCACGCGGTCCGTCCCCAGTGTCGTCCGTCTACGAACGATCCTCGAACCACGCACAGACGCGCGGCCAGAGATCGTCGTGCGATGCTTTCCCGGCCGACAGGCCGACGTGGTCGGTCGGAAATTCGATCACCTCGATGTCGTCGCTCTCGGTCGCGTCCAGAAACGGACGGCTTGCCTCCGGCGGGATGAACTGGTCGGCCGATCCGATGACGTTCACGATCGGCCTATCGATGGCGTCGAGGTCCACGTTCGTCTCCCCGACGGTCAGCCGTCCGGTCTGGAGCTTGTTCTCCCGATAGAGGTCGACGAGAAACTGTCGGTAGAGTCTGCCGGGGACGTCGACGCTATCGAATCCCCACCTGAGCCGCCGTGCAAAGTGGTCGACGTACGTCTCGTCGTCGAGATGATCGAAGAGTCGAAGATACCGCCCGAGGTGATACTCGAACGGCGCGATGAGGGAGAACTCGAGGGTCAGCAACGGCCCCGGTGCATTTCCGTACACGTCCGCGACTCGGTTCGGGCTGTACGATTCCTCTCGCCCCCAGAGACGAAAAATCCCGCCGTCCACATCGAAGTTGAGGACGGGTGCGAGGAGTCCGAGCGTGCGAACGCGCTGGGGAGACAGCGCCGCAAAGATCGCGCTCAGCGTCCCGCCCGTACAGTAGCCAAAGAGGTGGATCGAATCGCAGCCGACGCGCTCGATGACTTCGTCGACGCAGCGTGACAGGTACCGGGCCACGTAGTCGTCGATCCCGAGGGACGAGTCGAGTTCCGACGGGGAACCCCAGTCGACGAGGTAGACGTCGAACCCTCGCTCGAGAAACTGTCGGACGACGCTGCGATCCGGCTGGAGGTCGAGGATGTACGGTTTGTTGATGATGGCGGAAACGAGTACCACGGGGGTCTCCCGTCTCCGGTCGACGAGCGGGTCGTACCGGACGAGACTGAGCTTGTTTTCGGCGTACATCTCCTCGTGGGGCGTTTGGCCGACGTCCGCCGCGGCGGATCGGCGCGTCAGGAACGGGGGCTTCGCTCGCGGCGATGGTGGCTTCCGAACGCCGGTCTCGAGGGCGGCGCTGATCCGGTCTGCGGGGAAAAACGGCATCGTAAGGTACTGTACGAGATGCGGATGCTTTGTCCTTTGCCGCCGTCGCGGGGGGGTCGCTATCGACCGATCGCGACGATCCTCGATCCGCGGCCGTCGAAACGCAACCCCGCCCGTCAGTCGGGGGACGGCGCCTGCACACGGCGACTCCGTGCCGACGAACGCTGCCCCACGGGCGGAGACGGTGCCAAAGATTTTGTCGCTCAACGACGTGGTCGGCGGTATGCAGTACGACGATATCGATCTCCGAGTCCGCGAGCGCGACGGACAGCGGATATTCGAACTCGACGGCTACTTTCGGCCGCAGCCGGAATCGAAACCGCCCGAATACAGGCGGAACGCGATCGTCGATCTGACGGAAGAACAGGCGCGCAGACTGCACGACGACCTCGGTGAACGACTGACGGACTAACCGGCTCGTCCACGCGTCGCTCTCGAGTCGCCCGATCGAAACGGGACGCGTCCGCGGTGCCTCGTGGTACCCGGCGGGCGTTCTGTGATCCGTTCGTTCCGGGACCCGTGCTCGTTTCGGGCAGCCGTCGCAGAACGGTCCGATCGCTCGGACCGCGGCGTGTGGGTCCCCTCTCCGGTGATCGCGACACCGGAGATGTCTGCTCGCGTGCGTCGGAACGGCCGCTATGCTTTTACGCGTTCTCGTGCCGATGGACGGCCCCGTGATGGCCGAGTGCGCGCTGGATACGCCCTCGAGGTGGCGGCCGCCGAGCGTGCCGACCCCGTTCACGAGCGCGCCCGTGAACTGGCCGCCGAGTACGACGCCGAGAATTTCGATGCGGTCGTGATCGGAACGCACGGAGACGATACGATCGGTCGGTTGTTCGTCGGCGACGTCGCCGAAACCGTGTTCCGGCGCTCGCCCGTTCCGGTAACGGTCGTCCGGTGACCGAATCTCGGGGGAGATCGACTGTGCTCTCCAGACGCGGTCGGCCGTCAGCCGGGTCCAGGTTCCCGTCTTCGCTCTCAGCTCGCGTCCTCGGGCGGTGCCTCTTCGTGCTCCTGCCACCCGCCGGCGTCGACGACTTCGAATAGTTTCCCCCAGTTCTCGTCCTCCTGGCTCTCCGGGAGTTGATCGCGGAGTTGTTGAAAGTCAGATGGCGCCACTTGCGTGTTCACGAGGTCGACGATGACTCGAGCGTGGTAGGCCGCCTTGGGCGGATCGACCTGTTCGATTTCGCTGACGCGCTCGACGAACTCGTGCCAGTCGAACCGCTGGCCGTGATCCTGGACGGCGCCGGTCATGTACCACTGGATCTCCATCGGGAGCGACCCGGCGAGGTCGTCGGCCGCGCCCGCGGGGATTCGCTCACCGAGCGTCATGAGCGTCGCCCGAATCGCCCGCACGCTCTCGCCGGTGCCCGGTAGCTCGAGTCGGTGCTGGACCTGACCGGTGAATTCATCGAAATTCATGTGCTCTCACATCCGTCGCACGATAATCACGGACATAAAACCCATCCCACGAGGGGGTGAACGACCGATCCGCCGACGCCATCGAACAGGCCGAAGCGGCGCTCGAAGCCGTTCGCTTCGGCTCGACGCGTCTCGTTCTGGCTCACCGTGTCGCGTTTCGCCCCGAACCTTAGTACGATCGCCCGTCATACGATCGTCCATGCCCAAAACAGCGCCGTTCGAGAAACACGCCGACCGATACGAAGGGTGGTTCGAGGACCACGAGGACGTCTATCGGTCCGAACTGGGCGCTCTTCGCCGTCTCGTTCCGACGACCGGTCGCGGGATCGAAATCGGCGTCGGCAGCGCGCGGTTCGCGGGTCCACTCGGGATGCAGGTCGGGATCGATCCGTCCGAGGAGATGCTCGAGTACGCCGTTGCACGGGGGATCGAGGTGGTCAGAGGCGTCGCCGAATTCCTGCCGTTCGGCGACGGATCGTTCGATACCGCCCTGATCGTGACCACGATCTGTTTCGTCGACAATATCCCCGGAACGCTCTCGGAAGCCGAACGGGTCCTCGAATCGGACGGTGCGCTGGTGATCGGGTACATCGACGAGAACAGCCCCGTCGGACGGACGTACCAGGAACTGAAAGACCGGAATCCGTTTTACAGGGATGCGGTCTTCGTCTCGACGGAGGAACTCGTCACGGCGCTCGAGACCGCCGGATTCGACCATTTCGAGTTCGTCCAGACCGTCTACAACCGGCTCGACGAGGTCGACGGCCCGGAACCGATCGAGGAGGGGTACGGTGACGGTTCCTTCGTGGGGATCAAGGCGACTCGAGGCTGACGGACACGGTCGTCGACCGAGTCCGATCGTGACCCGTCGGAATCGACCCCGACGACCGTCGCAGGTGAGCGACGGCGGTCTCGAGCGGTCCCCGCTCGTCCGCCTGCCACCACAGGTTCGGCGACGTGACGAAGCTTTAACCATTTTTCCGGCGGTAGGTCCCGGTATGAAACGTCGGGATCGTTCCGAAGTAAAGCGGGGAGTCGTCTCCGTTCTTCTGTCACGCCCGATTGAACGGCTCGCATGAGCGGGGAACGGTGATGGGTGCGATTTCATCGGAGTTCTACTGGATCGCGGCGTTCGCGGTCGTCGCAGCGCTCGTAAACGGCGCGGGGATCGCCACGATGTTCCGACATCGGGAGTGGGCGGAACGACACATCACGTACTTCATGTGTTTTGCGGCGGGGGTACTCCTCTCGACACCGTTGCTCCTGGCGCTTCCCAGCGCGACCGCGAAGAGCCCGAACGCGGGACTCAGCGCGCTGGCCGGGTTTCTGTTCATGTTCTTTTCCAACAAGGTACTCACATACCGCACGAAACAGGAGTCCCTCGCGTTCGGGGTGACGGCAGCCGAGGGCATCGGGATCCACTCGCTGGTCGATGGGGTCGTCTACACCGTCACGTTCAGCGTCTCCCTCGTGACCGGAGTGTTGGCCGGAACCGGGTTGATCGTTCACGAATTCGCCGAGGGGGTCATCACGTATCTCGTGTTGTTGAAGGGGGACGTGACGGAACGGAGGGCGGCCGTATACGCGTTTTTCGTCGCCGCGCTGACGACACCGTTTGGCGCCTTCGTCGCCTATCCGCTGGTGAGCAGGGTGGGCCGGTCCCGACTGGGTCTCATGCTGGGGTTCGTCTCGGGGGTCCTGCTCTACGTCTCCGCATCTCACTTGCTCCCGGAGGCGAGTTCACACGAGAAGAAACACTCGACCGTGGCTTTCGTCGCCGGCGTGTGCCTGGCGCTTTTCGTCGTCTTCTCGCGGACGATGTAGCTCCGTGGCGCCGTTGAAATGCTCGGCTGTCACGGAATTTATAAGCAGTGGGTCTGGCTGTAGCCACTCCTCAACTCCCGGATACACCGCCCGAATACGCCGGTTCGCCGAGTAGGCGTTCCAGCCAGTTCGACGATCTGTCCCACAGTATTCTTCGACCGACCCGAACCGATGCTATTCCTGCCCCAGCACACCGTCCTGTCTCGAAGTCCGGAATAACGCGACCTACCGCGCCCTCCTCGAGGAACGGATCGGGATATCTCGCATCCGGAGCGCCATCGGTCTCGCCGAAACAGGGATCACCTCGAGACTCGTCTCGGTTCTCGACCGTCAAGAACCCTCCAGCGGATATATCTCGTAACCCACCGTCTATAACTAGTATGACTGGGATCGATCTACAGGTAGGGGCGGAAAAGAGACTTGGACAGACCGCCGACATCGTCGGAAGTTGGTGGTTGTACCTCGCCGTTGCAGTCGGGGGAACGTGGGTATTCTGGCTCGCAGCGATCGTCTTCGGCGTGCGTTTCGACAGCGCAGCGGGCCTCGTGTTGCTTCTCGTCGGTCTTGCCATCCCCGGCGTGTCAGGGATCATGTTCGTATACCTTGTCTACGGCAAACGGGGTCGGACTGACTTCTGGAATCGCGTCATCGACCCTCGGCGTTTCGGAATCCGCTGGCTACTCGTGATTCTGCTGATACCCTTGGGTGTCAGCGTTTTCGCCGGCGTTATTGACGTACTCCTCGGTGGAACGGGGCCAGCGTGGGGTGAAGGGGTGACCCGGTTCGGCGTTACTCCCCTCGCGATACTCCCGACGTTATTCTTCGCGACCCTGCCGCCGATCCTCGAAGAGCTAGGGTGGCGTGGATACGCATTAGACCGACTGCAACTGAAGTGGTCGGCGCTGAGTGCGAGCGTAATTTTGGGCGTCGTCTGGGCGCTCTGGCATCTGCCCCTGTTCTTCATAGAGGGGTCGTTCCAACACGATGCGGTCGGATTTGCGACCACGGGATTTTGGCTGTTCATGGCCGGGATCGTCGCTCAGTCGGTCGTTTTCACGTGGGTCTATAACAGCACAGGACGCACCGTCCTTGGCATCATATTATTACACGGGTGGGTGAATTTCACCGCAGAAATCGTTTTGGTGCTGGACACTATCTATTACCTCCTCTGGTTCGTGGTCGCCGGGGCTATCGTCGCAATCTGGGGCGGAACGTCGATGACCGACGCCGCTGAAGCACCTCACCCACCCCGCTCTTCGAACCGATAGGCCCGTCTCCTCCGCTTCCCGCTTTGCGTCTCAAAGCCCGTAGTCGGGGAACCTACCGCCCCGATCGGAGAGATACTGGTCGATACGACGCCGTGAGTGCCGAGACGGTATCCTGGCTTCAGGGTCAAACCGCCGCAATCGATGCGCACCCCGACTCACGGGAGTTTCGCATCGGTCTCTGTCAGACGAGTTAGATCCCCACGGAACCGGTTCCGTGATCGTGGCCGGATGATCCGATGGCCGGCCGAGATCCCGCGTCGTCGCTTCTCGCTGCTACGCCTCGACTTTCACGACGTCGACTTCGCGGTCGCTT
The DNA here is from genome assembly GCF_024227435.1 of Natrinema caseinilyticum. Classification (GTDB taxonomy): domain Archaea; phylum Halobacteriota; class Halobacteria; order Halobacteriales; family Natrialbaceae; genus Natrinema; species Natrinema caseinilyticum. Next base: position 368,310 of record NZ_CP100446.1, read on the forward strand.
CGGTCGGCGACCCGCTTTCTGATACCGGAAAAGTGGTCCAGATGGTCGCCGTGCTCGCCGACGACGATCACGTCCGCGTCGACGTCGTCGGCGTACTCGAGGATCACGTCGTGGGGAACGCCGTGCAGTGTCTTCCCCACGACGGGAACGCCACGCTCCGCTGCCTCGTTCTCCACGTCGGTGACGCACACGGCGGCGTGATCCTCGGCGTAGACGGTCGCCAGTGCCGCCGAACTGAGCGCGAGACCGTCGAACTTCTGTTCGTCTACCACGCAAATGACGTGCAGGGTCGTTTCCCGCCGTTCCGCGAGTTCGATCGCGCGCTCGGCCGCCGAGCGCGCGTACTCGCTTCCGTCGGTCGCTAACAGGATCGGTCCCATGGGGAAACAGTCGACGCACCCCCCCGAATAGCTTTCATGCTGGCCGACGCGGTGACCGGCGTTCGCTGTGGCTCTCGGTGCGACCGGACGCGGTCCGCGGATCCGTTTTTGAACACACCGCCGTCGTCCGTCGCGCCCCGGAGTCTCGACGCTATTCCACTCGAGGACCGGCGTACTCACATTCGCCGACGCACTCCTCTTTGAGCGGGCTTTCGCCCAGGACCTGTTCGGGTCTGGCCCCGCTTCTGAAGACGGTGACGCCCTTCAGGTCGTACTCGCGAGCGGTCAGGAACACGTCCTCGACGTCGTCGACGGTCGCCGATCGGGGCAGGTTGACCGTCTTGCTCACGGCGTTGTCGACGTGGTCCTGAAACGCGGCCTGGATTCGCAGGTGGTGGGCGGGTGGAACGTCGTGGGAGGTGTGAAAGAGGCGTTTCACCCCGTCCGGAATCTCCTCGACGTCCTGGACGGTCGTCCTGCCGTGTAAGTCCTCCACGAGCGCCTCCGAGTAGAATCCGCCGTCCGTCGCGAGGTCGACGAACCGGTCGTTGACGATCTCCAACCCGCCCATGACGTGTTTCGTGTACGCGACGTTGTATATCGGTTCGATGCTGGCGGAACAGCCGGCGATCATCGAAATCGTCCCGGTGGGCGCGATGCTCGTGGTCGTGGCGTTTCGCATCGGCTCCTCGAGCGTGGAGTCCGCCCAGGCCGGGAACGGTTCGCGCTCGTCCGCGAGTCGACGGGAGGCCGCCCGCGACTCGTCCTGGATGAATTCCATGAGTTCGGACGCGAACTCGACGGCTTCGTCGGAGACGTACGGGATCCGGAGATCGACGAGCATGTCGTGAAAGCCCATGACGCCGAGCCCCACTTTGCGAGTTTCGGCGACCGCTTCGCCGATGGCTGCGACCGGGAACGCGGACAGTTCGATCGCGTTGTCGAGGGCGCGGACGGCGAGATGGACCGTGTCGCGGAGGCTCTCCCAGTCGACGGTGGAACCGTCGGTGTGTTCGCCGAGATTGATCGAACCGAGCAGACACGCTTCGTGGGGCAGCAGCGGGACTTCGCCACACGGATTCGTCGCTTCGATCCGGCCGAGGTGGGGCGTCGGATTCCCCCGATTGATGGTGTCGAGAAAGAGCACGCCAGGATCACCGGTCCGCCACGCCATTTCGGCGATCCGGCCGAGGAGTTTCGCCGGGTCCGCTCGACGGACGACCTCGTCCGATCGCGGGTTGACGATCTCGTAGGCCGTGTCGGCCTCGTAGGCCTCCCAGAACGCTCCGTCCGTCGCCACGGAGAGGTTGAAATTGCGGAACGCGTCAGTCGATTCTTTCGCAGCGACGAACTCTTCGATGTCCGGATGCGTCGCGTCGAGGACGCCCATGTTCGCTCCCCGTCGACGCCCGCCCTGTTTGATCTGTTCGGTAGCGGTATCGAAAATGCGCATGAAACTCACGGGTCCCGACGCCACGCCGCCCGTTTTTCGGACGACGTCTCCCGCGGGTCGCAGGTTCGAGAACGAGAACCCTGTACCGCCGCCGCTCTGATGGATGAGCGCAGTCTGCTTGACGGCGGTGAAGATCGACTCCACGGAGTCCTCGATCGGCAGGACGAAACACGCGGCGAGTTGCTGGAGATCCGTTCCGGCGTTCATCAACGTCGGCGAGTTCGGAAGGAACTCGAACTCGCTCATCGCCTCGTACAACCGCTTCTGGGTCGATTCGACGTCGCCCCCGAAGTCCGCCTCGGCCGCTGCGAGGTTCGTCGCGACGCGCTGAAAGAGTTCGTCTGGTGTCTCGACGACCGCCCCGTCGTCGTCCTGACGCAGGTACCGCCGGCGGAGGACGGTCTCTGCGACGGTATCGAGGCTGAGAGATCCCATGCGATTTCCTGCTTCCCGTATCGAAATAACGATGTCCACCGTCAGTTCAGCGTGACTGTCCGTTCGCGCTCGTCCACCGCGGTGTCCGAACGGATGGGCTCAGTCGTCCCTGTGGGGGTCGTCGACGTCGACCAGGCGCTGCGCGCGATCGATCCACGACCGGGCGAGCCGTTCGCTCGTCTGCGCTGCCGCCGCAACTCGAGCGGCGTCGGCGACGGCGAGCTCCGAGACGGAATCGATCCCGCCCGAACGGAGCCGTTCGGCGTACGTCGGTCCGATTCCCTCGACGTCGTCCAGTTCGTACGACGCGGCGACGTCGATCTCTTCGATCGCTTCCTGGATCTCCTCTCGAGTGGCCTCGCCGACGTTCTCGACGATCGCCGTCACCTCCTCGTCCGCCGTCTCGACGGTGACGGCGATCCCTTCCGACCCGGCCTCGAGTTCGAGCGAGATATCGAGTTCGTCTTCGAGGAACGTCTCGATAGCCGTCGCATCGTAGCTGATCACGGCGGACGTGCGCTCGCCCTGTGTATCCGCGATGGCGATCTGGATCTCGTCTACCTCGCCGACCGTCGCGTCGGTTTCGACGTCCACGTCGAGCGCGCGCTCGACTCCCTCGGCGATGACGTCGGCGAGTGCGGGTCGCTCGGACTGGTCGAGGAACCACTCGGCGACTTCCGGCCAGACGTCGCGGTGAGCACGAGCGGACATCGCGAGTCCGACGTGACCGGTCGGATACTCGATGGTCGTCACGTCGTCACTGCCGACGACGTCGTTGAACGGCTTGCTCGCCGCCGGCGGGACGAGATGGTCGTACTCCCCGAGGATCTGCAGCATCGGCATATCGATGTTCGTGACGTCGACGCGCGTTCCGTCGAGGGTCAGCTCGTTTCGGTACAGGAGATTATCCTGATAGATGTCCTCGAGAAACTCGACGTACGCCTCGCCGGCGACGTCTACGCTCTCGGAGAGCCACGTCTCCATGCGGGCGAAGTTTCTGCGGAAGTCCTCGTTCTCGAGTCGGTCGTACAGATGGACGTACTTCGTGACGTAGTTGGCCACGGGGTCCATCAGGGCGAACCCGACGTCGAGGAACTCCCCGGGAACGTTCCCGAATCGATCCGTTACCGTGCGCGGATCGTAGTACTCCTCATCGCCCCATACCTCGAGGACGCCGCCGGTGTCATCGAAGTACAGTCCCGTGGCCATCAATGCGAGCGCGTTCACCGTTTCCGGATGGATGGCGGCGTACATGGCCGATAACGTCCCTCCCATACAGTATCCGAGGACGTTGATGGCGTCCCGATCGGACCGCTCTCGGACTTCGTCGACGCAGTTGGCGATGTATCGCTCGACGTAGTCGGAGAGGCCGAGACGTCGATCGAGTCGAGACGGGTCGTTCCAGTCGATGAGATAGACGTCGTGTCCGGCTTCTAGCAACCGCCGGACGATCGATCGATCCGGCTGGAGATCGAGAACGGACGGTCGGTTTATCAGCGCGTAGACGACGAGAATCGGGACGTCGTGTTGCCGTTCGGTGAGCGACTCGTACCGACGTAACTCGAGTTTGTTCTCCGTGTACACGACTTCGTCGGGCGTCTGACCGACGTCGACCGACGCGGCGTCCGTCAGCTGGTCGTCCGCGATAGAGGCCTTGTGGACCGCCTCGGCGGCCGTCTCGAGCACGGTCCGATAACCCGTCAGGGCCGGCTCGAGAGGCGGACGGATCGGCTTTCGTTCGTCACCCGGCATCGTGATCTCGTGGTTCGAGCATGGTCGTTCTCGCGTGCGATGGGACTCGGACGGACTGGTCCATCGTCCGTTCGACGGCTTACTCCTCCGGCGATGGCGCTTCCGATCGCTCTTTGATCGAGATCACGGGAATCTCGGCGAGGCGGACCACCCGCTCGGTGGTGCTCCCCAGGAGGTATCGGTCCCAGCCGGTTCGCCCGTGGGTTCCCATGACGAGACAGTCCACGTCACGGTCGTCGGCGTAGGCGACGATATCGCGGTGGGGCGACCCGGTCAGGACCGACGCTTCGACGGTCGAGACGTCGGCTTCGTCGGCGCGGTCGACGACCCGATCGATCGCGCGCGTCCCCGCCTTCTCGAGCGCCTCGCGGGCCGTTCCGACGTCGTCGGACCAGAGGATTCCGCTATCGACGACGTTGACGATGTGTAGGGCCGCCCCGGTGGTCTCCGCCAGTTCGATGGCGTGGTCGGCGGCCGCCATCGCGCAGTCGCTCCCGTCGGTCGGCACCAGCACCGAGTCGAAGGCCGACTCGACGACCGTGTCCTCGTGGACGGTCACGACCGGGACGGGAGATTCGCGCAGCGTTCGTTCCGCGACGCTCCCGATGACGAACCGATCGAGACCCGTTCGCCCGTAGGTTCCCATCACGATGCAATCCGCGTCGTGCTCGTCGGCGTACGCGATGAGCGACCGATGAACCGGTTGGTCCTGCTCGAGTATCGCACCCGACGCGTCGACGCCGGCGTCGGCCGCCAGTTCCGTGGCCCGCTCCGTCGCCTCTTCGCCGCGATGAGCGAATTCGTCCGCCGCCTCGTCCTCGTAGCCAGGGTGGAGATCGCCCGTCTCGAGGACGTGAACCACGTGTAAATCAGCGTCGAACAGCTTCGCAAATGTGATGGCCGCCTCGGTCGCGGCGCGTGCGACGTCGCTTCCGTCGGTGGGGTGGAGGATACGATCGTACATCTCGCCTCACGTTCGAATAGTACCCGGAGCGGCCTTATACTAGGGGGCACGAGGATGGCGATCGAGGTGACACGAATCGTCAGCACCGGAACCGCCTGCAACGGGACCGTCGTTCACCGCGCGGACGAGGAGGGGAGGACGGTCCGAGGACGACTCGGCCGCGACCCGGGTCGAAACCTCCCGACTCGCCCTCACAGGAGCTCGTCGACCGAGTCGTGTCGCTCGATGTCCACGCCGTCGGCCGTAATTTCGGCGACCTGGACACCTTCACCGGTCCACCCGTCACGCTCCGAGGCGCCCTCGACTGCACGACCCGCGATTCGACGCGCCTCGACCATCGAGGGCGACTCGGGCGCTTCGGCATCGATGCTGCCGTAGACGCTCCCTCGCCCGCTCCCGACCGCCGCGTACTCGTCCTCGAGGACGCCCCCGTCGCGTTCGAGGGTGAAGACGTGCGGGCCCTCGTGGTCGACGCACCCGAGAACGAACGGGCCAGCCGGCGCTGAGCGGGAGCGCAGTTTCGCGGCGACGGCCCCGGTGAGGGCCGTCGCGTCCATCGGTTCGCCGCGTCTCTTCTCGTACAGGTCGACCGCGGACCGGATCGTTCGGAGGACCGATCGTGCACCACCGAGATCGTCGGTCGATCCCATCGCGGCGGTCGGGTGTATCCGGGCGATCTTCCGGACGCCCTCGCTGCACACGACGGAATCGCGTCTCGTCCGCGTGTCCGAGACGAGTACCACGCCGTCGATCGTCCGCACGCCCACGAGCGTTCCGCCCGATCCGGTTCCATCGCCATCGGTCAGGGGGACCGGTTCGGCGGGTCGACGGGTGCTCGTTCGAAAGCGGTCCATGTGTCGATCGATACGGGTGGTACGTTCGCTCCGACGGTAAAACCGTCACCTCGCTCGCGACGGGATCGACGGCCTCCGAGCGAACCACGGGAGTCCGTCGACGACTCCGCAGGCCCGATCGCTCCCGCGCGTTCGAGCGGAGCGCTCGGGTCGAACCGGGGTCATCTCACGAGTCCCCGCTCTCCGTTTCCGTTGCGGAGTCCGCACCCACGCTTTGACGAGTTCGTTCACGTTGTAGAAGATGATCCCGACGGTGAGCAGCGTCGTGGCGAGAGAGACGATGAAGCCGGGTGGGCCGCCGACCGTGGCACCGACGATACCACCGGTGGTGCCGACGACCGTGAGTTCGATCCACGTCACCAGTATCCGAGACGCGAGTCGGGGCTCCGACGGGACGTCCGGCCTCGAGACTGGCCGATCGTCCCGACCGTCGGTGCCGACCGCCCGTCGCCGTTCGAGTGATGCTGTTGTGGATACACCGAGTGTCGACCCGGCCGCACCCTCAGGGAGTGCGACCTTCGCCTCACTCTAACAGGGCGTCGACGAAGGCGGTGAGATCCGCGACGACGATACTCGGTTCCGCACCGAACGCCTCCCACGGATCCCCGGCTCGATTGACCCACGCGGACTGCATTCCCGCGTTCATGGCACCGAGAACGTCGGTCCAGCCCGCGGTGACGTGACACAGTCCGTCGATCGGCGTCCCAGTTCGCGCCGCTGCGTGTCGGTAAAGTTCGACGGCCGGCTTGTACGTCCGTACCTCGTCGGCGCTGATCGTATCCTCGACGAGATCTTCGATACCGACCCGTTCGAGCAGCGACGCGAGCATCTCGGGATCGCCGTTCGAAAGGATCCAGCAGTCGTAGCCGGCTGAAACGAGCCGCTCGAAGCTATCGCGGACGTCCTCGTACGGCTCCGGGTCGTGATACACCGAGAGAATCTCCTCGAGTTGCCGGCTCGTGACATCGACGCCGTGGACCTCGAGTGCGTACTCGAGCGCCGCGCGATTGAAATCGTAGAACGGCCGATATCCGCCGACGTCGTTACTCACTTTGGCATACTCCAGTGATCGTCGGCGCCAGAGGCGCGCGACCGACCGCGGCTCGTCAGTTACCGGTGCCAGCGCCGCGTCGAACGTCTCCGGAGTGACGTCGACGAGCGTGCTGTACGAATCGAACGTCACTGTCGTGACCCGCTCTGGCGAGAAGGACATACCGTCTTCTCTCCGGGAACGAGCATATACCTACGGGCTCTCCCCCGTGACTGCGACGTCCTGCGATTCCTATAATATGAGTTATATTTGGCGCTACTATCGGGAAAACAACAGAAATCCATCGGTACCGACACGAGGGGGTGCTCGGATCGATCGTGACACTCACTCGAGAGCGGAAACATCACTTTCGAGCCACGAGGGGGATACCCGCTCAGACGGAATAGGAGACCACGACTGGAAATACAATAATTTGCAGATACATATAATGAAGATGACTGGAACCGAACGGTCGTCCTCGAATAGACGTCGCTCCATCGGACGCCAATCCGCCCACGTGCTACCTATCGGACGCCAATCCGCCCACGTTTCGACCCACTGGACGATCGGTATCGACCCCGCACCGGCCATCTCGACGTTCCTACGCGATCGAGTTCGCTTCGTCCGATGGTGCCGTCAGGTATTCTCTGCCCCATTCGGCCATCTCCTGGATAACCGGCTCGAGTGATTCGCCCAGTTCGGTCAGCGAGTACTCGACCCGGACCGGTTTCTCGTTGACGATCTCCCTGTCGACCAACCGCTTCTCCTCGAGGTCCTCGAGTACGTCGGAGAGAACCTTACTCGAGATCCCACCGACTTCCGTTTTGAGCGCGTTGAACCCGAGCGGGCCGTTCGCGAGCAGTCGGTGGAGGATCACGGTGTGCCACTTCTTTCCGATCAACGTGGCGGTTGACGTGATCGGACACCAGTCTTCGCCAGCACACCACACTTCCAGTTGTTGTGACGTCTCGGTCATACCGAAAGGGACAGGACAGCGCTACAAATAGTTACCTGTTGTAACCACGTTACACATGGTTGGTAGCTTTCACATTACGAGTACCGCGTTCTCGCCGCCGGTCGGTCACGCGGTGTCGATGAGAAATACGGCACTTACCGAGCGGTAACCCGGTAACGCTCCGATTGGCCAACGTTTATACCTAACGACGAGTAACCGCATTACACAACGTTACTTTATGACATCATCCCTCGATTTCGAAGACGAATCCCGCTACGAGGTAGCCGTCGTCGGCGGCGGACCGGCCGGTCTGACGACCGCTCTTTACACGACGCGACTCGGCCACGAAACCGCGGTTTTCGATCGCGGCGGCGGTCGGGCCGCGATGATGCAAGAGACGCACAACGTCATCGGCGTCCCCGAATCCGTCTCCGGCAACGAGTTTCTCGAGACGGCCGTCGATCAGATTCGCTCGTACGGCGCGGACTACCGCCAGGAGTTCGTGACCGCAATCGAGCGCCGCGACGGTTCGTTCGAGCTCGAAACGGTGGACGGAACGGCTCTCGCCGATCGCGTGGTGCTCGCGGCCGGCTTTTCGGACGGGCGTCCCGACCCGCCGCTACCCCGAACGGGACGGGGGCTGCACTACTGTCTCCACTGTGATGCGTACATGTTCGTCGACGAACCGGTCTACGTGATGGGCCACGGCGAGAGCGCGGCCCACGTCGGGATGATCATGCTCAACTACACCGACGACGTGGATCTCTTGCTTCGAGGCGACGAGCCGACGTGGAGCGACGAGACGGCGACGATGCTCGACAACCATCCCGTCGACATCGTTCACGACGACGTGACCGGTGTCCGGAACGGCGAGGACGGCTGGCTCGAGGCGCTGGAATTCGAAGACGGAACCGTTCGCGAGTACAGGGGCGGGTTCGCGATGTACGGTTCCGAGTACAACAACGGCCTGGCGGAGTCACTCGGGGCGGACCTCACGGCCGACGGCACGGTCGACGTCGACGATCACGGGCGGACCTCCGTCGACGGGCTGTTCGCGGTCGGCGATCTGGTGCCCGGCCACAACCAGGTCCCGGTCGCCATGGGTCAGGGAGCGAAAGCGGGGATCGCGATTCACAAGGACCTCCGCGAATTCCCGAAGTCCGTCGCGGAACTCGAGGCCGACGGCGCCGTGTCCGTAAGCGACGTTCCCGCGATCGCAGACGGTCTTCGAAGTCGGGCGAACGAGCACTCGTCGGCGGAAGGCGACTGAGCGATTCGCGCCCATCTTCTCTCCCGTCCCGGTGTCGAGTTCCCTCGTCGGATGTGGGTAGCTCGCCCGGTCGGTTTATCAGTTTATTACTAATAGCGCCGAGGGAATAGCGTCGACTATGGAGTCACCGGAACCGAGTCGTCGAACCCTCGTCCTCGGCGTGTCGTCACAGGCTATCGGGATCGTCGCTACCGGCTGTCTCGGCACGTCCGATGAATCGGACCCGGGGGGACGAACGGGACCGATGGCGACGGCGGGGAGTCGTCAGTTTCCGTCGACGGACTCGCGTTCGGCAGCGACGATGCGTCGTGTGGTATCGTCTTCGTCCCGCAGATCAACATGGACCGAGCGAGTTGGACGGACCAGGCCGAGGCGCTCACGGGGAGCGACCGGTTCGGGCTCGCGATCGATCCCGACGACGATCGTCCGACGGCGATCCGCGAGGCGGTGGCGCAACTCCGAACGACCGTCGGCGTCGACCACGTCGTCCTGGTCGGAGCGAGCATCGGTGGCGAAGCGGCGGTCGTCGCTGCCGCAGAAGCCGGCGACGACGTCGACGGGCTGGTCGCGATTTCCCCCGGCGGCGGCACAGACCGCGGGTCCGAGATCCGAGCACGGTCGCTGTTCGTCGTGGCGGAGAACGACGACGAACGGTTCGTCGAAACGACCAGACGGCTCCACGAGAACGCACCCGATCCGAGCCGACTCGAGGTGCTGTCGGGTGACGAACACGGCCAGCGATTGTTCGAGACGGCTCGCGGCGACGATCTCGAGGGCTGGATCGACGACGTGATCGAAACCGCGTGTCGCGAGGCCTAGTGGGCGGTGCTACCGCAGCGATCCGGAGAGGACCTTCGCAGCCACGAGCACCGGGTCCCACGTCGAATTGAACGGCGGTGCGTACGCGAGGTCGTAGGTTTCCAGATCGAAGACGGTTGCTCCCCGTTTTCGCTCGGTGCTATCACTTCGTGGCGCCTACCATCTCGTCGGCCGCCACCGATTCCGGAATCGAATAGAGCGTTTTTCTCGCATCGCGGAACGAAACGCGTTCGTGGAGTATATCGGCGTCACGGAGGTTGCCGAGTGCGTACCGGACGGTCCGCTTGGCCAGGAAGGATTCGTCCGCGATCTGGCTCTGCGTCATCGTGCCGTTTTCCTCGAGTACTTTGAAGACGAGTTTCGCGCTGGGTGAGAGGTCGTAAAGGCGGTCTTTGGTATGGCTCATGTATTCCCCCTGGTTCGGACGGGTGGTATCCGTATACCGGTGCTGCATCGCATGGACACGACCGCCGCTTCGACCGGCCCCTATTTAAATAATATGCGTATATATCGCGCCTGATCGAACGGTGCGTCTCGGGCTGATCGCCGCCATCACGCCCGTGCGGCCGCGAATTCGTCCCGCTCGGGCAGGTCGTCGACGAACGGCGGTCGGCCGGCGGCGTGCCCCGCGGCGGCCGTATTCGAACGGTGCCGGTGGTCGAAATCTGCGCGTGTCGGATCACGCGGAGTTCTGGTCGAAATTCAACGCGTCGAAAAACCGACGAGCGATGTCGTCGAACAGCGTTTCGAGGAGGGAATCGTCGTCCGCGATACTGTCCGCAAATATGCCGAGTCGGAGCCGACCGCCGGCCATGTCTTGATGACCGCCGGCGCTTCCGACGTCGTCGAACGCTCGCTTCAGAACGTCACCGACGTTAATTCGAGGATCGATCGACCGAGCACTTATTCGGACGGTATCGTCGACGACGCCCTCGACGAGCACCGTGTCGACGCCCTCGAGATTCAAGAGGTAGTCGGCCGCTTGCGGTAGTGCGTCGGTCTCCGTCGTTCGTCCGACGGTGGTAACGAGGCTCGACCCCTGGACCCGCCGTCGCGCGATGGCTTCGCTGATCGCGTCGATAGTCGCTGGTGTGTACGCCGAGCCGTAGAGTTGGTCGAGCGTCTCGTTGTCGGCGTACGGGCAAACGAACGAGGCCGCGTGATACTCCCTGCGGGTCGGATGCCGAACGTAATCCAGCCGTTCGCGATGTAAGGCAAAGAGGAGCGCGGATGCCAGTCGCGACGAGGGTTCGATGTCGAGTTCGGCGAGATACTCGATCATGATCGTCGCCGTTGCGCCGTAGTCCGGTCGGCTATCGACGAACTCCGCGAGAGACTGGTCGGTGACCTCGTGATGGTCGATGATGATCTCGATGCGCGAATCGGGTGTGCGCGGGAGCGACGGGTCGATTTCCGCGTGGTCTACGAGTGCCAACGACTGATAGTTGGTAATCGACGTATCCGTGGACGGATGGCGGATCGATACGTCTAGCAAATTTACGAACGCTCGGTTCTGTTGGTGAGAGATCTCACCGCAGTAGAATAATTGCACGTCGTCCACGCCTGATTCGGCCCCGATTCGCTCGAGCGCGAGCGCACTCGCGATACAGTCCGGATCCGGGTTCGGGTGGCAAACAATCGCGAGCGAGTCACACGCCTCGAATCGCTCTCGTAACTGGTTTGTTTCGTTCATCGGTAGCACCGCCACCCGATATCCGGCCGCGGCGCCTCCATCCGATATCCGGTGCCGGCGCTTTCACCTGATATCCGGTACCGACGGGACGTGCTGTCACCGCTCCGGGTCGGTCGACAGCAGTTTTCAGGGTGCGAACGAGCATATAATTACCGCCTACGGGTGCGTGATGCTGCTCTCACAGTGGACCGGTCCCGAACCCGTTCGCACTTCGTCGAAGCCGTTTTCCGCGAGCAAATCAGTGGACGGACTCTTCGATGCGGGTGTAGTACTCCGCTTTCGACCAGTCGCCCTCGAGAAACGAGTCGGCCCATTCCGGTTCGATGAAGACCATGAATTCTACCGCTCCGTCGGCGTTCTGGGCGGTCGGCATCGCTTTGTGATCGAACCCTCGATCGGCGACGTCGGCGTAGGCGCTCCCGAGAATCACGACGTCCGCTTCCAGCCCGATGCTATCCGTGTATTCGGGAACGAACATCCCTGGCAACTCCCAGCCGGTGACCGTGAGGTCGGTGTCGATGGTTTCGACCATCTCCGCGGCGAGTTCTCTGTCCCGCTCGCTTACATCGCTTCCACCGCCCGCGTCGTCCGTTCCGTTTCCGTCCTCGGGCGTCCCGGTTACACAGCCCGCGAGGGTTCCGAGTCCGGCGACGGTGGCGGCAGTTAGCACGGATCGTCTCGAGACGGAGCGGGCTCTCTCGGAAGCTGTCAGATCTGACATGGATTCGTTCCTCGATCGGCGTCCGTGTCCAATTCGGTGTGGCTCCGTAAAATAGGTATCTGGTCACGCGTCGCGGCCGTACGATCGTCGGACGGGTCGCTTCCTCGATCGTCCGATCGTGATCGTGTGCGGCCGATGCACTGACGCGGTTCGTTATTTACGGTCGCCCGACCAAGGGGCGACTGTGACGCATCACGGAGCGGAGGGGGCGGAAAACGAGTCCGGACGGATTCGAACGAATCCGGACCCGACCGATCCCTTCCGGAACGGGATCGATCGGCGGCGGGTACTGCAGTCGTCGGCGGCGATCGGAGCGACCGCCATCCTGTCGGGGTGTCTGTCGGACAGCGACGGAGGGCGGGCGCCGACGGTGTACGTCTTCAACACCGGTGATCGGACGCTGAGCATCATCGACGCCGCGACTGACGAACTGGTCGAGACCGTTCACATCGGAACGACCGCATCGTTCCCGGCCAATCAGTACGGCACCGGCGTCGATTCGGAGTACGAGACGCTCTGGCTCAACGTGTCCGGCGGCGTCAAAGCGCTCGATCAACACACGCTCGAGGAGGTCGCGGCGATCGAAACCGGTTTCGGACCGAACTATCCCAACGTGACTCCGGACGGAGCCCACTTGCTCGTCGCTGCCGGTGGAACGACGTCCCTGGAGCCCGATCCGGTCGATCCCGACGATCACCGCCTCGTTCGCATCGACGCCGATCGCGAGAGCGAGACGTTCGGCGAAGTCACCGGAGAGATCGCGGTCGGCTACAGCGAGCCGTGCGATATGACGCTCACACCCGACGGGGAATACGGCTTCGTCGCGGACATCACGAACGAGACGGTGACCGTCCTTCGCGTCGATCCGTTCGAAATCGCCGCCCGGATCGACGTCGGCGGCAGCGCGATCGCGGGCGCGTGGGGTCCCGCGCGGGGAAAACGCTCGGACCGAGTGCTGATACCTACGCGATCACCGCTCGAGACGCCGGCGACATCACGGGCGGGCTCAATACGGCGGACGCCGTACTCGAGATGGACGATGTAAAGGAGACGTTCGCCCGGTTCTTCAACCAGACGTTCAACAGGGGTCGACTCCAGCGTGTCGAACGCCCGCAGTCCCGCAACGAGGAGGCCCGGTACACGCTGGCCCGGTACACGCTTCCGTTACCGCCGGCGGCCGGCGGCGAACACGGTCAAGCGGCCGTCTACAACGCCGAAGTCGAGTACGACCCGCACGCCGACGAATGGGCCGTGACCGACGACCGCTTCGACACCGAGTGGTCGCTGTACCTCGCCAATCAAGACATCTGGATCGGACAGTGGGGCGGGGACTTCTACCAGGGCCGCGGTCGGCCCGGACGCTCCGATTCACCGCCGAGCGGGTGACGACACCAGTCGTCCGTCGCTCTGCAGTCCGCCAGTGACGAGGGGCCGTTCTCGAGCCGGGTCGAGTTCTCGTCTTGGCGTTCGCTCCGGGTCGCCGTCTCCCCATCGGGTCGGTCCCGGAAGACGAGCGACTGCACCGTCGTTCGCCGGTCCGGGATCGGAAACGGTTCCGCGTTCAAGGACACTCGGCAACAGTATAATATTGCTGCCATAAGACTGTATGAGGATGTATAGTAGTGGGAAAAATGTGAGATAAAGGGCCACGCGCACGACATTCGATCGGCGTCCGGAGAAGTGGCTACCGGGCACGAACTGTCGGTGGACCGTGAAGGACCGTCTGGAGGACCGCAGGGACGTTCGAATACTTCTTCCGACGGTGTCCTCCCCACAGAATCTCACACCGAGTCGTTTCCCGTGCTCGGTCGACAGCCGACGAATGCGACACCGTCACGAAATAGAACTGATCGAGATCGGCCACTCTCGGTCGAATACGAGAGCGCGTACCGTTCGTCACGCGTACACGGTCGACGTAGCAGCCCAATCGTAAAACGGGCCCACGTCCCATCGCAGCGAGACGGAAGACGGGAGAGGAGGGGCATTCTATATTGCATTATTAGCACAATAGTGGCGCAGGATCAAAATATCTGGTTCGAATCATATATGCCGGGTCCGGCTTTGACTATCCGGGGCGTACCCGTCCGCCGAACGAAACGCGGGACGTATTTCGCGATTCGGGAGGGATCCGGATCGCTGTCAGGCGTTCGTTTCGACGCCGTGTCGGACGACGGGTGCCCGCATCGAAGGCCGCTCGACGAGTTGCGCGGACCGCCGAACCGTCCCCGGCGATCGGTCGGTCGACGACCATCGACCGTGGAGATAGTCCTGGCCCCGATAATTACCCGTGACTGACAGGAACCGTTCGTTTTTGCGACGACGTGCTGTCATTTGCCACCGATTTGGGCCGGTGGCACTCCTCGTCGTGGACGTGCCAACGTGACAACTCGGCCGAGGTATTATACGGCTGTCCGTGCTGCTCTCCGCTGATGTTCGACGCTCAGGACGATCCCCGAACGGAGTCCACGTACGAGTGCTTGCAGTGCGGCGAAATAGTCCGGTCCGCGTCCCACCCCGGATACTGTCGGGAGTGCGGCGGAGACATTCAGAACCGGGCCAACTCACTCGAGTGAGACCCGATCGTATCGCACCGGTCACCGCGACGGGTGGCGGACGGCGGGACAGCGAATCGATCGACCGACCTCGCTGAACCGGATGGCTGTGGCACCTCGAGTTCTCCGGTACACGCCGGTATCCGCGGACGTCGTCGGCCGGGTGCGCGACCGACGCGCACCTGGCGGGTCGGTTCGTCGGTCGACGGACAACGTTTTAGTGACTATCAGAATAGGATGAGACATGGGAACTGATCACGAGGACCTCGTCTGGCGCGAAACCGTCCTGGGAGAGGTGCTGAGCGCCCGACGCGAATTCGTTTCGGCGGTCGGGACCGAAACGGTCCCTCTCGGTTCGATTTCCGGGCGGGTCCTGGCCGAATCGATCGTCGCCCAGCGAGACGTTCCGGAACACGATTTCGCGACCATGGACGGGTTCGCGTTCGACGCGACCGACTCGTATCCGCTGGCCGTCGTCGACGGCGAGGTCTTTCCGGAAGACGAGCCACCGTCGATCGGGTCGGGCGAAGCGATCCGCGTCGCGACGGGCGCACCGATTCCGGAGGCGGCGAACGCGGTGTTGAAACGGGAGGAGGCCACCGTCGCGGACGGACTGCTTCGCGGAACCGACATCGCCCCGGGGACGTACACGTACGAGCGCGGGAGCAACGTCAGCGAAGGCGACGTCCTCTTCGACGGCGGCGAACGCGTCTCGGCGAAAGACGCGATTCTTCTCGGGGATCTCGACAGGCCCAGCCTCGAGGTCGCCGATCGTTTCTCGACGGGGGTCCTCGCGACGGGAACGGAGATCCACGAGGGACGATCGCGCGACCTCGATTCACCGATGCTGGCCGGCCTCGTCCGCTCGTGGGGCCACGAGGCGACCTACGAGGGCACCGTCCCGGACGAGTACGATCGAATCGAGTCGGCGATCGATCGACTCGCGACGGACTACGACGTCGTCGTCACGACGGGCGGGACGAGCGTCGGGCACAAAGACCACGTCGTCCGGGCGATAGACGAACTCGGGACGGTACTGTTCCACCGGGTTCGAATCCGGCCGGGCAAACCCATCGCGTTCGCCAGACTTCCCGACCACGATGCGGTCGTGTTCGCTATCCCGGGGAAACCCATCGGCGCCCACACGGTCGCTACCCTCGTGATGCGCCCGTTCTTTACGGGCGAAACGGCGCTCCCGACGGTCACCGCGACCGTCGAACGAGCGGTCTCACTCGGCCCTGACGGTTTCGAATACGCGATTCCCGTGACGATCTCGAACGAGGACGGCGGTCGTCGGGCCATGCCGCTCGGCCATCGCGATTCGCCGCTTCGGGTCTACGACGACCGATTCGACCCGAGCGTGCTGTCCTCGAGTACCCGCGCGAGTCGAGCGGACGGGCTCGTGGTGACGCGGACGCCGCTCGAGGCCGGTGATGACGTCGAGGTCGTCCCGTATTCGGTGATCGAATGACGCGCGAGGATCTTCCCGTCGTCGACCCGTACCCGGTCGCCGATCTCGAACGAGAGGTGGCCGTCCACGGCGTCGTTCTGGCGGCGGGAACCAGCGATCGATACGGGTCGGCGAACAAACTCCTCGAATCCATCGATGGCGATCCGTTGATCTGCCGGGCGGTCGAAACGCTCGTCGATACGCCACTCGAAGCCGTCACGGTCGTCCTCGGACACGATGCCGACAGAATTCGATCGGCACTCCGTGCGTACGACGTCGACTATCGCTACAACGAATCCTACGAGTGCGGTCAGAGCACCTCCGTTCGAACCGGCGTTGCTGCGGCTCGCGACCGGGACGCGGACGCCGTTCTCTTCGCGCTCGGCGACATGCCGGCCGTCTCTCCGACCACGGTCGAGTTGCTGGTCGGCGCCTATCGGCGGGGCCGGGGTTCGGCACTTACCGCCGGGTACGACGGAACGCGGGGAAATCCGGTTCTGTTCGACGCGCAGCATTTCGACGCACTCGGTTCCGTGTCGGGTGATATCGGCGGACGGGACGTCCTCCGGGATGCGTCGGACGGAGCCATCGTCGAGACGGGCGATCCGGGTGTTCTTCGGGACATCGACCGACCGGGTGACCGAAAGCCCACGGAGAACGATCCCGATACGTCGGCGTAACGAGACGGTGGTCGGCCACGACGGGACCGTGATCGTGTCACGCCCGTTCAGCGTACCGAGGGAGCCGCGACGGACCTCAGGCTCGCGCTATCGAGGGCCGTCCGACCCGTCCCTTTCTTCGACGAAGAGGCTCCGACGGAGGAGCAGCGGCATGAGCGATTCCTTTCCCATGATTTCCGTTTCCGACTCCCCGGTATCGCTGTCGTATCGCTCGATTCGGTACGTGTCGAGTTCGTTCCGGTTTTCGGTGACGCATTCGAGCACCTCGAGGACGTCACCGGTTATCTCGTCCCGATACGTCGTGCCGATTTCGATACCGATGACCGGCACGTCCGACGGCCAGTCCCAGTTGAAGTCGCGCACGTACTGCCCGAACTGCCAGACGTGGTGGTCCAGATCGGTATCGTCGGAGACCTCTATCGCCAGTCGCTCGAGTTTTCGATCCCAGTAGTCGATGACGCTGGCTTTGAGATCGTCCTGGAGCGTCTTTTCGACCAGCCGTTTTTCGATGGGATAGCCGATTTCGATGCCGACGATCGCGTGATGGTCCAGATGCGTGAGACAGCGTTGGCACTCCATTTCGTAAACGGGGATGTCGATCGGGTTGTCGACCGAGAGGTGTGCCATCTCCTTGCCACAGTTCGGACACCAGAGGAACAGCACCTCGTTATCGACCGTCGTCAACTCGTCGAATACCGTCAAGTCGTCGAACGCCTTTTCCTCGGCCACCGGGTCGGATTCGATCGACTCTTCGGTCGGTGCAGTGGTGTGTGCAAACTGCGCTAATTCGTGGTCTTTCAACAGCGACTTGATGACCGAATCGTGAGACGAGTGTGACTCCGTTTCTTGAATCTCCTCTAATTGTTCTTTCGTCCAGTCCCGTATTCTGATGGTGGCCATATCATGTACGCTCCGTACAGGTGCAGTTAATTGTTTCTACCGTTCGACGCGCCGAGCGCCGAATCAGCGCCGGGAACCGACCGCCCTCGCGATCGAATCTCGCGGGTTACCGGGACGCTACTGAATCTTTCCGGCGCGTTTTCGCGTGACGTACCCGGCGATTCGATTTTGAATCCGCCTCGATTCGACGTCGGTCAGTTTCTCGACCTGTTCTCTGTTCTCCTCGAAGTCGGTCGAAAATCCTTCGGGATACCGCTCGAGGAGCGTGTTTCCGACGCTTATGATGTTCTTGGAGTCGGCCGTCATTTTTCGTGTGTGCATGCGAGTGCCAAACACAATAACGTTTGCCAAACGAACCCCGAATCGCCACGCAGTGTGGGCGGAGATCGTGCGACCCGTTGTCGGATCCGATTCCACGGGGCCCGACCGATGCAGTGTCTCGATGACACCGGCCGAATGGAGGCTGCGATCGGTTCCTCCTCGCGGTCGTCATCTGGCGGACCGCGACGTCGCGGTCCGGTGCAGAGGGGTTTCACTGTGGACGGCGACTCTCTCCTGCCGGTCTCTCGGTACGAGGGCCTGTGTCGAAAGCAGCTGTATACGAGCACTGTACGTTGCGTAGATCGAACGTATCAATCGGGCTTGTTTCGATGGCTTCTACCTACTTTCGGTACACGCACCCCTTCGAAACGGCCGCACACCCGTCTCGATGCGGTATATTGAATAGCGATGCGAGAGAGAAGAGTAATGGTAGCAGTTAGCATGCAATCGCGAGTTACAGTAACCCCGATCGAATCGATTCCGCCGACGGTGGACGTCAGACATATCGACGAACTCTCCAACAAAGCCAGGGAGTTCCTCTATCAGGTCGTGTGGGAAGACGGCCAGATAGCCGTCGAACCCGAAGTCGAAGCGGAGCTCACCCGCTACGACGTCGTCAAATTCACCGAGTACTATCGTATCACGGTCGTCGAACCGCACGCGAGCGGTCACGTCACCGCCTGAAAGTCGCGGTTCGGATCGGGGAGGTGAACGGATCGTTCCGACTCGGGCCGCCGTAGCCAGTCCGGAGCACGGTGGCGAGCGAAACGATGCCGGATCGGGATGGTATTATCCGTTCCGCACGCACCGTTCGACGTCGGCGAGCGTGATATCGTCCCGGGGATCGGTGAGTCGGCCGGTGACGAACGAGATGACCCCGAGTTCGTTCAAAACCCGACGCGTCTGGTCGTGATCCAGATCGAGCGCGCGTTTGACTTCGGAGACCGTCCTCGATCGCTCGAGTATCTCCGTCAGATCTGCGACGGTCAGATTTCGCTGAACACCGACGCCATCGGCGACGAGTGACTCGTCCTCTTCGAGGTTCGTTTCGGCGAGAATCTCGGCGACGGACCGCTCGCCGAATTCCGACGGTTCGGGCTCGTCGGCGGTCGATTCCGACTCCGTACCGTCCTCCGGCGCGGGTGACTCGTCGACAGGTGAAGATGCGGCGTTCGAGTCCGCCGACGGATCCTTCGCCCGTTCGCCCCCTCCCGTCGCATCGTCACCACTCACCGTTTCGCGCTCGTCGCCCGTCCGATCGGTCGCGTCGGCGCTCGAGTCGTCCGGATCGTGGATGCCGTATTTCACCATGTATCGCCGGACCGTTTCGGACGTGACGTCGACCCCCAGCGCTTCGGTCATCTTCGGGAACGAATCGTATCGCTCGTACACCGTTTCGAGGACGTCCGGGTCTTTGTACGATGCAGTGCCGGCAGTCGACTCGTACGTTTCGGTCTGTTTCACGGCCCCCTGGAGTTGACGAGACTGACGCGACTCGAACGCGACTTCACCGGCGCCAGCGGGAATCGTGAACTCGAGTGTGACGTCGACGCGGCCGTCGGTCAGTTCGGATTCGGCGGCCTCGACCGTCACGTCGTCGCTCAGGGTCCCGCCGTCAATTACCGGGGTACTCACCCCGACGCGAGCGGTTACCGTTTCCGCGTCGCCGTCCGTTTCCGAAAGCGCAACACTTCGTACCTCTCTGTCGGTCTGCTCGAGCCGTGCGAGGATCTCGGCGAGTTCCCCAATCGCGGCGCTAACCACCATACACTCTTGTTACCCAATAACATACTAACTGTGTATGGGTACGAGCAATATTATCCTGCTCCCGTCGAACGTCGGCCGAGGTATCGCTCTCACCCTCTCGTTCCCGGACACACGTCGGCATCTCTGGACCGCGCGAAATCCCCGATAGAAGTATCAACTGGACCGTTTTTGCCGGGTAATGTATCCGGCGATACGATTGCGGAGACGACTCGAGCTGACGTAGGTCATGTTTTGGACGACCTGCTTGTTCGTACTAAATTCGGTCGAAAACGCGTCGGGATACTGTTTGAGGAGCCGATTTCCGATATTCATGACGTCGTTCGGGTCGGATGTCATTCACGACCACCATTTCCCCGAAGCGAGGTTAAAGGCTTGGTTTGCGGATCCCGTCGTCCGCTATCCTGCCGTCCGGCTTACCGTTCTGGGGCGTCACGATCCGACAGGGCGTTTCGTGACGGTGTCGTCGTCGGCTGTCGATCGTTTCGTGCGATAGTGGGGACGATCGACTCGTCGAGTTCCGCATGGCTCTCAGTCGGCGTCGATCGCGTCACGACTCGCGACCGACCACGTCGTCGGATCGATCGTCTGGCCATCACCGGTCGTGTGTTCCGGATAGGTGGTGAAAACGAGGTACTCCGTTCGCTCGTCGAGATACTCGACGAGCGTTCGTAGATTTTCGTCCGCGAGGCTCCCGACTCCGTCGACGAGCATGATCGGCACCGCCTCGTCGACGTCGAACGATTCGTATCCCGCGAGTGCCGCGATGAATCCGATCAGTTCGAGTTCACCCTCGCTGAGCGCCTCGAGGTTCGCTTCGCGTCCGTCCCGAGCCACTACGAGATCGAACCCGCCGGTCAGATGGGCGGATTCGAACCCGGTTTCGAACCGGTCGCTGATATCGCGGATCGAGTCGCTGAACTCGTCGCGCGCCCGTTGTTTGATCTCCTGTTTGCGGTTTCTGAGCTCCGCTATTTCGTGTTGAATCTCTTCACGTTCGTCTTCTAACAGCTCTATCTGGTCGGCCCGTGATTCGAGTTCGTCGAGTTCGGTGCGCGCATCCTTGAGTTCCGCTTCCCGATATTTAATTTCGCTCTCGACGTCGGTAATCTCGTCGACTGTTTCGTCGACCGCCTCGCTGAGCGCCTCGACGCGCTCGTCCGCTCGTTCGAAGCGATCGCGGGCCTCTTCGAGGCTCTGTTTCCGATCGGCGAGTTTCTCCTCGAGATCCTCTATTTTCGTCTCTATGTCCCGTTTCTGTCGCCGCGCCTGGGCACGCTCCTCCCGCTGTGCCTCGAGTTCTTCGACTCGATCGCGATGGGTTTCGAGCTGGGCGCGCTTCTCGGTGATTTTCTCCCCGAGCGCGTCGAGTCGATTCTCGAGGTCCGTTCGGGAAACCGTCGAATCGCAGGTCCAGCAGACGACCGAGTCGCCGGAGAGTTCCCGGTCGACGGTGGTGATGAGATCGAGCTGGTCCTCTTCGAGTACCATCTCGTTGGCCGAGTACACGTTTTGTAGCACTTCCAGGGCCCGATTCACTTCCTTGCGGTCCGAGCGTGCATCGGCCAGTTCGGACTCGACGGAATCGGATTCGTCGATTTCGATGGTCTCGAGTTCCGATCGACGGTCCTCGAGACGGGTCTCGACGCGGTCGATGGTCTGTGTCAGGCGCTCGACCTGGCTTTCCGCCTGGCTGCGGTTCGCCTGAGCCTGACTCAGCTCGCTCTGTACGGAGTCGGCCCGGTCCTCGGTGGCGCCGCCGGCTGAAAGCTCCTCGCGTCGGTCCTGGAGCTCCTCGACTTCGGTTTCGAGTTGCGTCACGCGCTCCTGGAGGCCGGGGAGCCGTTTCCGCGCCTCTCGCGCCTGTGCCAGCTCGGAATCGATTCCGTCCCGCTCGGCTTTCAGGTCCGCGATCTGAACGTCGATATTCTGGAAGTCGAGCGGCCGCAACAGTACGTCCTCCAGGTTTCGCCCCTCCCGAACGGCCCGTCTGATTTCGTTTTGTTCACCGAGACAGGCGAACAACGAGGTTCGAGCGACGTCGTATTCGGTCTCGAGATAGGGCGTTCCCTCGACGTTTACGACGCCGTTAGAGCGACTGAGATCGAGCGAAACCGCCCTTTCGGGCGTCTCGAGGCGGACGTGTCCGTGGTCTCTTCCTTCGGTGAGCGTCGCGGTCGTCCCGAGACCGGTCTTGATGGCCTCGATGAAACTCGACTTCCCCTGCCAGTTCGAGCCTTTGACCGCGTTCAGTCCGGGCTCGAGTTCCGCGCTTCCCTCGTATATCCCGGCGATGTTCTCGATATCGATTTTCCAGGTCATTGTTCGGTTTTCGTCTCGTTGGTCGTCTCGCTGTGCGTCTCGCAGACGTATCCACGCTCGAGTGCCACATCCAGTGGGACTCGCGTGGGGCAGTTGTCACACCGCACGTGGATCTGTACCTCGACGGTAGACGACGACGTGCCGTCGAGTTCGCCCTTCGAGGCGAGCGAGGAGAGTGCTTCGTCGACTTTTTCGGTTGCGATGTCCCGTGCGACGGCGATGCTGTTTTGCTCCCAGTCCGTGCGGGCCTCCGCGTGCTCTTTCGAGCCCTCGAGGCACTCGTTCAGGTGCGTTCGCATCGTTCCCCACGACACCATATCGTCCAGTACTTGCTCGCCGTCGATCCCTGCCGTGGCGAGTCGTTCGATCATCTCGTCGCGGACCAGGTCGTCGTCGCCGGAAAGCGCCTCGTAGTCGGCATCGATCCGTGCATCGAGCGCCTCTCTGCCGTGCTCGTCGTAGATGCGCTTCAGGAGCCGTTTGTTGAACCACTCGGTCAGCGTCCGATAGCCGACGCCCGTGTGTCCGTCCGTCCCGTTCCACCGTGCGAGAAGCCCGTCGTCGAGCGATTCGTGGCGAGGATCGGCCGTCTCGAGGCTGTACTGATCGATCGTTGCGTCGACCTTGCAACCGTGATCAGTAGGCATCTTCTGATACTTTCGGCCGTGATCTTATAAGCCTGACTATGCGTACACTGCTCGTTCGCACCCATCGGTCCCCGAGGGGTTCTGTGAGGGATGTCCGCGTGTCACACACCGTCTCTCGGAGTGATCGACAAATATCACACCCTAAGGGTGTATATTATTGGCGAACGATCCCCCGTCCGCGCCCGTCAAAAAATCACACCCTAAGGGTGTATATTACTGGCAGGGCGCGGACTGACCGATCCCGTTCACCGAGCACAGATACCGCGTACCGACTCGAAGCGACGGTTCGTTTTCCGACGGCGACCGGAGTACCGCCACGTCGCGATTCTCGTCTTCGGACGATCCGCGACTCCGTCGCCTCTCGTCGGCGCTCGGAGTCGCGTGGCTTCGGTTTCGGGGACCCGACCACGGGATGTGTACGAGCCGTTTACGCGGACACTGCGTGTCGTCTACAAAACGAGAGCGGATACTGCGGTCGGCGCGACCGTGTCGTCGTGCGCTTCCTCGCGAGTCTACGAGGGGAGCGGGTCGAGGCGGCTCACAGGCGATCCCAGAGTTCGGCGCTCGCGGCTCCGACGGCGTCCAGGTCCGCGGAATCGACCGACCGAACACCCTCGCCGCGTTCGTAGACCGTGTCGCCGTCGACGATCGTTCGGGTCACGTCGGCCCGGCTCGCCGCGCTGACCACGTAATACGGCGCGCTCTCGGGGAGCACCGGATTCGGTCCGAGATCGAGCGTCACGAGGTCGCCACGCTTGCCTTCCTCGATGCTCCCGATCCGATCGTCCATTCCCATCACGGTCGCACTGCCGATCGTCGCCCACTCGAGGGCGACGGCGTTGTCGAATCCGCTCGGGTTCGTCTGTTTCAATTTGTGGATACCGACGGCCGTCCGCATCGTCTCGAACATGTCCGGGTCCCACCCGTCGCCACCGATTCCGATCGTCACGCCTTCCTCCTGCATCTTCTCGACGTTCGCGATGCCGACCGCGTTGTTCGTATTCGAGTACGGGTTGTGCGCCACGGCGACGTCGTTCTCGCCTAAAATCTCGATCTCCTCGTCGGTCGCGTGGACGCAGTGTGCTGCGATGACGTCGGCGTCGAAGAACCCCATCGATTCGAGGGCGGGAACCGGTCGTTCACCGTACTCTTCGATCGATTTGTGAACGTCGACCAGTCCCTCCTCGAGGTGGATCTGGATCGGCCGGTCGTCGGTCGTCGCTCGGTCGACGCACTCCTCTACGATCTCTTCCGGGTTGGTAAACAGCGTGTGGAGACAGTAGTGTCCCGTCACCCGATCGTAGTCGTCCTCCGATTCGCGGATGAAGCGTTCGTTCTCGTCGATTCCTGCGAGCGCCTCGTCTCGGGAGTTACGGGCGGTCGTCTCGAACGCGATCATGCCGCGGATCGGCGTCTGTGCGACCCCCTCGGCGACGGCGTCCATCGCACCTGGCAACGTGTTCGGGCCGGAGTAGTTGTCACAGAACGCGGTCACGCCGCTCTCGAGCATCTCCGTGCACGATCCGAGCGCCGAGAGTCGCGCGTCATCCATCGTGAACGCTTCGTCTACTTCCCACCAGATGTCGACCAGCGCCTCGTAGAAGCTCTGTGGCGACACCGACAGCGGGGCCCCCCGGATCGGCAGCGCGTACATGTGGGTGTGGCAGTTGACCAAACCGGGAATGACGACTTCCGAACGGGCATCGATCACGTCGTTTCCCGATGCGTACCCGTCGGCGATGTCGACGATTTCTCCGTCTTCGACGACCACGTGTACCTCTTCTCTGACCTCGCGCTCGTCGTTCATGGTGACGAGCGTCCCAGCGTTGAGTATCACAACGTGTGAATCTCTATCGACTACCAAAAAACTATCTCCCGTCCGCTCCGTCGATCGATCTGGACTCGGTCCCCGCGGGTAGTGCGAGGTGGCGCGTGAACGAAAGCGACGGGAACGCGCAAGATGCGGGCGACCCGGACCGGGGCGTACCTGAACTGTTATGACAGCCGCGCGTGAGTATGGTAATCATGACCGATTGTCTCGTGGAGAACGCTCGCATCGTAACCGACGCGGGGCTCCGGCACGGGTCGATCGCGATCGAAGACGGAACGATCGCGGCGATCGGACCGGAGCTCTCGGTGTCCGGGGCGGACGCCGATCGGGTCCTTCGGGCCGACGGTATGGTCGCGCTCCCGGGCGCCGTCGACGTCCACACGCACATGCACGACCCGTCGTTGTTCCCGGACGACATCGATTTCGCGTCCCAGACCGAGAGCGCCGTCGCCGGTGGCGTGACGACCGTCATCGAATTACCGACGCAAACACCGGTTACCACGCCCGCGGCGGTCCGGGAGAAGCGAGACGAATGTGCCAAGTTGGCACACATCGATTTCGGACTCGTCGCCGGAAACGTCCAGGAAACCGGGACCGACGTCGCGGGGCTCCTCGAGGCGGGCGTTCCGGATTTCAAGACCTTCACGGCCGAGCCGTACCGCGCGGACGACGGCGTGATCGTCGACCTGATGCGCGACGTGGGGGCGGCCGGCGGCTCGGTCCGCGTCCACTGCGAATCACAGGCGATTCTGGACCGCGCGCGGGCCCGACTCGAGGGGACTGACCCGACGCTCTACCCCGAGTCGCGTCCGCTCGAGGCCGAACTCGAGGCCATCAGTCGCGTGGGGTGGTTCGCGGAGTACGCGGACTGTCCCCTTCACGTCGTCCACATTTCGAGCGGGAGCGCCGCGACGGTCGCCGACCGGTTCACGTCTCGCGCGAACGTCCCCGTGACGCTCGAGACGTGTCCGCAGTACCTCGCGTTCTCCGCCGACGACGTCGAGGCGCGCGGTCCGTTTCTGAAGGTCAATCCGAGTCTGAAATCCGCCGAGGAAGTCGAGCGGTTGTGGCAGGCGCTTCGGGACGGGACGATCGATCTCGTCGCGACGGATCACTTCCCGACGCACCGGGCGGACCGCGTGCGAGGCTGGGAGGATATCTGGGAGCCGTACGCGGGGGTACCGGGCGTCGAGACGATGCTCGAGTTTCTGGTCAGCGAGGGCGTCCACGAGGGCCGGATTTCGTGGGCTCGACTCCTCGAACTCGTCTGTGCGAGACCCGCGCGCGAGAGCGGTGTGTACCCGCGGAAGGGGTCGCTCGCGGTGGGGACGGATGCCGATATCGTGCTCCTCCGAAACGACCCGTGGAACGTCTCCGCGGACGAGTTGACGTTCAACGGCGGGTGGACGCCGTTCGAGGGCCGGACCTGGAGCTGGCGGGTCGATACTGTCATTGCCGACGGAGCGGTCGCGGCACGTGATCACGACGTGTCCGCAGAGCCGGGTGACGGGTCGTTCCTTGCAAGGGGCCCGTGCGCGACGGGAGAGTAACGGAGCGAACGGCGGATGGCAGTGGAAATGGGGCGAGCGGCGGAATCTCGAGTCAGTCAGTCGCGCTCGAGGCCGAGGGTTGAAGCGTTTCAGCGTCCTGGAGGTGTGCGAGCAGCGTGTCGTGGAGCGGACCGTTCGAACCGAGCAGCTCGTTTCTCGTATCGAGGGCGGTGTTCGGGTCGTAGGGGTTGCCGTCGGCGTTCGTTATCGTCGCACCGGCCGTGCGCGCGATGACGATTCCGGCGTTGACGTCCCACGGATAGGTGTCGTACTCCCAGACGGCGTCCGCGCTGCCGGCCGCGAGGTAACAGAGGTTCAGTGCGGCCGAGCCGAGTCGTCGAACGCCGCGGGCTTCGTGATAACTGTGCGAGAGGAACGTCCCGTCCGGATCGTACCCCGAGAGTAGCATGCACTCGTCGAGTGACGTTCGATCGGTCGTCGAGAGCGGTTTCCCGTTGAGCATCGCGTGTTCGCCGCTGATCGCGCTGAACATCTCGTCAGTTTCGGGCGCGTACACGACCCCGACGACGGGCGTGTCGTTCTCGAGGAGGGCGAGCGAGACGGAGTAATTCGGATTCCCGTGGGCGAAGTTCCCGGTGCCGTCGAGCGGATCGACGGACCACGTGTATTCACCGGCAGCGTCCCGCTGTACGGTCTCTTCCGACCGGATTCCGTGGTCCGGGAACTCGCTTTCGAGGACCGTCGTGATTATGTTCTCGGCTTTGTAGTCAGCCTCGGTGACGATATCCGACTTGTCCGTCTTGAACTCGACCGACTCCGTCTGTCCGTGAAGCTCGCGAAGCGCGGGTCCGGCCGCACGGGCGGCCTCCGTTGCCACCCGTTTCGCTCGCTCGAGCAGTGCGGCGTCACGCTGGTCTCGCGTCCGGCGGGTCCACACCTGTTCCGAGCCCGTGTCGTCCTTTCCGTCACGGACGCCCCAGCCGAGTTTCTCGGAGACGGACGTGAAGAAGTCGTCGTCGTAACTCGTGTTGACGACGTGTGCCGGCGTCTCCGCTCCTTCGATCGCGACGACGGCGTCCTCGTCGAGGGTCGTCTGGGTTCGACCGCCGTCGACGAGCAGGTTCGCCGGGCCGGCGGAGACGATCCGAACGGTCGTGTCCGCGTCGACGATGAGGGGTCGGACACCGAGCCGGTGGGTGTGAAGCGGAACGACCTGGAGTGAGGCGTTGTTTTTCGGGTAATGGATCGGGCCGCCGGCGGAGAGCGACACGCCGGTCGATCCCGTCGGCGTCGAGACCGCGAGCCCGCTGCCCTCGTACTGGCCGATGAACTCCTCGTCGGCGAACACCTCGAGTCGGGTGATCTTACGATCGACCGGGTTCTCCGGCGGGACGTGTTCGATCATCACGTCGTTGATGCCCGTACAATCGACGCCGTCGGCGTCGACGTGCAGTTGCTGGCGCTGATCGATGGTCGCTTTCCCGGTGACCGCCTCCGTCAATGCGTCGGTGAGGTCCGACGGCGAGATACTCGCGAGAAACGCGAGACTCCCGGCGTTGATCCCCAGTATCGGGATTTGCCTGGGGCTGAACTGCCGGACCCCCTCGAGGTAGGTCCCGTCGCCGCCGAGGGTGACGCCGAGGTACTCCGTTCCGGGCTCGTAGACCGGGTCGATATCGTCGCCCACGTTCACCGCGTTGACGGGGACGTTCTGCTTGTGCCCCCACGCTTCGATCGTTGCGAGTTCCTCGTCGCTGTCGGGGCTGACGAGGACGATGAGTTCTTCCGTCGTGGCTAATCGTCTTCCAATCATGGGTGTACTCGGTGCTAACCGTCTCCGGCGAACCGTCGCTTCGCGCGACGTCTCTTGTGGGTCGTTAGCACCCGGAAATCAAGACGCGCGTCGGTCCTATAAAAACTGGGTGCTGTGGAGCCGCTTGCGGCCGATGTGGCGGTGTTTGTGTCGGATCACACGGGATCTGGTCCGGTCACAAACGATCGACGATCACGTCTCGACTCGAGCAACGGCGTTCGATCGGATGCCGGCTCGAGTGTCGGTCCGACCGGTGACTCCGACGGATCGATTCGCCGTTGGACGGTCGGGGAGTTCGTACCGTTGGGATATCTTCGCTGCCGCTCCCGCGTCGCGTCGTTTCGATCGTCGATTTCGCAGTTTCGGGGCCGGACGGGACGTGGAAGCTAGTCTTTATGTGAGCCGCCTCCTTTGGTTGTGCCATGGCGATGGACCACGTTACCACACTCGAGTGTACGATTTGTGGGAAAGAGTACGATCCGGACCAGATCATCTACACCTGCCCGGAGCACGAGGGTGTCTCGGGCATCCTCGAAGTGACGTACGATTACGACGTCATCGACGACAACTTCGACGCCGAACTCGACGGAAACATCACGAGTCAGTGGAAGTACGAGGCCTTCCTCCCGGTGGACGACGACGCCGATATCGTGACGCTCAACGAAGGCGGCACGGATCTCTTCGACGCGCCGAATCTCACCGCGGAACTCGGTGTTACGACGCT
Organism: Natrinema caseinilyticum; assembly: GCF_024227435.1. GTDB lineage: Archaea > Halobacteriota > Halobacteria > Halobacteriales > Natrialbaceae > Natrinema > Natrinema caseinilyticum. Next base: position 397,151 of record NZ_CP100446.1, read on the forward strand.
GGTCAAGGACGACGGTCGGAATCCGACCGGCTGTTTCAAAGACCGGGCGAGTTCCGTCGCGGTCACGAAGGCGAAACACGCCGGTCGTGACATCATCACCTGTGCGTCGACCGGGAACGCTGCGGCCTCGCTGTCCGGGTACGCCGCTCGCGGGGGGCTCGACTGTCGAATCTTCGTTCCCGGCGACGCCCCCGCCGGAAAGCTCGCACAGCCGCTCGTCTACGGTGCCGACGTTCTGGCCGTCAACGGATCGTACGACGAGGCCTACGATCTGAGCGTCGAGGTTACCGACGAGTACGGCTGGTACAACCGCAACGCCGCGATCAACCCGTTCCAGGTCGAGGGCAAACGCACCGTCGGCCACGAACTCGCCGAACAATCGAGGGTCCGCGGCGAGATTCCGGACTGGGTCGTCTTCTCGATGGGTGATGGCTGTACGATCGCCGGCGCCTGGAAAGGATTCCGGGAGTTCTACGACCTCGGGTACGTCGAAGACACGCCGAAGATGCTCGGCGTGCAAGCTGAGGGCGCGTCCGCGATCCACGACGCGTTCCACGACCACGACGACGTCGACGACCTCGCCGACACGCTCGCCGACAGCATCGCCGTCGGTCGACCCCGAAACACGATCAAAGCCTGCCGTGCGCTAGAAGAAAGCGGCGGCACCGCCTTGCTCGTCGAGGACGAGGAAATTCTCGAGGCCGAAAAGCTGCTCGGGAGCACCGAAGGCATTTACACCGAACCGGCCGGCGCAACGCCGCTCGCCGGCGTCAGGCGCGCGATCGACGAGGGAATCGTCGGGTCCGACGAGACGGTCGTCATCAACTCGACCGGGTTCGGGCTCAAAGACACCGAGAGCGCGAAACGGGCGACCGGCGACGTCGTGCGGATCGATCCTGACATCGCCGAAGTCCAGCAGCGCTACGACGTCCCGACGTCGGCGGCCGCCGACGACTGAGCGCCGTCCGCCGAGAGTCGGGTCGACCTATTTTTCGATCCCGTTCGTCCTCACCCTCGAGTCACGCCGTCTCTGATAGCGCCTCGAGTCACGCCGTCACCCTCGAGACTCGCCCGCCATCGGAACGCCACGTCGGAGTGGGCGGATCTCAGCCCGAGCCGAAAACGGCGCACGAAAATGGTGCGAGCGCAAACGACAGCAGCCCCGGCACACGACTCCCCCGTCGCGGATTCCAGCGTCCCGTACTCGATCAGCGGTAGCCGTCCGCGAACTCGTCGATCATGAGTTCCGGATCGTCACCGAGGGGGTACAGGATCGGGCAGAGACAGCCGTTGTCCGCGTACTCTCGAACTTTCGCGCGACACTGCTCGGGGGTCCCGCTCGCCGTCAACTTGTGGACGACCTCGTCCGGGATGAGGTCCATCCCCTTCCGGATGTCGTCCTTGTCGGCCGGCCAGCCGCCGATGGCCTCGCCGACCTCGTCGATCAGGTCCTGGCTCACGCCGCTGGCTTTCATGATGTGGGGCTGTTGGCCCAGATACTGCGTGATGAGTTCCCGGGCGTTGTCGAGCGCCTTCTCTTCGTCGTGGTCCATCGAACAGACGATCAGTTGCGGTCGATCGATCTCGTCTACGGACCTGTCGGAGCGGTCCGCTCCCGTCTGGAGTGCGTCCAGGGCTTTCTGGTTGTACTCCGGACTGACGAGGTAGTTCATGAGGGCCCCGTCGGCGAAGTGGCCCGTCAACTCCATCATCTTGAACCCGGTGGCGCCGACGTAGACGGGCACGGTTCGGGGGCCGGAATCGCCGTGAACGACGTCCAGTTCGATGTCACGGACGTTGACGTGGTCGCCGTCGTAGGTCACGTTCTCCATCTCGAGTAAGCGTTTCGTCACTTCGACGCACTCGCGCATCGCACGCAGCGAATCGGAGCGATCGATGCCGACCTTCTCGGCGAGGGGGTCCCACCAGGCGCCGATCCCACAGAGGATTCGGTTCGGACCGGCCAGCTCCTCGAGGGTACTCATCGTCTGTGCGATGAGGGCCGTGTTCCGCGTCCAGTTGTTGATGACGCCGGAGCCGATTTTGATGTCGTCGGTGACGGCGGCGTAGGCTGCCATCGGGGTGATGGCGTCCCGGGCGAGGCGCGATTCGGCCTGCCAGACTTCGTCGAACCCCCGTTCTTCGGCGTACTGTACCAGTTCCATATTCTCGCGAATCGGGTGCTTGTCCTGAAGGTAAATTCCGACTCTGTCGCTCCCGTCGCTTGCCTCGTGACTGTAGCTCATGGAGTCGTTCACAAATAGCAGCGCAGGTGATATATAACTATGGGGCAAGGTAGCACAGACGCGACGGCCGGACGGCGCGTGTTCGTTTTGACGTCCGAGCGTGGTCTCCGCGAGTGTGAATCGTCGTCTCTCGCCCGGGCGCAATCTACCCGCCTCGAGTGCCGTCCCGTGGGGCACAGAGCCGACACGGAAACGGGATCTGCGCGTTAGCGGTACGTTGCCAGCGGAGTGGCTCGTTGCCACACGGTGTGCGTTCCGTGTGGCTCAGAACACGCTGCGCGAACGGGACGGGCGCGTCCCGCCGTCCCACTCCTCGGTCGAGCGGAGGACGGATCCGTTCCGTTCGCCGGTCGGGGTTCCGTCTTCGACCGCGACGTCGCCGCCGACGAGGACGTACTCGAGATCCTCCGTCAGCCGGTTCGGGTCCTCGTACGTCGGTCGCTCGACGACGACGTCGGGGTCGAACGCGACGAGGTCGGCCACGTAGCCCTCTTTCACGTAGCCGCGGTCCGGAAGCCCGAGAAGGTCCGCCGGGCGGCCGGCCGCCTTGTACACCATGCGTTCGAGCGACAGCGTGTCGCGTTCTCGAACGTATCGCTCGAGGATCCGCGGGAACGTTCCGATCGCGCGTGGGTGGGGTTTCCCACCGAAGATACCGTCGCTGCAGAAGGTCCCTCGTGGATCGGCGAGGAAGCGCTCGATATCGTCTTCGGACATGATGAAGTCGGCCATCGTCACGTCGAGGTCCTCTTCGACGAGGAGGTCACACATCGCGTCGACCGGATCGAGATCTCGTTCGGCGGCGATTTCCGCGACCGTTTCGCCCTGGTGGCGTCCGCTTTCCGTCCGTGTGATCAGGATGTTGTCCCACGTCCCGGCCGCGCGGGCGAGGTTCTCCCACTCCCCGGGTTCCGCGATGTCTGCCGCGATGCGCTCTCGCGCCGTCTCCTCGCGGAGGCGCTCGAGTATCGCGTCCGAATCGTCCTGGCGCGCCCACGGCGGCAACAGCGCCGTGAGCATCGTCGACCCGGCGGTGTAGGGATACTGATCGAAGGAGACGGATTGCCCCCGCGCTTCGGCGTCGTCGAACAGCGAGAGAACGTCCTCGGAGGCCCCCCAGTTGTGCTGTCCCCCGACCTTGAGATGGGAGACGTGCGCGTCACACCCGCCGCGATGGCAAATGTCGAGGTAGCGTTCGATGGATTCGACGACGTAGTCGGTTTCGTTCCACACGTGCGAAACCATGAAAGAATCGTACTCGCCGACGGTTTCCGCCAGCGCTTCCAGTTCCGGGTCGCGGCCGTAGGAACTCGGCGGGTAGATCATTCCCTTCGACAGCCCGAAGGCGCCCTCCTCGAGCGCCGCGGCCAGGTCCTCCTGGAGGGACTCGAGTTCGTCGTCTTCGAGGGGGCGGTCTTCGAATCCGGCCTGCAGCGACCGGAGGTTTCCGTGGGGGGCGTAGAAGGCGGCGTTGACGGCCGGTTCCGCGTCACTCAGTTCGTCGAGAAAACCGCGGACGGTCGTCCAGGGCCACTCCCGGTCGATCGTGCCGTCGAGCGACTGGATTCGGTTCGCCCACTCCGCTTTGAGCGCCGCCGGAACCGGCGCGACGCTGACGCCGTCCTGTCCGAGGACCTCCGTCGTTACGCCCTGCGTTATCTTTTCGGCCGCGTCGGGCCTTTCGAACAGTCGCAACTCGGAGTGTGCGTGCATATCGATGAATCCCGGGGCGAGGACCGATCCCTCGAGGTCGATTTCGCGGTCGGCCCCGGCCGGCTCGTCGGCGATTCGCCGAATCCGGCCGTCGTCGACCAGGACGGTGGCGGTGTCGGCGTCACCGCCGCTCCCGTCTACGACCCGCGCGTTACGGAATTCTATCGATTCCGTGGTAAGAGACGACATACTACTGTTATCGTGTATCGATGATTTGGTTCTTTTGGTCACTGTATCTTACACGCCGTGTGGGGTATCGAACTCGGCGTGACAACCCGGCTAGCGGTTCGATCGTGGCAGGTGGGCGAAGAGAAATCGCCGTGCCCCGCCGGCTATCGAAGTCTCCTGTCACGATCGACGACCGAACCCCGCGCGTCGGTTCGAACGGGCGGTCAGTCCGTCGCTCGTCGGAATGTTAAAGACGGTGGGCTAGGTGTGATGAGGTATGACATCCGCTACGATAGACGACGGTCGGTTCCGCGAGCGGTTCGACGAATTCAGCCGGATCGGGGCGACCGATGCGGGGGGCGTAAACCGCCCCTCGCTCTCCGACGAGAACAGAGAAGCGCGCGACACGCTGGTCGAGTGGTTCCGCGAGGCGGGCCTCGAGGTGCGCATCGACGAGATGGGCAACATCTTCGGCCGCCGGGAGGGGCGCGATCCCTCGGCCGCTCCGGTCGTGTCAGGCTCTCATATCGACAGTCAGTACAACGGCGGTCGGTACGACGGCGTCGTCGGCGTCTTGAGCGCTCTCGAGGTCGTCGAAGCGTTGAACGACGCCGGCGTCGAAACGAAACGGCCGATCGACGTCGTCGCCTGGAGCGACGAGGAAGGCGTTCGGTTCCAGCCGGACATGCTCGGCAGCGGCGTCTATACCGGCGTCTTCGACCTCGAGTACGCCTACGACCGGGAAGACAAGGACGGGAATCGGTTCGGTGACGAACTCGAACGGATCGGGTACAAGGGCGACGAACCGTGTTCCGCGGACGATATCCACTGCTATTTCGAACTCCACGTCGAGCAAGGGCCGTTTCTCGAGCAGGCGGATCTCAGCGTGGGCGTCGTCGAGGGGGTCTTCGGCTTTTCGTGGATGAACGTCGCGTTCGAGGGCCAGGCGAACCACGCCGGCCCCACGCCGATGAACATGCGCCACGATGCGTTCGTCGCCACGGCGGACGTGACGAAGGCCGTCCGCGAGATAACGGCGACCGAAGGGACCGATCTCGTCGGGACGGTCGGCAGCGTCGACGTGTGGCCGAACGCGATCAACGTCATTCCCGAACGCGTCGAATTCACCCTCGATTTCCGCTCGTACGACAACGCCGTCGTCGACGCGGCCGTCGAGCGGATCGAAAACGAGATCCAGTGGGCTGCCGACCGGGAGGGACTCGAGTACGAACTCGAGGAGATCATGCGGGTCGACGCCGATCCGTTCGACGACGGCTGTATCGAGACCGTCGCGAACGCGGCCGAGGACGCCGGTTGCGAGTACACTCGACTGGTGAGCGGCGCGGGCCACGACGCGAACTACCTCAACAAGATCGCGCCGACGAGCATGATCTTCGTTCCGAGCGTCGACGGAATCAGCCACCGGGAGAGCGAGTACACCGAGTGGGACGACATCGTTACCGGCGCCGACGTCCTCCTCCGTGCGATACGCGAACGGGCGTCCGAGTGAACCGTCCCTCGCCCGTCCGAGCGGCCCGCTCCTCGGTCGGTGTCGCGCACGATACCTGTCTCGGAAGTAGTAATCATTTTACCTTTCCGGGAAGAGCAAGGAACGTATGATACTATCTGGCACGGTAATCGCGGACTCCGAGACAGTCCTCGACGACGGCAGCGTGGTGGTCGACGGGTCACGAATCGAGGCGGTGGGACGACGCGCGGAAATCGTCGATCGGTATCCGGATCGGGAAGAGCGATCCTACAACGTCCTCCTTCCCGGTCTCGTCGGGGGCCACATCCACTCGGTCCAGAGCCTCGGGCGCGGCATCGCGGACGATTCGGAACTGCTCGACTGGCTCTTCGAATACATCCTGCCGATGGAAGCGTCGCTGTCGGAGACGGAGATGGAAATCGCGGCGAAACTCGGCTACCTCGAGATGATCGAGAGCGGGACGACGACGTGTATCGATCACCTCTCTGTGAACCACGCGGATCGCGCGTTCGAGGCGGCCGGCACGATGGGGATCCGCGGCCTGCTCGGAAAGGTCATGATGGACCAACGGTCGCCGGAGGGTCTCGACGAAGCGACCGACGACGCACTGGCCGAGACCGAACGACTCATTCGGACGTACCACGGCTCGTTCGACGACCGCATCCGGTACGCGGTCACGCCCCGATTCGCCGTCTCGTGTACCGAGGAGTGCCTCCGCGGCGCTCGCGAACTCGCGGACAAATACGACGGCGTTCGAATCCACACGCACGCGAGCGAGAACCGAAGCGAGATCGAAACGGTCGAATCGGACACCGGGATGCGAAACATCCACTGGCTGGACGAGGTCGGTCTCACCGGAGAGGACGTCGTGCTCGCTCACTGCGTCTGGACGGACGAGAGCGAACGCGAGGTGCTGGCCGAGACCGGGACGCACGTCACCCACTGCCCCTCGTCGAATATGAAACTGGCGAGCGGCATCGCGCCCATCGTGGACTACCTGGATCGCGGAATCAACGTCGCACTCGGCAACGACGGGCCGCCCTGTAACAACACGCTCGATCCGTTCACGGAGATGCGCCAGGGGAGCCTCCTCCAGAAGGTCGACCGTCTCGACCCCGTCGCCGCACCTGCCGAGACGCTCTTCGAGATGGCGACGATCAACGGCGCGAAAGCTGCCGGCTTCGACCGACTCGGCGAGCTCAAACCGGGCTGGCGTGCGGACATTGTCGGCGTTCGGACCGACGTGACCCGTGCGACGCCGCTGCACGATCCGCTCTCCCACCTCGTCTTCGCGGCCCACGGCGACGACGTCGTCTTCTCGATGGTCGACGGTGAGGTGCTCATGGACGACGGCGAGGTAACGACCGTCGATGCGGACGATATCCGCCAGCAGGCACGCGACGTCGGGCTCTCGCTCGAGGACCATCGAGACGCTGCGGAGGAAGTGCGGCCATAGCGGGTTAGCGCAGCGCCGTTCGCAATCGACTCGAGAGATAATCACAGCCCACGACGAGGACGAATACGGCGCCGATCGCGGTCAGCAACTTCCGATACTGGAGCCGCTGTATCGTGATCGTGAGGTAATACCCGAGTCCGCCGGCACCGACGAATCCGAGTACGGTCGCCGCCCGGATCGAACACTCCCATCGATACAGCGTGTACAACACCAGCGTCGGCGTGATCTGCGGGACCATTCCGTGGACGCTCCGTCGTCCCGTCCTTTTCGCCGACGGCGAACGCGTTGACGTCGGCGCGCTGACTCGCGACGACGTACGAGACGCCGCCGAAGTATGCGATGTCGACGTGCTCTCCGGTCGTCGCCTGGACCAGACCCGCGTAATCGGACGTCGTATCCAGATCGATTTCGGTCCCGAGTTCCTCCTCGAGGTGATTTGCGAGCGGAACGTTCCTGTCGATCGCCGTTTCCGGATCGACGTCCGGAATGACGCCGACGGAGAGTTCCTCGCCGTCCGCACTTCCGAGACAGCCTGCCGTGAGACCGATAGACGCCCCGATCACGCCGAGAAACGAACGTCTGGTCGGCCCGCTTCGAACGTGCACCATCGTACGTGATAGTATCTCACTCCCGGTATAAAATTCGCCTCCAGCCGACCGTGTTCCACTGGCGTCGCAAACCGTTTGCGACGGTGTTTCGAGCATTCCCTCGTTTTCGACGGGGCCCACACACCGCCGCCGAACCGGCCACCAACTGTTATTACCGGCGTGCCCGTACCTGGGGACGTGCACGTCGACGTCAGTGGAATGGTCTGCCCGCAGCCGGTGAGCATCGTCCGGCGCTGTCTCGAGGAACTCGAGCCGGGTGACGAACTCGTCGTCACCGGCGATTATCCGCCCGCTGAGCGGAGTATTTGCAGAACGTGCTACAAACACGGATACGCGGTGGCCGATGCCACCGCGACCGACTCCGAGGGGACGGAGACGTTCTCCCTCCGGATCCGCGTCCCCGAACGGGCCACCCCATCAGCGGACGAGACCGTTCCGCGAAGCTGACGTTCGAGCGGCTCCGAAATCGTCCCGTTTCACCCGCTCTCGTTCGGATCGCGGCTCGACTCTCGGTTGGCCCGCGCAACGGTTCCTCGTCGAGTTCGTCAGTCGGGACGCGTCCCGCCGTCGTCGAGCCGCCACGCCAGTATCACTTCGTCGACGGGCCCCGATTCCGTGCGATAGCGATCCTCGCGTCTGGCGTCGATTTCCCAGCCCTCGGATTCGAGGGTCTCGATGGCAGCCGCGTTCGTGGCCGGAAGCGAGCGATAGACCTTCCCGTATCCTCGGGATCGTGCCCACTCGAGACCGTACTCTCGGAGGCGCCGCTCGAGACCGCCGTCGCTCTCACGAGTTCGATTCTCGCGGGCGCCGCTCGTCAGCGACACCGTGTGTCCGCCCCGCGGCCGAGACGAACTGAGAAGGACCCACCCGCGGAGTTCGTCCGCCGTGTACGCGGCGTATGCGACACGTTCACAGACCCCGTCCTGGCGAAACAGTCGCCCCTCGGACGCGACTCGCCGAGCGATCCGTTCCGCCGCGACGTCGGGAGTCTCGCCGTCGTGCTGTCGAAGACGGGAACGCAGGTCACCGTACTCGGCACACCGCACCGGTCGAATCGTGACTTCCACGTCGGCTTCGGGAGAGGTGATCGATTTCGGCTCGGAGAGCGTTTCGACGTCGAATCCGATTCGAAGTCGGTCCCCATCGGCCGCGAGAAACCCGAGTCGTTTGAGCGCGGCACAGTGGTGGACGACACCGCGTTGCTCGGTCACGGAACCGAACCGCTGGACCAGTCGCTCACCGGTCACCGGCTCGTATTCGCGGACGAACTGATAGACGCGTCGCTGGCGCTCGCTGAAATAGCGTTGCTCCTGATCGAACCGGGGGGTTCCCTGTGCCTTCCGTTGGTCGTCCGTTCCCATGTTCTTCCTCCGACGGTCGCGTGCCTCCCTTCGAGAGCAGGTCCCGTCCGCGTAGTCCGTCTCCACGGCGTAGCGCTATTTAACTCCTCAGCCGTGTGGCAATTATGTCCCTTCGTCACAGATACTGGAGCGACGGCCACACCGAGTGGCACGCGGTACGCAAGGGCACGGCCACCGAAGCATCCGTCACCGGCTCTCCCGAGAGGAGACGTCGAAAATAACGGTCACTCCACGGCGTTACGAATCGCGACGGTCGAGTGCCGCTTTGACGTCCGCCGCGGTGATCGGCAACGACGTCACGCGCACCCCGACGGCGTCGCGGATGGCGTTGCTGAGTGCGGGCGGGATCCCGTTCGTCGGCAGTTCGCCGATGGATTTCGCGCCGAACGGACCCGTCGGTTCGTGCGTTTCCACGAGGATCGTCTCCATCGGCGGGTGGTCCGTCGTCCGCGGCATCCCGTACTGACGGAACCCGGTCGTCTGCGGGTTCCCCTCGTCGTCGAAATCCAGTCCGCCGCTCGTCGCGTACTCGAGGCTCATGTGTTGGCCGCCCTCGACCTGTCCCTCCGCGAGCGGGGGGTTGATGGCGACTCCGCAGTCGGCCGCGTAGACCAGTTTGTTCAGTTCGAACTCGCCGGTCTCCTCGTCGACGGTCACGTCCACGAACTGCGCGCCGAACGGCGGCGGACTCTCGTCCGTCGAGTGGTGTCCGTCGCCCATGATCTGTTCGCGCTCGTCGTGGCCGTAGGTTGCCTCGTAGCCGATCTCCTCTAAGTCGACGCTCGCGCCCGTCTCCTCGCTGTAGACTTCCCCGTCTCCGGTCTCGAGGTTCGATTCAGGCTCCTCTATGAGTTTCGCGCCCCAGTACAGCAGTCGATCTCTGGCGTCTTCGGCGGCCTTCTTGACGGCGGTTCCGCTGATGTACGTCGTCGAGGAGGCGTAGGATCCGTAGTCGAACGGGGTGACGTCGGTATCCGAGGACTCGACGACGATGTCTGCGGGGCGACAGCCAAGCACTTCGGCTGCGACCTGGCTGAACATCGTGTCGTTTCCGGTCCCGGTGTCGACGCCGCCGACGTGGAGGTGAAACGAGCCGTCCTCGTTCATCTTGAGTTTCGCAGCGCCGAGTTCCTTGCCCGCGACGCCGCTTCCCTGTGCACAGATCGCCATCCCGACCCCGCGATGACGGTGGTCCTCGTCGGGTTGCTCGATATCGTCCCAGTCGATGGCCTCCATGCCCCGTTCGATACACTCTCGAAGGCCGCAGGAGCGGATTCGCCTGGCGAACCGATCGTCGTCTTTGAGGATGGTCGAGACGTCGTCGAGGTCCCCCTCTCGGATCGCATTTCGCCGTTTGAACTCGACGGGATCGATCCCGAGGTCTCGCGCCACCTCGTCGACGTGCGACTCGACGGCGAAGTGTCCCTGCGGTGCGCCGTAGCCGCGCATCGCAGCACCCATCGGAAGATTCGTGTGGACGACGTCGCCCTCGAACCGGATGTTCGGCACGCGCGGATACAGGGGTAGCGCCTTGGTCCCGACGTTCGTGGCCACCGTCATTCCGTGCGTGCCGTAGGCGCCGGAATTCGAGCGCGCGTAGAGGTCCATCGCCACGATCGTTCCGTCTTCGGTCACCGCCGATCGCATCGTCATGTCCATCGGATGGCGCGACCGCAACGCGTAGAACTCCTCCTGTCTCGTCATCTCGAGTTTGACGGGCCGGTCGGCTTTCAGGTGCAGTGCGAACGCGATCGGTTCGATCGCCATCTCCTGTTTCGCGCCGAAGCCGGCGCCGACGCGCGGTTTCTCGACGCGAATATCCCGGATCGGAACGTCGAAGACGTGCGCGAGTTGCCGTCGCGTGTGGTTGGGCACCTGCGTCGCCGTGATGAAGGTATAGCGGTCGTCTTCGTCCGTGTAGGCGATCGTCGTGTGCGGCTCCGGGACGCAGTGGGACTGATACGGCGTGTCCAGGTCGGTCTCGTGAACGCGAACGTCGTCGCGCTCGAGTGCGGCGTCGACGTCGCCGATTTCGCCTTCGAAGTGCGACTCGAGGTTGCGGTCGTAGTCCGATCCGCTCTGTGCGTTCTCGACGTCGTCGTCATCGAACAGTTGCGGGGCCTCGGGTTCCATCGCCGCCTCGACGTCGAAGACGGCGTCGCGTTCCTCGTACTCGACTTCGATCGCGCGGGCGGCGCGATCGGCGATCTCGCCTGTCTCGGCGGCCACGGCCGCGATCGGGTCGCCGACGAACCGCACGTGTCTCCGGAGGACCCGCATGTCCCACGGACTCGGCTCCGGGTAGGACTGGCCCGAACTCGAGTACAGCGTCCCGGGAACGACGTCGTCCCAGGGCGTGACGACCGCGTACACGCCCTCCATCTCCTCGGCGGCGCTCGTGTCGACGTTCGTCACGTCGCCGTGTGCGATATCGCTGCGGACGACCGTCCCGTGGACGAGGTCCGGAAATCGACGGCTGTAATCGGCCGTGTATCGGGCCTCGCCCGTCACGATCTTCCGCGCGTCGTCCTTCTCGACGTCCGTCGTGAGGTTCTCGCGTTCGTCCTCGCTCTTGCGATTGTTCTCCGGTTCGTCCCACTCCATCGGGGACCGCTCGGCATCCGCGCTTCGCTGACGGCTCTCCTCGGCCGTGCCCTCTTCGGGACGGTCTCGTTCGGTGGGCGTACTCATCGATCCGTCTCACCTCGCGAATCGCCCTCGAGTCGTTCATGGACGCGGTCACACGAGCGCCCGAACTCCGTACCACCGCGTCCCCCGTCCGCCGCGACCGTCCGTTCGTCCACGTTCTCCGCCGCCTCGAGGACCGCTTCGACGATTTTCTTGTACCCGGTGCACCGACACAGGTTGTCCGACAGCGCCTCTCTGACCTCCGCTTCGCTCGGTGACGGGTTCTCCTCGAGCAGCGCCTTCGATCGCATGATCATGCCCGGGATACAGAACCCACACTGGAGCGCCGAGTTGTCGACGAAGGCTTGCTGTACCGGGTGAAGGTCGTCCTGTGTCCCGAGGCCCTCGATCGTTTCGACGGCCGCACCGTCGGCTTTCGCGACCGGCGTTATACACGACATCGTCGGTTCGCCGTCGATCTGGACCGTACACATGCCACACGCGCCGGTGTCACAGCCGCGCTTGGCGCCGGTGTACCCGTTTCGACGTAACACGTCGAGCAGGAGGTCGGATTTCGATGCCTCGAACGAGCGTTCGGTACCGTTGAGTGTACATTCGATGTGCATATGGCTCCCTCTATGGGTGATGCTACCACTATACCTCACACGTCACGTACGGGACCCTTAAGATTTGTCGAGGTTTCTGCTCTCTATCACTCTGTAAAAAAACATGTTCTGCGATCGCCCAATCACCGACGGTCGAACTGGACGGCAGGGGCGGTGAACGTCACGCAATCGAGAGAATCAAACGAAACGGTCGATCCGGCCGCGACCTCGAATGCGCGGATCGGGAGGGCAAAAACGAGAGCAGAAGCGGGAGAGGGCCGACCGAAGTGTCAGGTAAGGGACTCGGTTCACTCGTCGTCTTCGAGGGCGGCTCTGATCTTCTCCGGGGTGATCGGCATGTCGGTGATCCGAACGCCGACCGCCTCGCGGACGGCGTTGCTCAGCGCCGGCGGCACCGTGTTCGTCGGCACCTCCGCGACGGATTTCGCGCCGAACGGACCGGTCGGCTCGTGGGTTTCGACCAGGATCGACTCGATCGGGGGCGTCTCCGACGCCGTCGGCCAGTCGTACTCGTCGAAGCTCGTCACCGCCGACCGGCCATCGTCGTCGAACGTGATGCCCTCGCAGACCGCCATCTCGTAGCTCATGTGGTTCGCGCCTTCGACTTGCCCCTCCGCCATGCCGGGGTTAATGGCGACCCCGCAGTCGACCGCGACGACGAGTTTGTTGACCTCGAACTCGCCGGTTTCCTCGTCGACGGTGACGTCCGCGAACTGCGCGGCAAACGGCGGCGGACTCTCCTCCGTGCAGTGGGTCCCCTTTCCGAGGATGTGTTCGCGTTCGTCGTGGCCGTACGCGGCCTCGTAGCCGATCTCTTCGAGATCGACGCTCGCATCCGTCTCTTCGCTGTAGACCTTGCCGTTTCCGGTCTCGAGGTTCGATTCGGGCTCCTCTATGAGTTTCGAGCCCCAGTAGAGGATGCGCTCTTTCGCGTCTTCGGCGGCCTTCTTGACCGCCATGCCGCTGATGTACGTCGTCGAGGAGGCGTACGCCCCGTAGTCGAAGGGAGTGACGTCCGTGTCGGACGATTTGATCACGATGTCCGTTTCGGGACAGCCCAGTACTTCGGCTGCGATCTGGATGAACGCCGTGTCCGCTCCGGTTCCGATGTCGACGCCGCCGACGTGGAGGTGAAACGAGCCGTCCTCGTTCATCATGAGCTGGGCGGCGCCGAGTTCGTCGCCCGCGACGCCGGTTCCCTGCGCCGAGAGTGCCATCCCGATGCCGCGGTGAAGTTGTGCCTCGTCGGGTTGCTCGAGGTCGTCCCAGCCGATCGCCTCTTTCCCGCGTTCGATACATTCGTCGAGTCCACAGGATCGAATCCGGCGCTCTGCGCCTTCGCCGCCCATCATGCCGGCGATCTCGTCGAGATCGCCGACCTCCATGTAGTGGTTCTGACGGAACTCGATGGGATCTATGTCGAGGTCGCGGGCCACCTCGTCCAGGTGTCCCTCGAGCGCGAGGGTGCCCTGCGGCGCGCCGTAGCCGCGCATCGCACCGGTCTGTGGAGTGTTCGTGTGGACGATGTCGGCTTTGAATCGCGCGTTCGGGACCTTCGAGTACAGCGGCATCGGCTTGCTGCCGACGTTTCCGGCGACCGTCATCCCGTGGCTCCCGTACGCGCCCGTGTTCGAGAGCGCGTACAGATCGAGGGCTTCGATCGATCCGTCGTCGGTGACCGCGGTCCGCGCGCGGACTTTCATCGGGTGTCGCGACCGCATCGCGGAGAACTCCTCTTCGCGCGTGGCCTCGTAGATCACGGGTCGATCGGTCGCGAGCGAGAGCGCGAGCGGGATCGGCTCGACGACCATGGCCTGTTTGCCGCCGAAGCCGCCACCGACCCGCGGTTTCGAGACGCGGATGTCCCGAATGGGGATGTCGAACAGGTGAGCTAACTGCCGGCGCGTGTGGTTTGGCACCTGCGTACTCGTGACGAGAACGTGTCGGTCGTCCTCGTCGGTGTACGCGAGGGTGGTGTGTGTCTCGATCTGGGCGTGTGACTGTCGGATCGTCTCCCACTCGCTCTCGTGGACGTGGACGTCGTCGCGGTCGACGGTCTCGTCGACGTCGCCGATCTCGCCTTCGATCTGGGACATCCGATTGCGGCTGTAATCGTGCCCGACGATTTCGTTCTCGACCTCGTCGTCGCCGAACAACTGCGGTGCGTCCTCGGAGTAGGCGTCCTCGGGATCGAGCACGTACTCGTCTTCCTCGTACTCGACTGCGATGCGCTCGGCCGCGGCGCGTGCGGTTTCGGCGTCGTCAGCCGCGACCGCCGCGATGGGATCGCCGACGTAGCGGACGTGCTCGTTTAACACGTTCATGTCCCACGGACTCGGTTCGGGGTAGGACTGGCCCGCACTGGTGTACTTCGCGTCGGGCGTCTCTTCGGACCACGGCGTCAGGACGGTGCGGACGCCGTCCATCTCCTCGGCGGCGCTCGTGTCGACGTCCGTCACGTAGCCGTGTGGTATCTCGCTCCGGACGACGGCGGCGTATGCGAGACCGGGGAACTGCGTCTCGTAATCCGCGGTGTACTTCGCCTGCCCGGTGACGAGTTTCGGGTCGTCGTCTTTCTCGGCCGGCCGCGAGACGCTGGCTCGCTCGTCCGGCGCCAGGTTGTTGTTCTCCGGTTCGTCCCACTCGAGGGGATGGTCCTCGAGCGCCGCGACGTCCTGTTCTGTGTGCGATGCCGTCCCGCCATCGGGTTTTGGATCGTCTTCGGTAGTCATGTGTCTCGCGTCTCACCGGGTCGGTCGGTCGCCTCGTGGGCGGTCGATTCGGACGGCGCGCCGCCGTCCGTCGCGACGGCTCCGTCGCCGTGTACGCGCTCTGCGGCGTCGAGGATCGCTTCGACGGGCTTCTGGTAGCCGGTACACCGACACAGATTGTCGTCGATCGCCTCCCGGACCTCCCCCTCGGTCGGGTTCGGGGTCTCCTCGAGCAGTTCCTTCGTCTGGACGATCATGCCCGGGATACAGAACCCACACTGGACCGCGAAGTGATCGACGAACGCCTGCTGAATCGGGTGCAGATCGTCCTGGCTCCCGAAGCCTTCGATCGTCCGGATGGTCGCGCCGTCGGCCTCCCGGACTGCTTTCCCGCAGGCCATCTCCGCGCTCCCTTCGATGAGCACTTTCGAAGCGCCACAGACACCGCCGTCACAGCCGCATTTCACGCCGGTGTACCCTTCGCGTCGGAGTACCGATGCGAGGTCGTCGTCCGGCGCTGCTTCGATTTCGAGCGATTCGCCGTTGACGGTCAGGCTGAACTGCACAGTGATCCCTCCTGTAAGCGTGTCACTAGCATACGTGTCGTTGTGATAGATGTGAGACAGCGCTACATATAAGTATGGTTGTCTCGGTTCGCCGCGGTCGAGCCGGCGCGTCCGTCGTCGGACCCTCTCCACGAGTCCGGATCGCGACCCGACCCGTCGTGGCATACCGTGTGCCGGATGCGCACACGGGTATGGAGCGGCCGCACACGCCCGCAGACGGATACTTCTAAGAACGCGACCCTCGATTCGCCCTCATGGAGATTGCACTCCTCGGCGGAACCGGAGATATCGGCGAAGGACTGGCGCTGCGATGGGCTCGTGACACGGATCACTCAGTCATCGTCGGCTCGAGAGACCCGGAGAAAGCGACGCGTCGAGCGAACGACTACGAGGCGCTCCTTTCGGAACGCGGTGCGGACGCAGACGTCGTCGGCGTCGGAAACGCCGAAGCCGCGGCGACCGCCGACGTCGTCGTCGAGAGCGTGACGCCGCTTCTGATCAACCTCGCGATGAACAACGACGGGATGCACGACCTGGGCGTTCGATTTCGGTGACGCAGCCGGACGATCCGGAGTCGATCGTCCCGCTGGTAGTTCCCGTTCTCGCGGCTGATACCGGGAGCAGTCGCCCCGCACGATCGAATCCGCGTTCTCGACTGTCGGTCTCTCGAGTGCGGGGCCGATACGGTCGGCTCCGTCTCGACGTTCGGAAAAGGGGATGAGAACCCGAGTATCGCGGCCGATTCAGTCGTGTGCGGCGATCGCTTCGATTTCCACGCCGACGCCCTTCGGCAGGTTCGCCACCTCGACGGCGCTTCGGGCCGGCGGTTCCTCGTCGAAGAAGTCGGCGTACGTCTCGTTCATCTCGTCGAAGGCGTCGATGTCGTCGAGAAAGACCGTGACCTTGAGGACGTCGCTCATCTCGAGGTCCGCTTCGGCCAGCACCGCCTCGACGTTTGTCAGCGATTGCTCGGTCTGGACGGCGATCGGCTCGTCGTCCAGTAACTCTCCAGCCGGCGTCATCGGAATTTGACCGGCGGTGAACGTGATGTCGCCGTTGGTCGTCGCCTGACTGTACGCACCGACCGCAGCCGGGGCGTCGTCGGTACTGAGGATGCGCTTCATACAGCGTGCATACAGGTACGAACGCTTAAACGTTACCCAGCGAGGATTTACGCGGTCATCTCGTCCGAGATTCTGACGGCGGTAACGCGTCCACTCTGCGAGTCGAGCCGAAAGCCCGCATCGCGAAGCCACGCGTCAGCCCGTCCCGATCCGTGAAGCAACACTTCGACGATATCCGCCGGCTCGTCGACGTCGACCCCGAGGCGGAACGAATCGACCGTCGCGACTGACGCGCCGACGGCCCGTGCAGCATCGCGGTGATCGAGATACGACGACCCGTGATAGTCGACCCTGAAGTCGGGGTGCCGTATCGCGAGCGCGTTCGTTCCCCCGCCGAGTCCCGGCGCGATCACGATATCGGCGGCGGGCTCGAGCAGTCGGTCGATCGCCTTACACGTCACGAGCGGGAGGTCGGCCAGGAGCACGCAGAGCGGCCCCGTCGTCTCCCGTCGATACGCGTTGACGGCCGGCGAAAGCGGCCGCTCGTCGACGCGGACGGACACTCCGTCCAGTTCGATTTCAGCGGTCGAGAGCACCAGCGGGGTCGCATCCGCGTTCCGCACCGCCCCGAGGACGTCTCGGAGCATCGCCTCCGCGAACGCTCGCCGCTCGTCGGCGGACAGGACGCCGCCGAGTCTCGTTTTCGGCTTCCGGGGATCGAACGGGATCAGCACGCGCATGCATACGTCTCTCGAGCCCCGCGTCTTACGTATTCGCAATCTGCTGACCCGGTGAACTCGTGCTCGTCGATGTGGGAGGCGTCGTCGGCGGGGTCTGCCATCCGGGCGACGCCGCCGCGCTTTCTGATGTTCGCCGGGACGGCCTCGAGGGCCATGACGGCAACCGCGCCGGCGTCTTCGGCGATGCGCGCCTGTTCGGGGTCGACGACGTCCATGATGACGCCGCCTTTCTGCATCCGCGCGAACCCGCGCTTGACGAGTTCCGTTCCGCGTCGCAATCCCTCGAAATCGGCGTCTGCGTTTCTCGGCGTAGCCATTACGGTTCATAGCTCCGGCAGGACCGCCATCAACGTGTCGTCGGACGCCCAATTGCGTCCGTGTGCCACGAGAGAGACGCCGTTTGCCACACTCGAGGCGGTCCGTTGCAAAACCGTCCGGACAATAACTTACCCAGGAAACCTTTTTATTGATATGGTTTAACATGGGTCATATGTCAGATTCGACTGGCAGCAATTCGCGGGTGGCGGGGTTCTTCGGGTTCGAAGAACACGGTACCGACTTGAAAACAGAGGTGGTCGCGGGGATAACGACGTTCCTCACGATGTCGTACATCATCGTCGTCAACCCCGCGATTCTCTCCGCGGCGATCCAGATAGACGGATACAGTTCGCAGGAGGTGTTCCAGATGATCGCCATCGCGACGATCCTTTCGTCGGTGATCGGCATTCTCGTAATGGCCCTGTACGCGAATCGTCCGTTCGGTCTGGCGCCGGGGATGGGGCTGAACGCGTACTTCGCATTTACCGTCGTCATCGGGCTCGGGGTACCGTGGCAAACGGCACTCGCGGCCGTCTTCGTCGAGGGGATCGTTTTCGTTCTGCTGACGGCCGTCGGTGCGAGGCGGTACATCATCGAACTGTTCCCGGAGCCGGTCAAGTTCGCTGTCGGCGCCGGTATCGGGTTGTTCCTCCTGTTGCTCGGCCTCATCGAGATGAACGTTATCGTCGCGGCCGATGCGACGCTGGTCCAGTTGAACGATATCGCGACGGACCCGGTCGCGCTTCTCTCGCTCGCGGGGCTCGGATTGACGCTCGTTCTCTACGCGAAGGGTATCACCGGTGCGATCATCGTGGGGATACTCACGACGGCGCTCGCCGGTTGGGGGCTTACGCTGGGTGGCGTCGTAGATCGAGGGGTGCTCGCGCCGGAAAGCCTCTCCTCGGCGCAATACGATATCACGCCGCTGTTCGGCGCGTTCGTCGACGGCTTCGGCGATATCGAACCGGCGACGTTCGCGCTCGTCGTGTTCACGTTCTTCTTCGTCGACTTCTTCGATACCGCGGGCACGTTGATCGGCGTCTCCCAGTTCGGGGGATTCCTCGACGATAACGGCGACTTGCCCGAGATGGAGAAACCGCTCATGGCCGACGCGGTCGGCACCACGGCCGGCGCGATACTCGGGACGTCGACGGTGACGACCTTCGTCGAGAGTTCGTCCGGGGTCGAAGAGGGCGGCCGGACGGGGATGACGGCGCTTACGGTCGGCGTTTGCTTCCTGGTGTCCCTCCTGGCCGTCCCTCTCATTACCGCAGTCCCGCAGTACGCGTCCTATCTCGCGCTCGTCGTCGTCGGACTCATCATGCTGGGGGGTGTGACGGACATCGACTGGGGCAACTCGGCCTGGCTCATCCCGAGCGGCCTCACGATTACCGTCATGCCGCTTACGGCCTCCATCGCGGACGGACTCGCGGCAGGGATCGTCAGTTATCCGATTGTCAAGGCGTCGATGGGAGAACTGGACGACGTCCGCCCGGGGCAGTGGGCGCTCGCCGTGGCGTTCGTCCTCTATTACTACGTCACCGCGGGAGGTATCATATCTGGAACGTGATCGATCGGTTGGCGTTCGTACATTCGAATCCACGATACGGCCAATAGATCCCGAAATAATACGATAGTACACCTATTTGTGTCTATGTGCCGTCCTTTTCCGAAATTCATTGGCTAAACTCCCTCCTTACAAAGAATTTATCAAGGACGGGAGTGATCTGGAGTATGTTAGCCTATGTCATCCAGTGACGGATCGATAGACCTGGCGTACGAATTAGAAGACAAACCACCAATACCAGAGGCAATTTTACTCGGATTGCAACACGTCTCGGCGATGTTCGTCCCGACGGTCGCCGTCGCGATCATCGTCGCCGGTGCGGTCGGTGTCAGCGGCGGTGACACGACGTACCTCATTCAGATGGTACTGGTATTCTCCGGCCTGGCGACGCTCGTCCAGGTCTTCCCGGTCGGCCCGGTCGGTGCGAGACTCCCGATCGTAATGGGGACGAGTTTCGCGTTCGTCGGCGCGGCGATAGCCATCGGCGGACAGTACGGACTCGATGCGGTCTTCGGCGCGGTCGTCATCGGTGCGCTGGTCGAAATCCTGATCGGCTGGCAGTACGAGCGGATCAAGGGGCTGTTCCCGCCGCTCGTCACCGGCCTCATCGTCATGATCCTCGGTCTGTACCTGATACCGGTCGGGATGGACTACATGGCGGGCGGCGTCGGCGCGTCCGATTACGGCTCGTACACGAACCTCGGCCTCGCGTTGCTCGTTCTGGGGATCACCGTCGGGATGAACCTGTTCATGGAGGGGATCTGGCGACTCCTCAGCATTCTGATCGGCATCGTCGTCGGCTACGTCGTCGCCGTCGCCCTGGGTGTCGTCGATTTCTCCACGGTCGCGGACGCGGGCTGGTTCGCACTCCCGGTTCCGGGCCGATTCGGGTTCCAGTTCGAACCGGTCGCCATCCTGACGATCACCGCGATTCACATTACCGCGGCGATAGAGTCGATCGGTGACATGTCCGGGATCACGGCCGCAGAGGGTCGAAACCCTGACGACGACGAAATCGGCGGCGGGCTGTTCGTCGACGGTCTCGGCAGTTCGCTGGGCGCCATTTTCGGCGCGTTCCCGCTGACGACGTTCTCGCAGAACGTAGGGATTATCAACTTCACCGGCGTCATGAGCCGCTACGTGGTCGGCATCAGCGGGGCCGTGCTGCTGGTGCTCGGATTCATTCCGAAAGTCAGCGCCGTCGTCGCGACGATCCCCAGCGCCGTTCTCGGCGGCGCGGTGATCGTCATGTTCGGCATGGTGATGGCGAGCGGCCTCCGGCTCATCTTCCTGAACGAACGCATGAATCGGCGGAACATGGTCATCATGGCCGTCTCGATCGGCCTCGGTCTCGGCGTCGAAGTGCGGGCCGAGATCTTCGAGGCCATGCCGACCGGCGTCAGCATCTTCTTCGGCAACGCGATCATCGTGACCGCGATCTGTGCGGTCGTGCTCAACACGCTCGTCCCGCGACCGGACGGCGGCTACGAGATGGGCCTCGAGGAACCGGTCGACGGGGACGACCCGTCACCGGCCGAGCCCGCTGCCACGCAGGAAGACTAACCGCTGGCAACCCGCCGACCGTTCCGTCTTGCACGAAGAGTAATGGCCCACGAAATACGTAGTATACACGAAACTCAGTCATGATCACAGAGTGGACACCCACCGAACGGCTGTCTGGACCAGTTCGGAACGATCGCACGTTCGGTACGGCAACGATCACTGCAGCACGTGCCAGTCACGGTCGGATCCGCCCATGAGCCGCGTCGACACCCTCGTTCGAGGCACGCTCGTCAACGTCAACACCGGCGTCCTCGAGGACCGGGCGATCGCGATAGACGACGGAGAGATCGTGGCACTCGAGGAACGGCCGGCGGACCGTGAACTCGAGGCCGAGTACGTGGCACCGGGGCTGATCGACGCACACGTCCACGTCGAATCGAGCATGGTCACGGTGGCGCAGTACGGCGAAGCGATGGTTCCGCGCGGGGTAACCAGCATCGTCCACGATCCCCACGAGATCGCCAACGTCCTCGGCGCCGACGGCGTCCGGGCCGCCTTCGACGACGCGAGACAGACCCCGTTGAAGGTCCGGTTCGGCGTCCCGTCGAGCGTTCCCGCGTCGACCTTACAGGACGGCGGTGCGACGCTCGACGCCGACGCCGTCGCCTCCCTGCTCGATCACGAACTCGTCGTCGCGCTCGCGGAGGTGATGGACCTCCCCGCCCTCGTCGGTGGGGACGAGGATCTCCACGCGAAGATCGAAGCCGCACGCGAGCGCGACCTGACGGTCGACGGCCATCTCCCGCGGGTGTCCGGATCGGACCTCCAGGAAGCCGCGCGATTCCTCGACAACGATCACGAGAGCATCACCCGAACCGAGGCTCGAGAGAAAATCGACCTCGGGTTCAGAGTCTATCTGCGCGAAGGATCCTCGACGAAGAACCTCGCCGACCTCGTCGGTCTCGTCGACGACGTTCCCACGCGTCGGCTGTCGCTGTGTACGGACGACCGCGACGTGGTCGATCTGGTCGAAAACGGCGGCGTCGACTTCGCGGTGCGAAAGGCGATCGACGAGGGCGTCGACCCGGTCGAGGCCGTTCAAATGGCGACGCTGAACACCGCCGAATCGTACGACCTTCCGTTCGGCCGGATCGAACCCGGCGCACCGGCCGATCTGGTGCTGCTAGAGGACCTCGAGTCGTGGCGCGTCGAGCACGTGCTCGTCGACGGGGACATCGATCCCACGGCTACCGAGCGCGACCCGCCGTCGACCGCGCTTTCGACGGGAACCGTCGATTTCGAACCGGTCACGGCTGCCGACCTCGCACTCGCCGCCCCGGCGTCGACCGCGGAGCGCGCCGAGGTCCGCGTTATCGACCTCGTCGAGGGGATTCAGACGGGACGGGCCGAGGCCTCCCTTCCCGTCGTCGACGGAACGATCCACCCGGCGCCCGACGAGGACGTGCTTCCGATCGCGGTCGTCGAACGACACGGTACCGACGCGGGTATCGGTCGCGGCTTCGTCAGCGGGCTTGGCCTCGAACGCGGCGCGATCGGGTCGACGGTCGCCCACGACGCGCACAACTGCGTCGTCGCGGGCGCGTCGTACGATACGATGGCTCGAGTCGCGAACCACCTCCGGGACGTCGACGGTGGGATCGCCGTGTGCGAACCGGACGGCGACGGAGCCGAGATGTCGTCGATTCCGCTACCGGTCGCGGGCCTGATGTCCGACGATCCGCTGGCGGCCGTCTACGAGCGGTTCAAGGCGGTCACCGACCGCGCGGAGGCCCTCGGTCTCGACCGTCACGGACTGATGACCCTCTCGTTTCTCGCCCTCGAAGTGATCCCCGAGTACCGGCTGACGAATCGGGGACTGGTCGACGTCGAGCGCTGGGACCACGTCGACGTCGTGATCGAGTAAGTGGGCGCCGCCGGCGCAGTCTCGCGTCCCGTTCGGACGGACGCGAACTCCGATCGTCGTCCCGCCTGCCCCGAACGTTGTGGGATGCTAACTCTTATTATCGCAGTCGGCCAACGTCTCGGATATGATCCACGTGGGGTTTTTGCTCACCGGCGGCCCCTTCGACAGCGAACGGTGGCGGACCGCCTACGAACTCGGCCGGGCGGCGCTCGACGCCGGCCACGAGGTCACGTACTTTCACTATCTCGACGGCGCGTACGTCCCGGTATCCGACCAGCACCTCCCCGACTGTTCGGACGCGGGGCTGTACGACGAGATGCCCACGGAGAAGTTCCAGGACCTGATCGACGACGGCGCGACGGTCTTCTGTTGCGGTCTCTGCGTGAACGCACGCGGTATCGACGCCGAAACCGACTACCCCGACGGCGTCGAGGTCGGCTTGCTACCGGATCTGGCGGATATCCTCGGGGAAGCCGACAGGGTGATCTCCCTGTGAAACGAGACGTCGTCGTCTTGCTCACCCGGGGCCCGTACGGGCGCGTTCACGTCCCCGAAGGACTCCGGGCGGCCCGCGGGGTCGCGGCCGGTTTCGACCGGCACGACGTCTCGGTCGTGTTCACACAGGACGGAATCTACGCCGCTCGAGCGGCCGTCGACCGCGATGCGCTCAACATGACCGGCCACCTCGTCGATCTGGCCGAGGAGGACGGCGACCTGTTCGTCGACGGGGCGTCGATGGCGGCGCGAGACGTGACGCCCGACGAGATCGCGGCCGACGTCGGTGTCCGTTCCGGCGAGGAAATCGCGACGATGATCGAACGAGCGGATCACACCCTCGACTTTTGACAATGTTGTACCTGATAGACAAACCGATGGCGGAAGTCGGATTGCGAACGGCGGCGAACGACGCCGACGGAATCGTCGTCCTGATCCAGGACGGCGTCCTGCTCGACCCGGACCTCGACGCGCCGACGCTGGCGGTCGAACGGGACGTCGAAATGCGCGGTCTGTGCCTCCCCGAACGAATCGATACCGTCACGTACGACGAACTGATCTCGCTCATGGTCGATCACGAGGTGACGTCGTTCGTATGACGCTGTTCGATCGCGTGGACGACCTCGTCGCGCAGGGACGACCGGCCGCGATGCTGACGATCGTGGCCAAAGACGGCAGCGCGCCGCGGGACGTCGGGGCGAAAATGCTCGTGACCGACGACGACGAGTACGGGACGATCGGCGGCGGGACGGTCGAGGGACTGGCCGTCGAGGACGCCCGCGACGTCCTCCGCGGTGACGTGAATCCGGGCGTCCGGACGTACGAACTGCGCCCCGGTGGAAATACCGGCATGGTCTGTGGCGGTTCCATGGACGTCTTCATCGATCGGATCCGCGGCCGGGCGCGTCTCTACGTCGCGGGCGGCGGGCACATCGGCGTCGAACTCGCGGCGATGGCAACGCGACTCGGCTACGACGTCACCGTCGTCGACGACCGCGAGGAGTACGCCGCTCCGGAGCGATTTTCCGCGGACGTCGACGTCGTTTGCGGCTCCTACGACGAGGTCCTCGCGGAACGTCCGATGACGTCGGAAACGGCGGTCGCCGTCGCGACGCGAAGCGGAACGTTCGACCGGCAGGCCGTCGCCGCCGCCCTCGACGGCGGCGCCGGCTACGTCGGCGTCGTCGCAAGCGTTGACAAGACGGCGCACATCTTCGACTCGTTGCTCGAGGACGGGTACTCGCGTCGAGACCTCGTTCGGGTCCGCGCGCCCGTCGGTCTCGACCTCGGCGGGGGCGGGCCCGCGGACGTCGCGCTCTCGATCCTCGCGGAGTTGCACCGCGATCGCCACGGTGCGACCGGCGAGCGCGCGAACCGACACGACGTCGAGGACCTCGTCGTCCTTCGGGGCGGCGGAGACCTCGGCAGCGGCGTGGCCTACCGCCTCCATCAGGCGGGCTTTCCGGTTATCGTGACCGAGACGGCCCGACCGACCGTCGTCCGACGCGCAGTCGCGTTCGGGACGGCGATGTACGACGGCGACGTCACCGTTCAGGGCGTGACGGGCCGTCGCGTTGCGGACGCGGACGAGGCGCTCGCCGTTCTCGCCGACGACGAGGTCCCGGTGCTCGAGGACCCCGACGGGACCGTCGTCGACGAACTGGAGCCCAGGGCCGTCGTCGATGCGATCATGGCCAAAGGAAAATTCGACACCGGAACGCGGCGAGACCTCGCAGACGTCGTCGTCGGCCTCGGTCCGGGGTTCGAGGCCGGCGAGAACGTGGACGCGGTCGTCGAAACCGATCGCGGACACGAACTCGGCCACGTCATTTACGACGGCGAACCCAGCCCGTACGACGGCGAACCGGGCGAACGTCGCGGGTACACCCACGAACGCGTGCTCCGCGCACCGAGCGACGGCGTGTGGTCACCGTCGGTCGAAATCGGCGAGGCCGTCGAGGCGGAAACGACCGTCGGCTCCGTCGACGACGACCCCGTCGTCACGGAGATCGGGGGACTCGTCCGGGGGCTCGTTCACGACGGCGTTTCGGTTTCCGCCGGCGCGAAACTCGGCGACGTCGATCCCCGCGACGACGTCGACTACACGAAGATTTCGGACAAGGCGCTCTGTCTCGGCGGTGGCGTCCTGGAAGCGGTGCTCAAGCTCTCCTAGCGTTCGTTTCCGGCGACCATCCTGCAAAGCCCGAATCGAACACTGGCGCCGTGTGGACGGTTAGCCCCGGATTCGTTCGACCGTCGGATCGACCAGCGACGCGCCCGAGCTGGAGGTGACGCGGCCGACCTGGCGGTAGAAGACGTTCGCCGCCGAGAGGGCGGATTCGAACGCGTCGGTGCGTCCGTCCGGAACAGAGAGCAAGAGGCCACCGCTGGTCTCCGCGCTCTCGCCGTCCTCGAGACCGTAGCCGAAGAGCCGCGAGAGTTCGAGGGTGCCGTCGATGAGCGGAAGGTGCGTGAGTTCGACGCCGACGCCGGCGTTCTCCGCGAGGACGCGGGCCTGTCCGAGCAACCCGAAGCCGGTGATATCGGTCGCGGCCGTCGCGTACTCGCGGGCCGCGAGCATCGCATCCCTGTTGGGCGTCGTCATCCACGCGAGCGCTTCGTCGGCGATGTCCTGGACGGGTCGCGCCGCCGTTTCGGCGATCGTGTCGCCGAACTCGCCGTCCCGCACGCGGAGTGCGCCCATCGCCGGTTGCGTTCCGAGGGGTTTCGTCAGATACAGCCGATCGGCCGCCGCGGCGCCGCTCGTTCGAAGAATGCGATCCGACGGTGCCGTGGCCACGACGGTGCCGCCGGCGATCGGCCACGGGTTCATGATGGTGTGCCCGCCCCCGACGACCCCGCCCATTTCGTTCACCGCGTCGACGATCCCCCGCAGAACGTCCGTGGCTGCGCCCGTTACCTCCCGCGGAAGCCCGAGAACGACGAGGAACGTCAGATCGTCGCCGGCCCCGGTCGCGAAGGCGTCGCTGGCCGCATTACACGCGGCGACGCGGCCGAACTCGTACGGGTCGTCCACGATCGGCGTGAAGAAATCGATCGTCGATACCAGACTGAGCCCGTCCGCGATCACGCGTGCGCTCGCATCCTCTCCGACGCCGACCTGCAGGTCCTCCTGCGCGCTCGATAATCCGACGTCCGCGAGCAACGAGTCGAGTTCGGCCTGTCCGACCTTGCACGAACAGCCGTGGAGTTCCGCGTATTCGGTCAGGGCAGGCGGCCGGTCGTCGCCGCCCTCGGCCACCCGGTCGTTTCCACCCTCGGCCGACCGATCGTCGCCGCCCTCAGTCATCCGCATCCCCCGATGGGCTCGAGTCGCCTGGTGGACGGATAAGCAATTCGAAGCCGCCGTCGACGTCGTCGGGGACCGGTCGATCCTCGACTTCGTATCCGTGTTTCGTACACGTTCGTCGGAGATTCGACTCCGCTGGCGGGTAATCGCCTCGGACGAGCAGTTCGTCGCTCCGATCGAGTTCGGACAACCGCTCCCGGACGATGAGGGCGGGGCGCGGACACACTTCCCCCGTGACGTCCACACGTTCCATAGGCTCTCTACCGAGTCCGTCCGAATAATTGTATCGCCGCAGCGGTCTGCGGGCCCGCCTCAGCCGTTTCTCGTGGACTCGCGTTGTGGGTCCTCGCTGCCCGCCTCGTCCGGCCTCCCGTTCGCGCCGTAACGCTCATGCCGTCGGCCAGTGAGTGATCGCTATGGACCTCGCCGATGGGCTCGGACTCGAGGACGACGAACTCGTCTCGTTCGTCGGCGCAGGGGGGAAAAAGACCGCCATGGGTCACCTGGTCGCCGAGGCGGCCGACCGCGGTCTCGATGCGGGATACACCACGTCGGTGCAGATGCCGCCGCCACCGGACGTTCCGCTCGCGCTCACCGACGGCGAGCGCCCTTCGGCCGACCTGGACGATGTGACGGCGCCGGTCGCGATTGCGAGGGCTCGCGTGTCCGATCCGGACCGGGTCGACGAGAAGGTGCGTGGATACGCGCCGGACGTGTTGAGTTCGGTCTTCGCGGGCGGCCGGTTCGACTGGCTCCTCGTCAAGGCCGACGGTGCGAGAATGCGCGAATTCAAAGCGCCGGGCGCCGACGAACCGCAAATCCCCACCGCGAGTACGGTCGTCGTCCCGGTCGTCTCCGTTCGGGCCATCGGCCAGCCGCTCACGGACGATATCGTTCACCGAGTCGACCGGATCGAACGGTGTACAGCCCTCTCCGCTGGCGAGCGGATCACCGCCGCCGCCGTCGGCCAGGTGCTCGCACACCCCGACGGGGGGCTGAAGAACGTTCCCGCGGACGCGACCGTCGTCCCGCTCGTGAACAAAGCCGACACGGCCACCCTCGAGCGGCGGGCGACGGACGCGCTTTCGACCGCGCTCGCGCGCACCTCGCGTTTCGATCGCGGACTCGTCACGTCCTTCGAGACCGACCGCCTCGTCGTCGTCAACTGAGCGGTGTCGTGATGCGCCCCCTCCGGGCACGCCCCTCGCCTCCCGCTCGCGTGCTGTCGGGGGCCGATCGCAGATTTCCCCCCGTCCGGTTCCGACGGGAGGGAACGGAATTTTTTATTCGCTCGAACGATTCGTGTGGAACGAACGACGAGTGATAGAACCAACCGTGTCCCCGTTCGGTCGTCGATTCTTCCCGCGCGTCCCTGGTCACGACTCCGCTCACCACAGGCGACTCGAGCGGTGGACGAGTGGAACTGCCGTGCGCCCTCGCGCCATCACATGACGAACCAGCGTCCCAGCGAGACCGAACCTCGATCCGTTCCGTGGCGGTCCCCGTCGCTGCACGTCGTGTTGGGGAGTTCGTTGGTCGGCGTCATGGGCGTCTCCTTGCTCAGTCCGGTTCTGCCGTCGCTCAGAGCCGCCTTCGGCATTACCGACGCACAGGTCGGTCTGATCGTCACCGTCTATACGTTGCCGGGGATATTTTTGACGCCGTTCGTCGGCCTCGTCGCCGACAGACTCGGCCGACGCCGAACGCTCATTCCGTTGCTGTTCATCTTCGGGATCGCCGGAACTGCGATCGCGTTCACGACGACCTACGAGACGGTGCTCGTGCTCCGATTTTGTCAGGGAGTCGGTGCCAGTGCGTTGATCACGCTCGCCATCACGCTCATCGGGGATTACTACGACGGGCCCCGACAGCGATCGATTATCGGGATCAACAGCAGCGCCATCGGTACCGGAGCGGCGCTGTACCCCCTGATCGGCGGCGCCCTCGCGGCGATCCGGTGGAACGTTCCGTTCCTCTTTTTCGGGGTCGCCGTGGTCGTCGGAATCGCCGCCGCTGTGATCCTCGAGGAACCGGCGGTCGATGCGCCGCCGTCGCTCCGAACGTACGCGAAACGCGTCGGACGAGCGGTAACGGCACGGGACGCGTTCGGCATTTATATCGCTTCACTCTCCACGTTTTTCCTGTTCTACGGTGGTGTGCTCACTGCGATCCCGCTCTTGCTCACCGACGAGTACGGGGTCGTCGAACCGTCTCTCGGCGGTATCCTCGCAGTCGTTTCGTTCTCGAACGCCGTGATCGCGTCGTTCTACGGCCGTCTCGAGCCCTACTTCGATCTGTCGACGCTGATCGCGATCGGGTTCTCGTGTTTCGGCCTCGCGTTGCTCGGGATTCGAATCGTGACCTCGCCCGCACAGGTCGCCCTGTTGCTCGCGGTTTTCGGTGTCGGGTTCGGTCTCGTCATGCCCTCGCTCAACGATACGATCGTCACGATCGCCCCCGACCACCTGCGCGCGAGTATGCTCGGGACGCAGACGAGCATGCTTCGGATCGGACAGACGATCGGTCCGATCGCGTTCACCTGGCTCGCCGAGTTCGGATTCGCGACACCACTCGCAGGGTATCGCGTCGTCCTCCCCGTCGCCGGGGTACTTTCGATCGGGTGTGCGGCGGGCGGGTGGGTCCTTCTCCGACTCGAGGTGTGACTCGCCGTCCGTCGGGCCGCACCGGTATCGAAGTATTCTCCTCCGGATACGTTTCCGTCGAACTCATAATTTCAGTATATGATATGCGGAACGAAAGGCAGCCGCATCCCGACAGGGATGGTGGAAAAGTGCAACAAAATCGCCGATATAGTGCAAAAATCAAATTTGGTGTGATGTTTCTAACACTCGCATATTTGGGTCTGAGGAGGGTACAAACAGCATATAATTTGGAAAAAATACAAAAATATTGCTCGAGTAATTCCTATAGGCGGTTACTCGACAAAATCCTACTGGTGAAGATTATCAGATATTTTTCAGTTTCCCCATCTTATTTTCTGATTCGACTTTCGACACTCGACTCTGAGACGCCGCAACCAACATCTTTTATTGGCATTGTGGCAAGTACCGATATGGAAAAATTGGAACGTTCGGTCCACGAGGCGCCCATCATCAACAAAGGTGACTACGAGTATCTCGTTCATCCGATCAGTAACTGCGTCCCGAAACTCGAGCCGGCCCTCCTTCGAGAGGTTGCGTCGCGCATCGTGGCGGTCGCCGATCTCGAGGACGTCGACAAGATCGTCACCCCCGCAGCGATGGGGATTCACATTTCGACCGCCGTGTCCCTTCTCTCTGACATTCCGCTGGTCGTTATTCGGAAACGCGAGTACGGACTGGACGGTGAGGTTTCGTTGACACAGCAGACGGGCTACTCGGAGAGCGAGATGTACATCAACGACGTCGACGAAACGGATTCGGTTCTCCTGCTCGACGACATGCTCAGCACTGGGGGTACGCTCCGGGCGATCACCGACGTTCTCGACTCCATGGGGGTCGATATCGTCGATGTTATCGTCGTGTTACGAAAAGTGAGCGGCGAAGACGCGTTGGCCGATATTTCACACGACGTGACGTCGCTTCTCGATATCACTGTCCAGAACGGTAACGTCGAAATCGTGTAGTCCACGATCGTCTGCCACAGTGTGTTCTGGATCTGATACATATCCGGAACGGACGACCGGTGATCGAAATCCACACTGTCCGTTCGGACGGCCATCGGTGCGCCGCGGTTTTATCGCGACCGATCGATCCACCGGGGAGCGGTTCGGCGACGTCCTGCGGCGACGAACCCTGTTCGGAGTGCGCTACCGCACACCGAATTCCACCTCCGAACGGCGGTCCTTCTCGCCCACGACCGACCACTCGAGTTCGGTGGAACGGTCGTGTCCGGGACCCGACCCCGGCTCACCACAATTGCACGTAGTTCCCGAGTGCCAGAAACGTAAATAAGAGGAAGGCCAGAAAGACGAGCGTCGAGATCGCCTGTGACTCCGGTGTCGCCATCACTCGAGCCGGGGTTGCCGTCAGTCGCGCGACCATCTGACTCCGCACACCACTCTCCGGCCTCTCCCACTCCGACCCGTTCGTTTGTGACATATGGTCGCATACCACATAATAACATTTATGTCTATTCCATCTTTCCCAACAATTACGCCGGGGTGGATCGGTCGGCCCGTCGTTTTGCTGGGGGTCGACGCGTCACGATTCGGAAAACTCGACGTCGACGACGACGTCTCGAATATCCTCCCGGACCTCTCGCGGATTGGTCGCGAGGCGGCGGTCCTGAACGAGCGTGTTCGTCACGATGTCGTCGACGTCGGCGACCGAGAGATCGAATTCCGTCACCGAACCCGGGAGTCCGATCGCCGATCGCACCCGATCGCACTCGTCGATCAGCGCGATCGAGTCGGGCGTTCCGTCCCTCTCGACGCCGAGCGCCCGAGCGATCTCTCCATACTGCTCCCGCCTGACGGGGAGGTTGTACCGGAGTCCGGTCCGAACGGACGCGGCCAGACAGTCACCGTGTGGCTTTCCTGTGAGTCCGCCGTACGTACTCGCGAGCGCGTGAACGGCACCCAGGCCCGAGACGGAAAACGCGGTCCCAGCGAGGTGTGCACCGAGACTCATCGATCGACGTGCGTCGCGGTCGTTCCCGTCGAAGACGGCCCGCTCGAGCGACCCGTGAATCAACTGGAGGGCTCGCCACGCGAGGGCGCGGGAGATCGGATTCGCACCCTGGTAGGTGATGGGACGCGATTCGACCCACCGGTAGTCGCGGGCGGTGAGCGACTCGAGCGCGTGGACGAAGGCGTCGAACCCCGAACGGGCGGTCACCGACCGCGGAAGATCGAACGTGAGGGTGGGATCGACGAGCGCAACGTCGGGACGAAGGTGGCCGTCACTCACGCCTCGCTTGACGTTGTCGTGGGAGATGACGGCGGTCTGTGTCGCTTGCGATCCGGTCCCGCTCGTCGTCGGCACCGCAATGAGTGGCTCGATCGGTCCCGGCACGGAATCGACGCCGAGGTAGTCGACGGGGTCTCCGCCGTGGGCGAGCAGTGTGGCCGCCAGCTTTGCCGTATCGATACACGAACCGCCGCCGATTGCGACGACTCCGTCGACGGCTTCGGTCGGCAGTTTCTCGAAGTCGTCGGTGGACGGTTCGGTCGACGCGTGATAGACCGTGGCGGCCGGGTCGATTTCGTCGCGGATTCGGTCGAGTATTCCGACCGATTCGATTCCCGCGTCGGTCACGATGAGCGGATCCCGGATTCGATACCGCGAGAGCGTTTCCTGAAGGGCCGCCGCGACACCGTCGCCGAACCTCACGTCGGGCGACAGAAACGACAGGGGTGTCGATCCCGGTTGCCCGTCGAGCGATTGCATATCACACCATCACCGACGACGAAAATACAGTTACTCCTTTGTTTCACCCGATTCGTGACCGACTCGATCGGAACACGAACTGCAGGTCTCGACTGGAATCGTGCGACGTGCCTCGAACCGTGCCGGCCGTGGGGCGATGCGGAGTAGTCGAACGTTCGCCGGAAATAACTCCCAATCGACATTTAGGATACAACTCGGATGATTTAACTGTCCGTCGATGCTCCCAGCATTGCATACGCGTGGACTCACTGACCTCGTTATTCGGAGCGGACGCGGACATCATTCGGGAACGGAACTTTCAGTTATTGTTGCTATCGAACGTTCCACCGGTCGTCGGAACGGCGCTGCTCTCGCCGGTGCTCAATTCTCTCATCGAGCCCTTCGGGACGTCTGCCGCGAACGTCGGATTGATAATCTCGGTGTTCACGGCGCCGGGTATTTTCATCATCCCCGTTATCGGGGGACTCGCCGATCGGTTCGGACGGAAACCGATTCTGGTCGCTTCCCTGCTCCTGTTCGGGGTAACCGGACCGGCGGTCGCCTTTACGACCGACTTTCGCGTCGTGCTCGTGTTACGGCTCCTGCAGGGTATCGGCTTCGCCGGCGTCGTCCCGACGATCATCACGAGCATCGGCGACCTATACGAAGGGTCGCGCGAGGCGACTGCACAGGGGCTCAGATTTTCGGTTTCCGGACTGAGCCAGGCCGTGTTTCCGTTGGCGGCCGGGCTCTTGGTCACGCTGGCCTGGCAATACCCGTTTCTCCTGTACGCCGTCGCGTTGCCGTGTGCCGTCCTCGTGTACTTCTATTTCGACGAACCGACCGCGACCGTCGCCGATGGCGGCGAAGCCCCGTCGTACAGCCGCGAACTGTTCGGACTGGTTCGCCAACCTCGGGTCCTTTCGTTCGTCGTTGCCCGGACGTTACCGGTCGTCGTCTGGGTCGGGTTTCTCACGTACAATTCGATCATCGTCGTCGACCTCATGGACGGTACGCCGGCGCAAGCCGGTCTCCTGTCCGCGATCGGTAGCTTCGCCTTCGCTGGCGCTGCGAGCCAGGCGGGACAGATCACGGCACTGTTCGATTCGCGTTACTATCCCCTCCTCGCGGCAAACGGCTGTCTCGGCGTCGGTCTCGCCACCGTCCTCGTTGCGCCCACTATCGTCGTGGCCTGTCTCGGGATCGGCGTCACGGGAATCGGTTTCGGGGCCACCCTCTCGCTCTACCGGACGATTATCACGGGCCTGGCGCCGCCGTCGCTCCGGGCCGGTCTGGTGAGCCTCTCGGAGGCCGGCGGCCGCGTGACCGCGACCGGGACCCCCATCGCGATGGGAGCCGTAATCGCCACCGCTACGCCCGCGCTCGGATTCGAGGGTGCCGTCCAGGTGACCGGTCTCGGCGCCGCCCTCATCGGCGGCGGCGGTGGCGTTCTCTGTCTCGTCGTCGCTCGGCTCTCGTCACCAGTCTCCGCGGAACGGGATCGCACGGCACAGGGATAGGCCCGCTCGGTTCGGTCACTCGGTTCAGTCGCACTTCGCCACGTGAACGGCTCCGTTCGTCGAACGCTCGCGATTTCGTAATTACTACACAATAATCAGTCATGTTTACATCGAAACGCTATTCAGAAAGTAAAGATACGTGGGAGTGAAGACAGATGCTGAGACCACCAAATCGTATTCGTCTGACATTCTTGGATCGGAACGGCCGCTGGGGAAGCAGTGTACCGGGGGAACTATCCGACCGTGGTGGGGCAAACGTCGTCCCGTTCACCGAGACAGCTGTACAAACCAGTAGCAGGGCCGGAACCGCTCGAGCGTCGAGCACTCGAGGCCTGGACGACTGATGTGGCCGTGGGGCCATCTCGCAGCCGGGTATCTCCTCTATTCGATTTCGATCCGCGCCTTGCTTCGTCGGCCGCCGAGCGACCGAGCCGCGATTACGCTCGCCGTCGCGACGCAGGTCCCGGACCTCGTCGATAAGCCGCTCGCGTGGATGCTGGCGATCGTTCCAGGGCGCTCGCTTGGTCACTCGTTCTTTTTCGTCGGCCCGCTGGTACTGATCGGCATGCTGGTCGCCGGCAGATACGGCCGACCGCAGGCTGGGGCCGCCTGGGCAATCGGTCTTCTCTCGCATCTCTTTACCGACGTGTTCTCTCCGCTAGCGATCCTCCAGATGGACGTCTCGCTCGGCTTCCTGTTCTGGCCCCTCATTCCGGTCCCGATGAGCACCCACGGCGGGTTTTTCGAGACGATACTGTTCTATCTGAACGCGTCGATATCGCTCTTGTTCACGCCGATTGGGGTCCTCTTTGCACTCTCTCAGGTCATTCCGCTCACTGTCATGCTGACCGTCTGGGTGTACGACGGCTGTCCCGGCCTGAGGCTTCTCACTGCGCGGGTCTCCGGCGCGCAGTCGGGGTAACCGGACCCGGTCTCTCCGACAGGGATTTACATTCGATGCGGCGAACGGCGGTACGAGCCTCCTCGAACTAGCCACCGAAACTATGCGTTTCGCGTCAGTGGTGGGTAGCAGAGACCGACCATGTCCCCCGAGCCGCCGACTCCACCGACCGAGCTTCCGACCGACGTCGTCGAGAGGCTCGACGACTACTCGCCCGAGCGGCTCCGCACGCTCGCCAGGTACGCGGAGACGCTCGCCGAATACCGAGCGCGTAACGCCCGCATCGCCGAGGGAGCCGACGGAGACGAGATCGAGGATCGCCCCGAGGATCTCCCGGACGGCGTTCCGTCGAAGGCGACGATTACGATAAAAGAGATCAACGAGAATCGCTACTACTACTGGCAGTGGCGAGACGGCGACGAGATCAAGTCGAAGTACAAGGGGCCGGTCGACTCGAGCGGGTAGTTCCGATATCGATCGATACCCCGGAATCCCGAGTTCGCCGTCGGAACCGACGAGCCAATACTCGCAGTCGGTGATGCGGGGACGAGTCTCGTCTCTGTCCGACGGTTCTCGCCCGTCTACTCGTCGCGGCGCGAATGCGCCTCGACGCCGTGTCGAGACAGCCCATCTCGAGTGCACCTCTCGAATGAGCGTCCGTGAAAGTGGCGCCTGTCGATCCGTCGGTCGCTTTCGAAGCGACTTCGGTGTTTCCGTCTCTGCCCGCCTTTGATGTGGTTTGCAGGTGGCAGTGAACTATGCGTCACGTCGAGATTTCCCTCCGTTCGGATTCGCGCGACCCGATCCTGGAAGTACTCGAGGCGAAATCGATCGACTATACCGTCGTTTCGGCCGACGAGGACAGCGAGTACGCGGCCCTCGTGACGTTTACCCTCCCGAAAAACGCAGTCGAGACCGTTCTCGATGAACTCCGTGATGCGGGCCTCGACGAGGAGGATCACACCGTCATCGTCACCGCGGACATGGTTATCTCGCGCCGATTCGGTGATTTCAAGGAGGGATTCGAGAACCGCGTTCTGGGAGACGAGCGCCTCGATCGCCGCGAACTCTATGCCGACGCGGACGCCCTCATTCCGACGATTCCGGTGTACGTTACCATGACGTTGCTCAGTTCGATCGTCGCGACGGCCGGGTTGTTGCTCGATTCGCCCGCCGTCGTCGTCGGTTCGATGGTCATCGCGCCGCTGATCGGACCCGCTCTCGCGGCCAGCGTCGGAACCGTCCTCGACGAAACCGAACTCTTCTTGACGGGAATCAAGTATCAAGCGCTGGGTATCGGCGTCGCGGTCGTCGGTGCCACGGCGTTCGCCTGGCTCGCGAAATCGCTGTTTCTCGTTCCCCCGGGCGTCAACGTGGTGGAAATCGAGGAGGTCGGAAAGCGGTTCCTTCCGGATCTCCTGTCGCTGTTCGTCGCGTTCGGCGCGGGAATCGCGGGCGTTCTCAGCCTCGCGACCGGACTGTCCACCGCACTGGTCGGCGTGATGATCGCGGCCGCACTGATTCCGCCAGCGGCAGCGACAGGCATCGCGATCGCCTGGGGAATCCCGACCGCCGCGGTCGGTTCGATCGTCCTCGTCTTCGTAAATTTCCTCGGCATCAATATCACCGGTCTGCTCGCGCTCTGGAGTATCGGATACCGTCCCGAGGTCTGGGGCGAGGCGGGACGGACTCGCCTGAAAGTCCGCCGACACATCGTCGTGTTTGCGGTCGCTACGATCGTCCTGTCGACGTTTCTGGTCGGCGTGACGTGGGCATCCTACGAACGTGCGACCCTCGAAAACGACATTTCGGCGGAGGCGGAAACGGTGCTCGAGTCGCCGGCTTACCGGACCGTCTACCTCCTCGATGTCGAACTGTTTCTCGAGCAAGGCGTTCCGTTCGAACCCGCGGCGGTACTCGAAGAAGGTGACGGGTTCGACGGGCCCCAACGCGTCGTCATCTCGGTGGAACAACCGGTCGGGGATTCGAATCCGGACCTGGCTTCGGCGTTGAGCGAGAAAATCAATCGCGGACGGGGGGCCGAGATAACGGTCCACGTCAGGTTCACCGAGTACGACACGGCCTGAGGGGCGGCCCTGTCACAGGTAGTGGTCGATTCGTGAACGGAGGTGGACAGTCGGGTGATTCGACCGACTCTCTTACACTGTCCGACGTCTTCCGGTACGACGTCCGGTCTCCACTCTCACCGCCACTGCGCAGGTCCGTCGGAGACGCTGCACTTCCCAAACCGGAAAACAAATTTTAGGATGGCCTAAATATTGTTAGAGAATTAGAAATACTTTTCCGGACTTAGAACCAACACGGTGTATGGCCTTACTGGAAAACCTCGTGCTCGTATTCGTCGCTGGTCTGCTCACGGCGGTAGCGACCGGCATCGGAGCGCTTCCGTTCTTCTTCGTCGACGACTTCAGCGACCGTTGGAACGTCGGGCTGTGGGGGGTGGCGTCGGGGATCATGGTGACCGTGTCGGTATTCGGCCTGGTCAACGAGGGGCTGGCCTCCGCTTCGAGTGGCTTCCCGACCCTGTTGGTCGGCGGTCTGCTCGCGGGCGTCGTGCTGGTCGAAGTCTCCGACAGGGTGCTCGACAGATTCGATTTCGGTACCGACGATGCGTCCCACCACGCCGGAGAACCGGACACCGACGGGGGAGTCCCGATCGATAATCCGGGCCACGATCACGACGAAATCGCGCTCGAGGCGAAAGCGTTCGCCGAGGGCGACCTGAAGAAACTCGTGCTCATCCTCGGCATCCTCACGGTTCACAGTTTCCCCGAGGGCGTGGCGGTCGGCGTCTCGTTCGCCAGGCTGGGGCTCGACGGGGGCGTGCCCGTACTCGGGTTCGCGGTTCCGTTACTCGCGGTGTTCATGACCGTCGCCATCGCCATTCACAACGTCCCCGAGGGAACCGCGATCGCCATTCCGATGCGAGCGATGGGGCTGTCGAACTGGCGGATGGTCGGTGCGGCGATCTTCTCCAGTCTCCCTCAGCCGATCGGGGCGGTCATCGCGTTCGTGTTCGTCTCGTGGGCCGAGTCGTTCCTCCCGTTCGGCTACGGGTTCGCCGCCGGCGCGATGGTCTATCTGGTCGCGACGGAGTTTATCCCCGAAGCGCTCGAGACCGGCGCCGAACTCCCGACCCACGGCCACCGAGAGTTACTGGTCGGGTTCGCCGTCGGCGTTCTTTCGATGCTACCTATCGTCTACGTGTGAATCGTGACTAGGACGTCGTCGTAGCGCCACTCGCCGTACTCGGACGACGCCCGTCGTTCGGCCGGAGTATTGGGATTGTAGCGGCTGATCGATCATCGACGGCCGGTACCGATCGAACTTCGTGCTGCAGTGGCGTTGTTCGCGGGTTACAGAAGATCAAGGAGAAAGCCCACGTCTTCAGTCGTGGGTGCAGTCAGGAGCTGCCAGAACCCCTGAACGCGTCTTCCGATCGTCGAGGGCACCCACTCGGGGCGCTCGTCGGCGGCAGGTGCGGATACTCGAAGACGGAGGTCCCGCCATCACCAGACACCGTCGCGAACCGTGACGTGATCGGGGTTGGAGGGGCCGCTCGAGCGCCTCCGAGGATCGGAGTACCCTGTGACGAGATACACGGGGTGTTCTCCGCGAGACGGTGCGGCCGATCGTGTCCGTCGAAAACGGTGCCGTGGCATCCCCTTCGGCGAACGGGAACGGGCCGACTCACGGCATCGTGAGTCGAACGCCCCCGGGTCGGCACTCCCATCCGTGCGCTCGAACGGTCAGTTCGGTGCCGTCGTCCGGAGCCGCACCTCGATACCGTCCGCGTCGGTAACCGCGAGGCCGTCGTCCGTCTCGGTCGCCGCAACTCCGCGGGCCGCTATCCGCTCTCGAACTGCGTCGAGTGCATCCCGGTCCGGCACGACGATCTCGAACCACGACAGCCCTCGTCCCTCGACCGGTGTCGTCCGGTCGTGCCACGTGTTCGCGCCGAGGTGATGGTGATATCCGCCCGCCGAAACGAAGCACGCGTCCGGGACGGTCGTTTGCACCTCGAACCCGAGGACGTCCACGTAGAATTCCCTGAACGCCTCCAGCGAGGTGACCTCGAGATGGACGTGACCGACATCCGTTCCGGTGGGTGCTCGGTCGGCACCCGTGGCAGCGGCTTCGATGCTGGCGAGATCGAGCGGCTCGGTGCCGATTCGAACGGTTCCGTCGTCGGCGATGGGCCATTCGTCGCGGGGGAAATCGCGGTACATCTCGACGCCGTTCCCTTCGGGGTCCCTGAAATAGAGCGCCTCGCTGACCAGATGATCGGAGGCTCCACTGAGTCGCCAGCCGTCCCGAATCCGAGCGAGCGAATCACCGAGTGCCTCGCGGGAGGGCACTCTGAAGGCGTTGTGGTAGAGGCCGGCCCCTGATCTCTGTCGCTCGAGTGCGTCTCCGGCTCCGTCCAGGACGAGGAGCGGTGTTCCGGCGACCCCGAGAACCGAGCCGGTCTCGGATCGGTGTCGCACACTGAGACCAACGACGTCTCGGTAGAACTCGGTCATCTCCTCGACGTCGGTGACACGGAGCGCAGTCCGGCCGATGTGCGTTCCTCGCGGAAGCGCGTTCGTGTTCGTGTTCGATGGCGTGGTCATTTTGGATGGTCTGGAACGACCCGTCTCGGAATTTCCGCGGTAGTAAACGACTGATGAACGTCGTCGACGAACCGGTCGGTCATATACAGGTCCGCGTCACCGGCGGCACCGGCCACGAGCACCGTCGATCGTCGTGGTTTCATTACGTTACGTAGTTCGCTCCCAAACCCATATATAGTTCAAGTGACATCGATGTGACCAGGTTATGATGGCCCAACCACCGGCCGACAGCGATCAGGACTCCGATATCGTGGCCGAAGGTCTGCGATGCCTACCGGAACGCGAGAGTAATTGGCGTCCCGCTCGAACGTCCCAGGTCTGCAAGTCGCGCCCCTCGTATCGTCGAGTCCAGGCTCGGCCACAACGTGTTCAAACGTTGTACAGACCACTCAAGCGTTCTGAGGACGCCGTACACGGCGGGACCGTAGCGAGTAGCGTACGTTTTCGCCCTTTTATCGTGGTAGATCATCCACGTAATAAACTTACAGTGACCGATTTAGAGGATGAATGCAGTAATCCGACGCCGTTTCTTCCAGCCGATTCGTGCTGAATCAGTCGATCAGTAGACCTGCAAACTTATCGGCAATTATCGATCAGAAGCCATTTATTCGCACCCAGTCACGGAATTACATGAACCGACGGCAGTATCTCGCTTCAACTGGATTGATTGCTATACCCGTAGCTGGGTGTACCACGGTTGGGGGTGAGACGCAACTCATAGCCGGAGACGTAATCGAGGACGGCGGAAGTGTCATACTGCCGTTTAGCGAGAACGGCGAAGACGTGTTGAGAATCCAGTTTCAAAAACAGATCACCGCCGACGAGAAGCGTGAGTACTATCCGTTCCTGTGGTTTCGTGGCAACCAGACGGAGTGCGACTCGACGCACTCCAACTCAAGTTTCGCTCTCCACCTCACACTGCGGGCTTCTCACCGGCTGGAATCTCTCTTCGGGAAGGTGCTCACGCACACGAGGCGACACTCTCTCGGGACAGTGACGACCCATCGACGACCATTCTTGACATGTCCGATACTACCGACATCGGACACGGCAGCGTGAGGGTAGATTTTCTTCTTACTATCGATCACGAACGAGACCCTCAAGAACTGTGGATAGGAACCGAGGCCACGCTTTCGACTGATGCGTTTTGGGGAGCTGACTATCGTGCAACTGGTGACTTTGCTGTCGAGTTTCCATAGTGGACTACGGAAAAGGGCCGTTCATCACTGCACACAAATCGCACCCTCTGACCGTTCGATACCTGCACTTCCTGTACTGATCGATCATCACTTTGGCAGATCGAACCAGATCTGGTGCTATACTCGCACGCTGTATTCATCGCTGCGGTTCAGCGCGAGTCGGATTCGTCATCCGTCGCTGGTGGCCGCCGGGATAACTCGTCGAATCGCCGTCGTGCCTCCGTCGCTCGGTCGCTCGTCTCCCGGCTCTCGTACGTAATCTGGACCGGGTCCCCGTCCTCGAGTTCGACGCGCAACACGGCATCGACGTGCCGTCCGCTCTCGGGGAGTCGGTCTTCGGTGACCACCAGTTCGCCGACCGTTTCGCCGTCGTCTTCGAGCAACACCACCGCGAGGTCGTCCTCGAACCGGTCCACGACCGCCGTGTAGGTTCCGTCGCACGTCATCGGTAGTCCTCCTGAAGCACGATAGTTCCGCTATCGTCGCGGACGATAATAACGTCTCCGGCGTTGTTCCAGACTGCGCCGTCGGCGCCCCAGTGGAGGTCGCTCGAGGAGTCCGTCCCGCTGCCGGTGTGTAGCGTCACCCGCGCACCCGAATCGAGCGCGAATCCGCTCGGGAACGCGTAGGCGTGACCCGCCTCGTCGGCCACCGACCAGCCGGTGAGATCGAGCGGTTCGGAACCCGTATTTTCGAACACGACGTACTCGTCGTTCAGATTGACGGTGTCGTCCCCCGAGGCGTCCTCGTGAATCGCGCTGATCGATAGCGCGCTCCCTTCTCCCGTCGGGTCGGTCGTCGTTGCGCCGTCGGCGACGGTCGTCGTTGTCGCCGATCCGCCCACCGGAACGATCGCGCGGACCTGCATCGGCTCGTCGGAATCCGGTTCGATGGGCTCCCCGTCTCGAAGTGCGAGCGGTGCAGTCGGGGCGTCGCGTTGGGTCGCGACCGTGATCGCCGACCCGTTGCTCGTCAGCGCGACGTCTCCGTGGGTCGCCGTCCAGTACGTCCGGATCGACCGCCGAGAAAACCGCCGAAGAACCTCCTCGTGGGGGTGGCCGTACTGGGACTCGTACGCGCTCGAGATGACGGCGATGCGCGGCTCGGTGACGTCCAAAAACTCGCTCCCGGAACTCGATTCGCTCCCGTGATGGCCCGCTCTCACGACGGTCGCGTTCAGCCCGGACCCGTATTCGTCGACGAGGTACCGCTCACTGGCTGTTTCTCCGTCTCCTGGCAGCAGGAAGCTCGAGCGGCCGAAGCCGAGTCGAACGATGATACTGTTCTCGTTCCGATCGCCGCTCGCGAGATACGCTGCAGGTGGCGCGAGCACGTCGATCTCGACGCCCTCGAGCGGGATCCGGTCCCCGGCTCGCGTCTCGTACAGCGTCACGTCGTGTTCGTCGATGGCGTTCAGGTAGTCGCCGTACGTGTGCGAACTCGACGTGATCCCGGGATCGTACACCGCTCCGATTCCCTCGCCTCGCGTCTCGAAGTAGTCGATGACGGCCTCGTGGCCGCCGATGTGATCCGCGTCGGCGTGCGTCGTCACGAGGTAGTCGATCCGTTCGATGTCGTGGTCTCTGAGATACGCGAGAACGTGTTCGCCGTCGTCGGACCAGTCACCCGAATCGATGAGCATTGTCTCGTTCGTCGGCCCGACGACCAGCGTACTCGTCCCCTGGCCCACGTTGATAAAATGGACGGAGAGCGTTCCGTTCGGACTCTCGATCGGTCTGTCAGGGGTCTCGTCCGACGGATCGGCCGTCGTCCCCCTCGGCGCGTCCTCAGTGACGAGAGCGCCACACCCCGCGAGGACGATGAATCCCGTCACGACTACCACGGCCAGAATACGATTCCCCATCATGGGGCCACCGAGGAGATACGTTTGGATAGATGTATCGGATTCCAGATAAACCTGATTTGGCTCCTTAGGCCTCTAAAATGACATGAGATAACAAAATATAATTTACTATGTATTTAAATTTATAAAAATTTACAAGTAATATACGCGACTGATCCCTCTCCGGTCTCCGTTCACTCACGGTGCCGTGGCAGCGTCGACTACTCGACTCTCGAGTACTCGCCGTGCCCGGGTTGAGCGTTCGTCTCGAGCGAAGGCCGACGGCGGACGAGTGACCGGGCCGACCGACGCCTACCGGACGAGACTCGAGATCACCAGGTCGAAGAGAAGATCACGGACCATCGGATACTGATCGGTTCCGAACTCGTCCCGATGCAGCGGGAGAGAGGACACGTAGATCAGCGACTGGGCGATAAGTTCTGCATCCGCGTCGATGAGCAGGCCTCGTCGCTGCCAGTCTTTGAGTTGGGGAATCAGAACCGACCGTTTCTCGAGTCGCGTCGATCGTAGCGTGCTCTGATCGAGTTCGTCTCGGAGGTGGTCGCGCTCGTCGCGTTCGATCGTTCCTCGGAACAGGGGATTCGACGCGATGGAGTCGCTGGCGATCTCGAGGAACCGCCGGAGTCCCGTCTCGGGGTCGTCTTCGTGATCGCGAAGGGCCTCGCGGAGGTCTTCGTATACCGTCTCCGCTTCTCGTTGGAGGATCGTCGCGAGAAGGTCTTCTTTCGAGTCGAAAAACGAGTAGAACGTTCCCGCGGCGATGTCGGCACCGTCGGTCAGCTCCGCGATACTCGTTTTCTCGAGTCCCTGGGCTCCGAACCGTTCCCTTCCCGTTCGAAGGAGCGACTGACGAATCTCGCGACGCCGGTCATCGGTGAATTTTGGCATGAATCGTCCCTCGGTATCGTGGTCTCGTCGGCCCGGACATCGTATGCGGCGCCGGCTCCTCTCTATATGAACTGATTTATATCCATGTTCATATGAGTATCGATCTCTATTTTGACCTATTCCGGCTATTCGAGCCGTATAACGGGGTGCTACTTCCTCATATGAATCCAAAAACAATCATATTCATATGACTGCCCGTCGAATCGGTTCGTATGACCAATCGGCTCCGGACGCCCCGAATTCACAAGCTCATCACGTCGCCGGTCGGGCGTCTCTTCCACTCCGGTCTGTTCGAACGATTCAAAATTGCATCCGTGGACCGGGAGTTCACCGTCCTGCGCGCTCGAGCCGCAGCGGACGTGGCAGGAACGGACGTGGACGCGTTCCTCCGCGAGCTGGACGCGCCAGGGACCGTCGATTCGGGGATGCGCGACTCTATTTCTGAAGCGTTGTACAGCCACCGGGACGCTCGAGTTCGATTCCAACGCATCTCGGACGAGTGGAACCGGTACTTCTGGAACGGCCGGGTATCGACCGTCGACGAACGGAACGATCTCGAGACGAAGCGGCGAGAAGTGGGCGGCCAATGGGTGTCCCCGCAGAAGACGTTCAAATTCCTCAACAAGGCCGGCTGGATCGATATCGTGGACTTCTCGATTCCGGATCCCGCCGCGACGATCGAGGACTGGAGCGACCTGTCTCCCGAGACTGTGTACGGGCCGCCCGATTCGGTTCCCGACGTACACTCGTCGGAGACCATGCAGGGGCCCGAGACGAGGGAATATCTCCTCCGATT
This sequence comes from Natrinema caseinilyticum, assembly GCF_024227435.1. GTDB lineage: Archaea > Halobacteriota > Halobacteria > Halobacteriales > Natrialbaceae > Natrinema > Natrinema caseinilyticum. Next base: position 440,818 of record NZ_CP100446.1, read on the forward strand.
CCCCTCCCCCTCGAATTTTATCGACGACGAGGCGTACGCCCGCGTGTACGATCCCTGGGGCGCTCCTGAGGACCAGGCGCTTCCGACGCTCATCTTCGGGACCGGGCTGGCGATGGCGTGTGACGTCATGGAATACTGGACCGAGGAGGAGTACGTCGGACGCCAATTGGCCCCTGCTGGCTGTCGCGTTGTCCTTCCGATTCCGCCGTGGCACGGACGTCGCGAACGGACGGGGTTCTACACCGGCGAGCCCTACCTGGCCGAAATGCCCGTGAGCGCGGTAGAACTGTACGAGGCACAGGCCGCAGAAATAGCGGTGCTCACGAAGTGGGCCCGCGACCGCGGCGCACCTCGGGTCGGCGTCGGCGGTATCAGCATGGGCGGGATCGTCTCGATGTTCGTTACGAGCTATGCAGACGTGTGGCCCGAGTCGATGCGACCCGACTTTGCCCTCCCGGTGGCCGCATCGGCGGACGTCTCGGAATTACTGTTCGAGAGTTCGCTGACCGAGATCCTCGGCGTGACGGACGCGCTGTCCGAGGCCGGATGGACTCTGGAGGACATGGGTGCGCTCGACAACGTCCTCACTGCTCCCTCGTCGCCGGGGATCGACCCTGACGAAATCTACCCAGTCGGCGGACTGGTCGACGATATGACGAAATACGCCACGTTTCGGCAAACGCTGGACGAGTGGGACGTCCCAGCGGAGAACCGACTCGAGTGGGATTGTGGTCACTTCGGTGTGACGCTACGTGCGATGCGGACCGACGAATTCCAGAAATTCGTCCGGGAGGCCATCGGCGGACGGTGACGATTACGTGTGGCGCTTCGTCGCACGGAGGGCGCAGGAACACCTCAGACGCGAGGACTCGATAGATAGCTATATCGGGTCTGGATGACACACGTTTGCCACGTCCCCACCAATGCCCGCAATCGAAACAGCAGCGTTGACGAAGCGATACGATTCGACGACCGCCGTTCGCGAACTCGACCTCAGTGTCGCCGAGGGCACCGTCTACGGTTTCCTCGGTCCGAACGGCTCGGGAAAAACGACGACCATGCGGATGCTAACCGGGCTAACGACGCCGACGAGTGGCACCGCCATCGTCGCCGGTGTCCCGGTCACTGATCGCGATCGTTTGCGACCTCACATCGGGTATCTACCCGAAGAGCCGCCGCTGTACGAGCAAGCAACTGCTTACGAACAACTGGAGTACGTCGCCGGCCTCCGGGACCTCCCCTCCCCCGAGACAGAGGAGCGAATCGATACGTTGCTCGAACAACTGGACCTCACTCCGGACGATGCGACGACCCGGATCGCCGACTACTCGAAGGGAATGCGTCAGAAGGTCGCGTACGTCCAGGCCGTCCTCCACGAGCCCGATGTCGCGTTCCTCGACGAGCCGACCTCCGGGCTCGATCCGCGGGCAGCCAGGACGATCCGCGAGATGATCCGGACCCTCGCCGATGGGGGTACGACGGTTTTCCTGTCGACGCACATCCTCCCGGTTGTCGAAGCGGTGGCCGACAGAATCGGCATCCTCTACGACGGGACGCTCGTCGCCGAAGATACGCCGGAACGCCTCACTCACAGAGCCGAAACCGGCGAAACGCGGACGCTCGAAGATGCGTTCCTCGAACTGACGAGTACGGATCCCGCAGACGTAACGCGCGAGTCGGAGACTCTCGATGGCTGAACGGAACTGGCCACAGCACGCCGTCCAGATCGGCGTGTTCGAGTTTCGACGGACCCTCCGAGCCATCCGAGAGGACAAAGCACGAGCCGTGCTACTCGCGGCGGGGCTGGTTTTCCCCTCGTTCTTGCTATCCGTGTTCGTCTACCTGTTTGCCGACCTGATTCGCGATCAGGGACTCGTTCAGCTTCCGGCCGTGGCCCGCGGGATGGTCGCCCTGCTCTGGCTGTTCGGCGTCTTCATCGCCACACAGCGCGTCGTTTCCGCGCGCCCGCGAATCGACGCCGAATCGCTCATGCTAACCACGGTCTCGCCGAGAACCGCCGCTGGCGGACTGGTCGTCGCGGAAACGTTGCGCGGCCTCGCGTATCTCGGGTTACCGACACTCGTCCTCACAGCGAGCGCCGTCTACCTCTTCGTCTCGCCGGTGAGCGTCGTGGCGATTCCGCTTGCGGCGGTGCTGTTCACGGTGACTGCCGTCCTCGCCGGCATGGGTCTCGGATATGCGATCGCGTTGCTGATCGCGACCTCTCCGTTCGTCGCCCGGCACAAGACCGTCCTCGGCGGGATCGCGGTGCTCGTCGCCATGGGCGCGTATCTCCTTCTCACGCTCCCTCAGTTCGCCGGGTTCGATCAATCGTCGCTCGCGTGGCTCCCCGTCGGTTGGTATGCCGATCTCGCAGCGGTCGGGACGCCGATTCGCGGATCCGTTTCACGGACGGCCGGCATTCTCGCGGGAAGCCTCGTCCTCATCGGACTCGGAGGTTCGCTCGTCGAGCGAGAGGCGACGGCGCTGTGGTTCATCGATCCCGTAAGCGGCGAGAAATCGTCTACGAACGACACTCGTGGTACTATCGACGTAGCCGATGATGGTGTTCGTGAGTCACTCCGCGACGCGATTCGACCGGTCGTCGTTCCCACGTCCGTCTCACAACCGACCCGACGAGTCGCCCAGTGGAGCATCTTGCGGACGCGCCGGGATCCGCGCCGGCTCAATTTTCTTCTCATGCCCGTGGTCATGGTCGGAAGCGGACTCTTCAGTACCGCTCTCCAGGCGGAGTCGTTCTGGTCGCTACTCGCGCCGGCCTGTGCGGTACTTCTCCCGTGGATGGCCGGTGCGACGTTCGCGATGAACCCCTTCGGAGACGAAGGTGCGGTCCTCCCGGTCACGTTGCTTTCGGTCACCGGACGGTCGTACGTACGCGGATCGATGCTCCCCGGACTCCTCTTCGGATTTCCGATCGCCGTCGCGGTCACGACGCTCACCGCCGCCATCGCTCCGTACGGGGTCGTCGCGACGCTCGGACTCGGAGGTGTCTGTGCGCTCGTGACGCTCGTCGCGGTTAGCACCGCTCCCGCGGTCGGGCTGTGGTTCCCCCGTTTCAGCGCCATTAGCGTCGGCCAGAGCAGAGAAGTAATTCCACCGCGGCTACTGACGACGGCCCTGCATTTCCTCGGAATCGTGATTCCGGGATCGCTTCTCGCACTGCTCGTCGTCGCGCCACAGCTCGCTCGTGCGCTACTCGCCGGAGTCTTCGGATACGTTCCCGCATTGATTCTTCAGTTGGCCGCTCGCGGGAATAGCGGGATCATGTCGAAGAGCGCGATGTGGTTCGGCGAAATCGGAACCGACGTTCAGGCCCTCGCCATCGACCAGTTACAGGGTTCCGGTGGTGTTCTTCTGGTCGTCGTCGGTCTCGGAATCGTCGTCGGTTCGTATCGAATGGCGATCCGTCGATTCGATCGGTACTCGCCACCGACGTGAGCACGCGAGGGCCAACGAGAGTGCTCGAGCCCGCGGATGCACCCATTTTGCGGGCCGATGACCCTGCTGCCAGTCACAGCACGAAGCGACCGTGACCAGTTACGGGGTGGAGCTAGCGCCGTCGCGTCGCTCGAGTGTGACCGTCGCCGTCTCGTCCATGCTGAGACGGAGTGACTCGTCGGCCAGCGTAACGTCGAACGACGCTGCGAACGGATCGTCGGAGACGATCGTCGTTGCAATCGTCCCCGATGTGAGATACTCGAAAAACTCCCACAGTGGAACGTCCAGTACCGAAATACCGTGTTCCCAGAACGAGTAGTGGACCGCCGGGTGAAACGCGACTGGCACTTCGACGGGCAAACTGACTCTGTGCTGGCACTCGCGACACGAATTGACGTGGAGGTGAACCGGTTTCCCGCCGTGTTCGTACACGTCAACAGTTCTCTCGACCGGGCCGAAACACTCCGGGCAGACGTCGCCTCGTAGCTGAACGTACATACTCCAGATACGGTATCCGAAGCTCTCGATCACCTCCACTGGCGACCGGTCACGCGTTTGGCTTTGCGGGAAGAAGTCAGTGATGAGGATCGCATCGCATTCCGTACAGCGAATTCGGAATTGTTCGGCATCGAGCGTCGCGATGAGCGAGGCCGCTTCACAGAAGAGGCAAACCCCAGAAACCTCGCTGTCCTCGAACGTCGAAGTACTTTCGTACACGTCGGAGACGATCGTGCGTACGATCTTGTGGCCGCTGTACGTGAGTCTGTATCCGTCGGACGTTTCACGTACGAACTGCCCGACGAGCCGATCCAAGTGATACGAAAACTGGGACGTGCTGTCGACATCCATCGCGTTGTACAGTTCCGTAAAGGACATCGTGTGCCACGGCTCTTGATGCTCTTGCTCCACGTTATCTAACGCCATCAATATTTGTAGTCGGTGTGCGTTTCCGAGCGAACTAATCGCATCGACCACGTCCTGACCGATTTGGTCGCCGACCTCTTCTTCCATAGTCAGTACCTATTGTTCTCCGTTACGATGTCTTCATCGCTCGGTCGTACTGAGTCCGTTGGCTCTGGCAACCCGGAGCGTTCTCTGTGTTGGTCATGCTGATTCTAACAGAAAATAGGTAGGTCAATAGCAATCGCGTAAGATACACAGCGGTAACAGGAAGTTGACATGGCTCAAATTAAACCGAAAATAGTTTATTATTATGGTCGAGACGACGTTTGTCGTTCCGGGATGTCGTAGCCAACATTGAGCCAGGACCGTTGTATAATATTTCTCATATTTTATATTCCACCTTTGAGAAATACGCCCGTTACGACGGAATAGACAGCGTATCCAATGCCGAGGGAAAGTGCGAGTGAGCCGACCCATCCGGCGATCGTGTACAGTATTTTTTGTTTGCTCACGTCCGACCCACCGGCAGCGTATCCGCTTCCGATGATCCCAGAAACGATAACTTCGTTGAACGATACGGGAATTCCAAACAGAATGGCCGCCTGCGCGATGAGGAACGACGGGATGAGCGCCGCGATGGACCGCCGCGGACCGAGCGAGGAGTAATCCCGCGCGAGCGCCTTGATCAATCGGGGAGCGCCGGTCCACGACCCCACCAGTAGTCCGATTCCCCCGCCGACCAGTAGCCAGACGACAGGGATGGAGACGGTGTCGCGGAGCGGTAAGAGCGGGCCGACTGCGAGTCCAACCTGACTGCCGCCTGCGGAGAATGCGACGAGCCCGCCGAGGACGAGCAGGAAGCGACGTTGGCCAGCCGTGGCGTCCGATCGAACGTCCGATGCGACGACGGACCCACAACCGACGGCGACGGTGAGCGAGACCGCGAGCTGTGCGAGCGTGACGTCCACGAGCGGGAGAGACGCGAGAGACGGGGCTGTGACAGCAGCCAGCGAGGTGCTTTCCCCGGACGAGCCGAGGAATACGAACTCGATGTTCGCGAGCGTGAGTCCGACGATACCGGCGAGAACCGGAACGGCGATTCGCTCGGAGACGCGCTCGTCCCTGAGAAGCGACGCGGTCGTATACGCCAGGAAGCTCCCGACGAACGGCACCGCGACCCAGAGGCCGACTATCTGGCGATATGTCGCCCACGCTGGATTTCCACCGCGCGCGATTCCGACCCCGACGACGGCGCCGGTCACGGTGAACGCCGTCGCGATAGGATAGCCGGTGTAGACGCCGAGGGCGACCAGCGCCGCCGCAGTGAACAGTGCGACGACGACCGCAATCGGCGAGAGGATGACGCCATCGACGAGACTCTTTCCGATCGTCGCCGAGACGTTCGCACCCTGGAACACCGCGCCAGCGAATCCCAGCAGACCGACGACGAAGCCAGCCCGCATCACGGAGATTGCGTTCGCGCCGACGGCCGGTGCGAACGGCGTGGAGCCCGAAGACCCCGCACCGATGGTCCAGGCCATGAACAGGCTCGCTCCGGCCGCGACGACGAGCGTCGCCAACGTGTTCAGTCCTATCATCTCGTTTGTGTCGGTGTCGTTCCGTCACCCCGCGGCGTCAGTCGTCGGGGACGTCGATTCCCTCGGACGCTTCGGCGTGTCTGTCTCTGTCTCCGCGGCGTGGTGCCAGCGGTCTATCTCGCTCTCTACGGTTACGATCAGTGTGCGGACCGCGTCCGTTCGTTCGTCGTCGTTGATGTTCATCTCGAACGTGTACCCGTACTTGTCGGACAGCCGACGCTGTTGGATGGTGGCGCTGACGAGTTCGTCGTCGAAGTAGAACGGCGATAGTTTCGTCACCATCCGAAGTGCAGCCGTTATCCGGTGGCCGTGTTCGACGACGTCCGCCCAGTCGCTCTGGACCACGAATCCGGAGACGTGTTCTTTCATGGTAGTTACTGGTTGGGTAGCAACCGCTGGACCGCCGTCTCGAGGTCGGTTCGCGTGTTGACGTTGGTCGTCGACTCCTCGATGGGAACTCGTGGGGGTGTGGCCTCGACGGGGAGCGTCACGACTCGCTCGAGGGTCTCCAGTAGCGCACGCGGTCCAGCACTTCGCGGGAGTTCTGCCCGCGCACGCGCTACTGACGACCGTCGATACAGCGTGTGCAGCGGCTCGGTCGTTCCGTCGGGGTGTCGAATCGCGACCGCGTCCGGGCGTCCTTCGGACGGACAGCTTCTGCTGTGGAGTTCGTCGACGAGCCACTGAATCGCCGCCGATGAGAGCAACGGCATATCACAGCCACAACAGAACAGCCACTGAGAGTCGACGGTATCGATGCCGCCGAACAGTCCGGCCAGCGGACCGTCGAACGCGCCGTCGTCGACTGCGAACGACACATCGCCAGCTGACACAGCCTCGGCGTACGCATCGCGCTGATCGTCGGAACGGACGGCGACCACCGGCGGCCGAGTCGTCGCCGCGGTGACCGCCTCGACGACGCGGCCGAGCAGCGTCTGCCTGCCGACCGTCGCGACGGCCTTCTGCTCGTCGGCGTCGCCGAACCGGGTGCTTCGTCCGCCAGCGAGGACCAGGCCTGTCACCTCGTGCGCGAGGTCAGTCGATGCTGTCATTATCTGTCGTCCTCCATCAAACGGCCAGACTGTTGATGCGTGCGGCTGTTCGCGTCGCCAGCCGTTCCATCGCAGCGCGGGAGTCGCCCCCACCGTCTCTGACTGCGATGGGCGGAAGGGACGAGGAGCGCTCGCGCTCCTCGCGCATCCGTGGGAGCTGTAATCGGCCGATGCCCGGAATCGAGACGCCGGGCGTCCCCTCGTCGGTATCGGGGTCCAACGTGCCGACCGCGGGGTCGACTGGCAGCTCGCCGAGCACCGGGATGTCGAACTCAGCCGCCAGCCCCTCGCCGCCGCCCGCGTCGAAGATGTCGTGTTCACTCTCGCAGTCGGGGCATTCAAAACTCGCCATGTTCTCCGCGATGCCCAGGACGGGGACGCCGTATCGAGCGAAGCCCTGCAGGCCGCGGCGAGCGTCATCGACCGCGACCGGCTCGGGCGTCGTCACGATTACCGCACCAGTGACCGGGAGGTGTTGGACCAACGAGAGCTGTGCGTCGCCGGTGCCAGGCGGGAGGTCGACGAACAGGTAGTCGAGGTCTCCCCACTCGACGTCGCTGAACAGTTGCTTGATGAACTCGTCGACGAGCGGGCCGCGCCAGATGACGGGGTCGTCTTCCTCGACGATGAAGTCCATACTCATCACTCGTACGCCGTGAGCCTCCCGCGGGACGATTTGATCGTCGAGCGTCGCGTCCGGCGTTCGCTCTTCGAGGCCGAGCATCGTCGGTGCGTTCGGCCCGTAGATGTCCGCGTCAAGTAGCCCGACGGTCGCACCAGCGGCCGCGAGCGCGGACGCTACGTTCACTGCGACCGTGCTCTTGCCGACGCCGCCCTTGCCGCTGGCAACCGCGACGACGTTTTTAACCTCCGGGATGAAATCGACGCGGTCCTCGAAGCTCGGAACTTCGGATTCGAACCGACACTCGACAGTCGAGACACCATCGACGTCCTGAGCGACGTGTGTCACGTCTCGTGCGATGGTGTCGCGGACCATCGCCGAGGGAATCGGGAGCGTGACGGTTACCTGTGCCGTTTGCTCTCGGACACGCACCGCCAGCGCATCCAGGTCGGCGAGCCCGGTGAACAGCACATCACGGGCTATTTCGGCGTCGGCCAGCGCGCGCCGGACGCGTGCGGTGAGTTCGTCGGATTGGTGTCGTGCATCCATGGTTGTTCAATCAGTCGTCGTCCGCCGACCAGTCTTCCGTCGTGGACGTTCGACTGTCGGGGTCCCAGCGTTCCGACCGCCCGACCGGACCGTCGACGTACCACGCATCGTCCTCGTCGGGCTCCGTCGGTGGCGCGATAGGGCGTTTGAGCCACTTGGGCCGTCGGAGTCCGTCGGGACCCGGCGCGGGGTTGGTATCGTCGAGCCACTCGCGGTAGATCTCCATCGACTTGTCGGTGTCGACGAAGATGTCGCCGTAGTAGTCGTCTTCGCCCGCAGGCTTGACGGTCACCTTCTGGTGCCAGCAGTGCATCCCCGAGATGGGGTCTGGATGCGGTGCGTGGGTGAGGTTCTGGGCGACGCCGCCGTCGGTCCACCAGATGCGCTCGGAGTCGGGATCCTCGGATTCGAACGGCTTGATGCCGGAGGTCTGGCGCATCCCCCACATCGCCCGGTCGTTGTCGAGGTCGACCGTCACCTTCCCGTAAGGGTCGCCGCCTTCGTCGAAGTCGCCGTCGGATTCGCCGTCGTTGTCGCGGTCGATCTTCCACTGGCCCATGTGGTGGCTCATCGCCACGATGCCGGGCTTGATGGACTCGGTCACCCACACCTCGTTGACGTAGTAGCCGATGTCGGTCTCGACCCGAATCAGGTCGCCGGTCTCGACGCCGAGGCGCTCTGCATCCTTGGTGTGGACCCAGACGGGGTTGTTGTGCGAAATCTCTTCGAGCCACTTCGAGTTCGAGGACCGCGAGTGAATCTGGGTCGGCAGGCGGAACGTCGGCACCAGTACCATCTCGCCGTTCTCGTAGTCGATGTTCTCGGGGTGAACGTGGGACTTGAGGTAGTTCGGGACGACGTACTCCTCGTCCTCCCAGCCCCAGTCGTCCAGGGTCTTCGAGTAGAACTGCTGTTTGCCAGTCGGCGTCGGGAAGCCGCGTCGGGGCTCGCCGTCGACCATCACGCCGAGGACCTCGGTGTCGTATTCGGCGATGGTCTCGCGGTCGACCTCGTCGTAAGAGTAACCGAGGTCGCTGTCGGAGACCGATTCGACGCCCGCCGCGCCCTCATCGCCGTCCGACCCGCCGTCGGCACTGGCGGTCGTCTCGACCGAGGCGCTTTCGGGAATGCGGCGGATGGTGCCGTACTCGTCGACGTAGACGTCGTCCGCTTCGAGGATAGCGGAGTCGAGCGTGTCCTCGTGGAGGCCGTAGCGGTTCTGCTTGGCCTCGAACGCGCCGTGGTGTTTCATGTATTCGAGGGGCTCCATCCCCTTCTCCTCGGCGGCCTCGACGAGGTTCTCTTCGTTTTCGAAGACGTACCGGTAGTACTCGTCGATGGACATCTGGGCGGGCTCGCCGTCCTCGCCATCGCGGTACGGGCTCTCGAAGTACTCGCGGATGCCGAGTTCGCCGTCCTCGTCGAGTCGCCACGAGAGGTCCATCCAGAACTCGTCTTCCTCCCAGACCTCGCCGGGGTTGGCCTCGTAGGTCCGCTCGACGTCCTCGCCCTCGCGCTCGGCGTATTCCCGGAGCACGGGCTGGCGGTAGGTCACCCACGTCGCAGCGTGGGTCTCCTGGCTCTGGATGTCGTGGCGTTCGGGACTGTGCCCCATCGGTAGCACGTAGTCGGCGAAGTACGCCGTCTCGTTCCAGGTCGGCGTCAGCGCGACGTGCATCCCGACCTTGTCCTCGTCGGTCAGCGCCTCGATCCACGAGAAGCCGTCCGGGTAGGTGTAGACGGGGTTGAACACGCGGGTGAAGTACACCGAGATGTCACCCCGACCCTCCTTCAGGAAGTACGGCAGGAGATAGCTCAGCTCGTAGTGGGCGAAGGGGTACTCCACCGGCAGCTGGAGTTCGTCCCAGAGTTTCTGGCGCGGCGGCTCTTTGGGCAGGTGCGGGTCGAACTTGTGCCAGGCGTTCGGCGACGTTCCGCCTTTGGTGCCGACCGACCCTGTGAGGACGCTCAGGAAGTGAAGCGCTCGGCTGACCTGCCAACCGCCCTTGTTGCCGGAGGCCGCAGACCGCCAGATGTAGCTGGCGAAGCGGTCGCCAGCCAGGCCGATCTTCCGGGCGACCTTCTCGAGTTGCTCTGCGTCCACACCGCTCTCCTGGGCGGCATACTGGGGCGTGAAGTCGGCGTAGAGGTCGTTTTTCAGCAGGTCGATGTAGCTCTCGAACGTCCGCGGCCGGTCGGGATGCCGCTCGTCGAGGAACTGCTCCCAGTTGACCCACTGGCGCACGAAGTCGGCGTCGTACAGGTCCTCCCGGAGGATGACGTTCGCCATCGACAGGAGGACGGCCGCCTCGCTACCAGGCTGAGTCGGCATCCAGAAGTCGGACATCGCCGCGGTGTTCGACAGCCGCGGGTCCATCACGGCGAGCTGGCCGCCCTCCATCACGCCCTCCATGATGCGCTGGGCGTGGGGATTGAAGTAGTGGCCTGATTCGAGGTGGGCCGACAGCAGGAGGATGAACTCTGCGTTTGCGAAATCGGCGCTCGCCCGGTCGTACTTGTGCCAGAACGCGTAGCCTGCTCGCGCGCCCGCCGAGCAGATGTTTGTGTGGGAGTTGTGGCCGTCGAGGTCCCACGCGTTGATGACCCGGTCCATGTACTCCTCATGGCCGGGGCGCCCGACGTGGTAGGTAATCTCGTTTTCGCGGCCGTCCTCGATGGTCTGACGCATCTCTGAGGCGATATCGTCGAGCGCTTCGTCCCAGGTGGTACGCGTCCACTGGCCGCTGCCGCGCGGGCCGTCGCGCTTCAGCGGGTACTCGATGCGCTGGGTGTCGTTGATCTGGTTGACGGTCGCCGGCCCCTTCGCGCAGTTGCGACCCCGACTGCCAGGGTGTTCGGGGTTGCCCTCGATCTTCTGGATGTCGCCGGTGTCCTTGTCGATGTAGGTCAACAGGCCACAGCCAGCTTCACAGTTGAAACAGGCGGTCGGCACCACCGAGTAGTCGGTGGGGTCGCCGTCCGACCCGTACTCTCGCCAGTCGTCCCACTGTTCGGGATCGGGGTAGCTCCGCAACTGGCCCTCCGGAGCGATTCGTTCGACGCCGTCTGCTTTCCGCCGCTGTCGTTGCCTATTCGTGTCGTCGGTTCGGTTCGAGATGAGACCCAGCTTCTGGGCGATTCTCTCGACCGAACTCGGATCGAAATCGTGTCCCATGTTATGCGAGTGAGATGGTCTGCGGTGCGGTTATCCAGCAATACTCGTAGGCGAACAGTCCGACGAGCGTGGCCACGCCCGCGAGTGCGACCACGACCGGCGATGCACTCAGCGCCAGCGCGACCAGTGGCACCGCGATGCCGAGCGCCATGCCACCGGCCCAGAACGCGGTGGCGAATCGTCCGCGGACGATGCGTGCAGCTGCCTCTTCGGCGTCTTCGGTCTGATGGGGCGTGAACAGTTCGGAGGCCACCAACGCGAGGTGAACCACCAATCCGCCCGCCAGGACCAGTCGCGACGGTGTGACGAGTTCCTCGAAGCCGACGAGACCGAGGAGCGCCGTCGCGGCCGCCCCGGCGACGATCGCCTGCGTGAGCATGTGCAGCGGCATCGCAGGGCTCTGCCAGAGGTCTCGTCCCTTCGACTGGCTGAACAGGAACGCGGTGTAGATGGCCGTCGCGGCCGCCAGCACCGACCCGATCGACAGCACGATCGGGTTGACGACGAGCGCTGCGCCGAGCAGCCAGCCCAGTACCATCAGGCCGAGGAAGCCGCCGAACGCGGTGATGATGTACGCTCCTTTCACCAGCCAGGAGTTCCAGTTCGGCCGCAACAGCACCCAGTGGAATCGCGTCGGTTGTTCGAGGTCGAGGATGAGCAATACGCCGGTCAGCCCGAGGAACACCGCACTGAGTAGCGAACTCACGCCCATCAGCGTGACGTCGGGTTCGAGGAGTCCGAACGCCATCAGCAAGGCCGGAAGCAGGAAGATTCCCGCCGAGATGGACTTGGTCATCGTGTAGGAGTACACTTCCCAGCCCCAGGACTCGTAGTGGCTCTCACCGATATCGTAGACTCGCCTGGCTTCTTCGTTGAGCAGTTCGTACGCTTTGGCGGTCCGGTTTTTCTTCTCGCTCGTGGCTCCGGTGTTCGCTTCCGTGCTGTAGCCGCCGTCCGAGGCGACCTGATCGTCGGAGCCACACGAACACTCGCCGCCGCAGCTACAGTTACCGCCGCAGCCACAGCCGCCACCGCCGTGGGCGTGTCCGCCGTCGGCGCGCGCCGATTCGTCGTCCGAGGCGTTCAGCGAGACGTCCGACTCGGCGAGCGACTCGGCAGCTTTCTGGAGATCGAAGTCCTCGCGGGCCGCACCGTGCGTTTCGACCTGGTTCGGGGCGTCCGACCACATGTAGTGTTCTTCGCGGCCGGTCGAACCGGGTGTGATCGAACCTTCGTCGCCGTCGACGTAGTACAGCTTGGGTTCGGTCCCTTTCTCGGGCTTTCGTGCCTGGACTTCTTCGTCGGCGATTGTCTGGGAGAGGTCCGTGTTCGGGTTCTCCATGTCGCCCGCGATGATGGCGTCCTCTGGACAGACCGTCACGCAGGCGGGTTCACGGCCTGAGTCCACCCGGTGAGAGCAGTAGTTACACTTCGCGGCCGTGGAAGTTTCGGGGTCGATGTACAGCGCGTCGTACGGACAACCCTGCATGCAGGCTTTGCAGCCGATACAGCGCTCAGGGTCGAAGTCGACGATCCCGTCCTCGCGCTCCCAGAGAGCGGTAACTGGACAGACGTCCGTACAGGGTGAGTCGTCGCAGTGGTTGCACCGCATCACCGAGAAGTTACGATTCGTATTTGGGTAGTCGCCCTTCTCGATGTACTTTACCCAGGTTTTGTTTACGCCGATCGGATCGTCGTGTTCGGTCTTGCACGCCACCGTGCAGGCGTGACATCCGATGCACCGTCGATTGTCGATGACGAAACCGTAGTTTGTCATACTGTCATTGTTTTTCGTAGTGGTGACTTGGCTGTACAGCCATGCGATCACCGGCTCGCCCAATCATGTTACTTAACACCAAATAGCAAGCATGCGATTTACATTATAGTTTTCGCTGTTCGAGCGCGGCGAACGTTCACATACGTTATCTGTATGCGTTCGCCGAAATTTCCATTTAGCGCCTAAATTGTATTTTAGGAATATTAGGGGGATAATTCAGTTTGGACCGACGGTAAACCGCGAGTCGGACGGTAGACGTTCGGACGCGACACCGTTGGAAATCGAGTTCGTATCCGACGCAAAAGAAAAAAACGGGACCGCTACGTAGGTCGTATCGACCCGCTTACAGGAACAACACCGGAATGGTATTGCGGAAGATGTTGAGCGCGATGACCAACAGCATGACGATGACCAGCCAGTTGAATTTCTTCTCGTCGATTTCGAGGCGGCGGAGATAGGTTCCGAACAAGAGCCCGACAATTGTAATGACCCCGATAGCCGACCCTAACCACAGCCGGTAGGGCGTCAGCAGCCCGTTGAACCACATATGGATGATGCGCTCGGTGAATACGACGGTGAACACCATCGACAGCCCGCCGACGTACCGCTCGGTGTCGCGTTCGAACGTGTGCAGGTACGCGGGTAACAGCGGACCGAGGTTCGCGGCCGCCAGCAGGAACCCCTCACCGAGGCCGACCGCGCCGAGAGCGACGGGATTGCTGGCCTCCTCGATCATGACGAAGTTACTGATGACCTCGAACAGCACATACCCGAGCAGCAAGACCGCGATAAGGAACGGAATCAACGGTCCCTTCTGGAACGAATTGAGGAAAAACACGCCAATGATCGAGCCGAGGAGCGCGAGCGTAATGAGCGACCACTCGCGCTTGATGTACGTCAGCCCAGTTTTCGTCTCCCCGACCTGAAAGACGTTAATCATCCACGGGGGAATGGCCAGCACCACGACCGCGAGTGTCGGATCGATGACCGTCGCGAACACCGGAGTCGTGATGAGCGCATACCCGAAGCCGAGTGCGCCCTTGACCGCACCTGCAAAAATTGCCACGAGGAAGAAGAACGCTAGCGTGACCGTGCCCACCTCGCTGTTCACCCCCGCGGTTACGTTCTCGAAACCGGGAAACAACACTACGCTGGCAATCAGGACGAGCCCGGTCGCCACCACCATCGTCACCTCACGGTACCGAAATTCGAGCAGGTTCTTGGTGAACTGCCTCGGTTGGATTTTCGTATCTTCAGTCGCCATTATGAACCACGCACCGGTGCCGTTTCACTTCACCGTAGTATTGGGTTTGTAAGGTGTTCGATGTCACTACCGACTGGAGTGCTGCGTTTTTCGTTGACATGTTGATCACGTATCGTTTGCTTGCGTCACTACTCGACTGCGCATTTGTTCGGCCCGAGTTCGATTTCGGGGTCTTCGACCTCGTGTTTGCCCTCGTTGATGGCGATTATCTCCTCGTGATTCGCCGGCTTCGAACCCAACTGTTCGACGATGTAGTCGACGAACTCCTCCTTGGAGTCTTTCTGGACGGCCTCGTTCGTCGCCTCTATCTCGCCGATCGTCGCCGTGATCGGCGTGCCAGCGTCGACCTCTCCACCGCTGTAGTGAGCAGGGAAGACCGACACATCGTCGTCGTGGGTGAGGATTTTGCCGAAGATCGACTCATAGAGCACTTCCGCATGCTCTTCGGCGCCCTCGTCGCCGTGTTCCAGATCGGGGCGACCGACACTGTCGACGAACTGCGTGTCGCCCGTCAACATCGCTGCGTCGTCGACGAGGTAGGAGGTACTCTCCATCGTGTGACCGGGTGTATGGAGGACCTTGATTTCGTGTCCGCCGAGGTCGAGCGTCTTGCCGTCCGCGACGGCGCGGAACTCCGAGCAGCCACCCGGCTGTTCGGTTCGGTCAGAGACGGGCGCGCCGACGATGAGGTCGGCGTCGTGCTTTTCTGCGAGTTCGCAACCGGACGAGATATGGTCGGCGTGGATGTGGGTAAGCGCCACGTACTTGACGTCGACCTCGCCGTTCTCGTCCTGGAATCGTTCGTCGCTTTTGAGATTGCGCTCGAAGACGTCGGTGTACTGGACCGGGTCGACGATCATCGCCTCGCCGTCGGCGCCGACGACGTACGACAGGCAGCCGTTGGCGACGCGTTTGGTCTGTTTGAACACGATGTCGGAACCGAGGTCGATGTCGACAACGTCGAAGACTTGACTCCAGCCGAGCATGCCGTCCTCGAGAGTGGCGGCGTCGAAGCCGCGACGCGAGAGTGCACTCGCGGCCCGACGGCTCGTGTTCCCGTGTGCGCATACCACGACGATTCGCTCACCCTCGTCGAATAGTTCATGCGGGTCTACCTCGAATTCGTCTGCTTCGGCATCATACGGCAGATGGATGGCGCCGGGAATGTGCCACTGTTCGTACGAATCATGCGACCGCACGTCTGCGATTGGCGTCTTGTAGTCGATTCTACCCATAAGTCCTTGGGGCGTGATTTGCCCCATGACGTGGCCTGATTGCATTAGAGTCACCTGCGATGTGTCGTGGTTGCAGTTACCACGATAAGGAAATATTAGGACCAAATAGAAATATCTATGGTATTATCTAACTCGACAAATCAGCTGTAATTTGGTTAATTGCAGGTGGGTGTGATACAATCGTAATTAACGTTTAAGAAGCGCCGTACCCTCACTCCGCGTATGTTCGATTCGATCCTGATACCGGTCGACGGAACTGACACGATGGACGAGCTGATCAAGCGCGGCTACGAGTTGGCCCAGACGCACGACGCTGACGTCCACGGACTGTTCGTGAACAACGTCTCTGACATTATCCCCACGACCACAGCGCCCGCAGCCCCGCGCGAAATCGATGAAGAAGTCGAACGGCAAGGTGAACGCACACTCGATCGAATGCGTCGGCTTTCACCGCCGGGATTCGACCCCGTCACCGAGTTCCGTCAGGGCAATCCGGCCAACGAGATCATCAGGTACACGGACGAGAACGACATCGATTGCATCGTCATCGGCCGGAAAGGGACGTCCGTCCTCTCACACCTCGGGAGCAACACCTCCGGCGTCGTCCAGGGAAGCAACGTCCCCGTGTTGGTCGTGCCGTTCGGCGACTCGGACGCCGAATCCGAAGAAGCGTAAGTCGCAGCGTCTCTCCGTACCCGCAGTCAAGTCACCGCTTTTCGTTGAACGCCTCCTCGAGGTGGACGTTACTCCGGGGAATCATCGACACCTCGCAGTACTCCTCGCCGTTGGCGTAGTCGACGCCGGGCTGGATGTGCGGGTACGGGCCGTCGGCAGGCGTGTTCTGGACCTCGCCGCCGTCCTCCGGGGTCTGGACGAGCCCCATCACGTCGTAGTCGACGGGCGAGTTGTTCTCGAAGTACTCGATGAGCACGTCGACGGGGATAGTGCCGTTCTCGATCTCGACGTTCCGGAAGGGGAACCCACAGTTGCCGAGGTCCTTCTCGGGGTCGCCGGGTCGCCGCAGCGTCGCCACCGTGTACGTCTCCTCGGGGTCCATCGGTTCGCCATCGACGGTCATCTCGACGAGTCGGCGGCCGCGTTTTGCGGTCGGGTCGACGGTGACCTCGACGTTCGAGGAGTAGTTACGGAGACGGCCGTCTTCCTGGTCGTAGACGTACGGCGTGAAGTTGTCCATCAGGAAGTTCTCCATGTGGTTCATGATCTGTTGGCCGTACGCGTCGCCCTTCGCGACGGGCGCGGTCATCGGGAAGAACGTGTAGAGGTCGCCGATAGTGACCTCGCCCGCCGGGATGGCCGACCCGTATCGGAACCCGTGGGAGATAGCCAGGTCGGCGTCCATGTACTGTTTGAGTGCGTCGTTGTAGAGGGTGTTCCAGGCGCTCTCCAGGAACGACTGGCGATACAGTGGTTGCTCCGTCTCACCGACGACGGTGTCGATCGGTCGGTCGAGCGTGCCGTTCCCGCGTTCGGCCTCGACGTCCGCTTCGAGAAACGGTGCTCGTACCTCCTCAACCGTCCGTTGGGCGTCCGGGTCGGGTTCCGGGGTGTACTCGTGGTCCTCGACGAGACAGTAGAGGTTGTGCCGGAACTCCAGTTCGCCGTCGTTGATTCGCACGTCGACGCGACCGAGGCCGTCTCCCATCCCGGATTCGACGACCACGGTGTCGGTATCCTGGACGACGATGGGTTCGTGGGTGTATTCGTGGGTGTGGGCCGAGAACATCACGTCGATGGAGTCGAAGTCCTTGGCGGCCTGGACCATCCACTGGAGCCCGATTTCGGTGATGGCGACGACGATGTCTGCGCCGTCGTCGCGCGCTCGTTGGGCGTACGTATCGAGGAGGCGCGGGTGCTTTGCGAACTTGTATTTCTCTTTCCAGAACAGCGGCATCATCCGATCGACGTAGACGTTGGTCATGCCGACGACGCCTACTTTCGTCCCGCCGACATCCTCGATGGTGTAGGGGTCGAAGATGAGTTCCTCGCTGTCCCAGTCGAGGAGATTGTTGGCGAGGACGTGTGCGTCGAGGCTCTCCATCAGTTCCACCATATTACCGTCCTCGACGGCCTCGTTGGAGTAGTCCCAGTTCCCGGGCATGTAGATGTCGGGACGGAGGTGGTGGTTGATGGGGTCGAGCATCGACTTACCAAGGGTGTAGGTCGTGACGGCGGTCCCGTGGAAGGTGTCGCCACTCATCAGGGTAAGGACGTCCTCGCCGTACTCCTCGCGGATTTGGTCGAGTTTCGCGGTCAGTATCGGGACGCCACCGCCTTTCTCGATGAGCTTGTCCGCGCCGTCGAAGTCGAGATCGGGTCGGGACTTCGGGTTGTTGTAGTATACCTGGTATCCGGGCGTGATTTGACCGTGCAGGTCACTCAGGTGCGTGAACACGACATCGGGGTCGCCCTCCGGGGCGTCGGACGGAGAACCGTTCAGGCGCTTCCACTCCCCGAGGTAATCGGTGTCAAGGCGCATGCCAATAACAAACAGAACCGTCCCCCTTATTATTTTCGTCGGTTCGCCCAAAACTCTGAGACTCCAGTTGCCGAGATACGCCAACTGAACGCGCCTACCGACTGTCCAGAGATTGTTCTGCATTATAGAATTGTACATTGTCGAAATACTGCCGATTCACTGACAACAGGCGACGAAAATCGGCCTGGGGCACGGCCATCGGTGACACAGAACGAGTCCGGCGGCAACGACACTGTTTTTCATTATAGAACAGCGCTTGCACCGTCACCGTACGTCTCCGTTCGTCCGCACACTATGCGCACTAAGCGGGCATCGCCCTCAACGGCTCAGCGACAGCATCGCTATCGAGGGCGGTCGTTCTACCGCGAAGACCGTGCCGAACACCAATGGTTCGGGGTTCTGAGCGGACGTAGGAATTCGTTCGCGGGCTACGGTGGTTATCCGATACCGAACAGCGAACTGCGACGGCATCGTTTCGACTATCGTCTTTCGAGAGACGCGGCGACCTGTCGGAACACCTTCGGGGCGAAGGAACTAAATCCAATTACGATGACACGGTATGGCAAGGCATGGGAAAAGAGGTAAAACATCCGGTGAAGGCGACCGAGAAAACGCTCGCGATCATCGAGGCGCTCAAAAATCAAGACGGTGGCCGAGTCACTGCCCTCGCAAATTCTCTCAATATGAGCAAAAGTGTCGTTCACAACCACCTCGCGACGCTGGAGAAACACGGGTACGTGGCTAAAGACGGCAACGAATACCGACTCGGGCTGAAGTTCCTCGACCTCGGCGGGTACATCCGCCATCACATGGAACTCTACCAGATTTCCAAGCCCGAAATCGACGCGATGGCCGAACAAACGGGCGAACTTGCGAACCTCCTGACCGAGGACGACGGGTGTGGCGTCTACCTGTACCGGGCGAAGGGAGAGCAGGCAGTCGACCTCGATACGTACGTGGGCCGACGCACCAATCTCCATTACACCGCACAGGGAAAGGCGATTCTCGCCCATCTTCCGGAGAACCGTCTCGAAGATATCATCGAGGAGAAGGGGTTGCCCAAGGCGACTGAGAACACGATAACCGACCGCAAAGCGCTCGCCGAGACGCTCGCCACGATTCGCGACCGGGGGTACGCCTACCACGAAGAAGAGCGACTCGAAGGGCTCCGGTCGGTCGCCGCCCCCATCGTCACCGACGACGGCACTGTCCACGGTTCGATCAGCGTCTCCGGCCCCGCGAGTCGAATGCAGGACGAGGGAGGGGAGTCTGATATCCCCAAGTTGGTCTGCTCGACCTCCAACGCGATCGAACTCAACCTCAAGTACGCCAACGTTTGATTACGGCCACACGCCACCGTCTCACGATGTCTGCCGTTCCTTCCCCGATCACACGCTTCGATTTGCGGTGCCGACATCTCCGACGGAGCTTCACGAGGTACTTGTAAAGTAGAGACCAGCACTGCTTTACTTATACCTTGTAAAGAACTCGGCCCGAGCGAGCCATCCGGACAGCGAAGACGGAATCGAGAACGAATGGTGGAACGAACGCGTAAACGACGAGAGCGGACGACGAACGATGGTTCACCCGAGCTGTTCGGCCGGGATGCGGTCGTACTCGTTCGAAAACGCCTGCGCGTCTTCGGGAAGCACCGCGACAGCGAGGAATGGAGCGTACCCGGCAAAGTAGTCGACGAGAGCGACGATCCGGTCTGAGTCGATGGCTTCCAGCGAGTCAAGGAGGACGAACGGCACGAACTCGTACACTTCGTGGACCAGGAACCCCGCGAGTGCGACGACCAGACCGATGGTTTCGCGTTCGGACTCCGAGAGGGTCGCGACGGTATCCTCGTACATCGCGCCGTCGCTTTCGCGAACGACGTGGAGGTCGAAACTCGAGTCGTCCGCCGAGTTCGTCGTCTTGCGTTCGATCCACACGCGGGCGATGTCGTACTCTAAGAGGTCGAGTACCGACGCCATCTCCTCGTTGAACGCCTCGACGGCCTCGCGTTCGAGGTCGTCGATACGCGACCGAAGCGACGCGAGTTCGTCCTGGACTACGGATAGTCGATCCGTCACGCGGTCGCGCTCTTCTGCAGCGTCGGCCACTGCTGCCAGTTCCGCCTCGGCATCCGAAAGGTCGCTTTCGAGTTTGCCCCGCTCGTACTCGAGTTCGCTGAGCGCTCGATACGCCGAGAGGACGTCCTCGCGGAGCGACCCGGTTTCTTCGACCTGCTCTTGGAGGTCGTCAATCTCCGCTCTGAGCGTCGCCGCCTCGTCTTCGTAGTTCGTTACGTTTTGCTCTCGGTGAGAGATCTCTCGATCGAGTTCGTCCAGTCGACTACGGAGTTCCGCCTGTCGTTCGCTCGAGCGTTCCAGTTCGCGTCGCCGCTCTTCGACCGTCGTCAGGTCGGATTCGACGCTGTCGCGTTCGGCCTGTTTTTTAGTGACCAGGTTTCGGAGCGTCTCGAGGCGTTCGTCGATGTCCGACTGCTCGACCCGACTGCCGCAGGTCCAACACTGCATCGTCTTCGACGACGGATCGAGGTCGGCAGCGACGTCGCCCTCGTCTTCGACGTTCCGGAGGCCGCTCGTCTCGCCAGCCAACAGGTCCTCGGTGAACTCGACGACTCGCACCAAATCGTCGATCTCGTTCTCGACCTCGCGCTTGCGCCGCTTGAGTCGGGTACTCTGCTGGTCGAGTTCGTCGAGTTCCTCTTCGGACGACTCGATATCGTCGAGTTCGGCCGCCACGTCCGCACGCTTCGTTCGAAGCGAGCGAAGCTCGGACTCCTGGTGGTCCTTGCGGTCGAGTGCGTCGTCCAGTTGCCCACGCAGTTCCTCCAGTTCGTCGAGCAACGATTCGGCCTCCTCGGCCTCGGCTTCCGCCGCGTCGAAGGCGTCTACGGTTTCGCGGACGTCGGCCAGTTCGTCTTCGACCGCCTCGAGGTCGGCTCGACGCTCGTCGCGGCGGCGTTCGAGTTTGGGGCGGCGGTCGACCGTCGCCTCGAGGTCGTCGAGCTTCGACCGAAGGTCGTCACGTTCGGCCTCGCGGTTCCGGATGTCGTCTCGAAGCTGGTCGGTATCGACCGGCCGCATGATGACCTCGCGCAGGTCGTCCCCGCGTTCGACCGCACGACGGGCGGGGTTGTCTTCGAGCAGACACGCGAAGGTGTCGACGTATTCCGGTTCGTCGACGAAGGGGTCGCCGTCGACGGAAACGGTTCCGGCTTGCCGCGTGTATTCGCGGGTGTAGGTCTCTCCGTCGAGCGCGAGTTCGACGCCGCCGTAGTCGGCGTCGGCTTTCAGCATGGCCGCGGTCCCGCCGAGCACGCCAGCGATAGCGCTCAGAAACGACGTCCGGTTCGTGGCGTTTCGGCCGGTGAGTATGGTGATACCGGACGAGAGTGTGACTTCGCAGTCGTCGATACCGCCGACGTTCGTCACCGAGACTGTCGCGGATCTCTCCGTGAATTCGTCGATTGTATCTCGAGTCTTTTGCCCGGTGTCGGCGTTACGTGACATGATAACGGCAGATGTTCGTGTCGTTCACTTGGGTATCATTTGACTTAGTCCTAAGGAAGTCCGTCTGTCTCTCCGCTATCTACGACGCTACTCGGACGACCGTACTGGGAGGCCAGTGCTAGAGGACGGAGCCGACACTAGGGAGGATTGCATCGTGACGCCCATGGATTGTACCGTGAGGCCGGTAGGACTGTCCGTGACGCCGATGGAAGTCCTCATTTCTCACGACACGCACAGCGGCCGCGGTCGAGGAGTTCTTCGACTGGGTACGACGAACCGCACACTGTGCACGTAATACGGACCGAGTGGGTTACGTCGAGCGAACCGACTTTGAGTTCGTCGTTGCGTCGTAGTTGTTCGAGCGTTTGGTCGACGATGTGTTCGTCGCGGCCGCGTGCCCATTCGATGACTTCACGGCCTTCCGTGATGTCGGTGACGCCCTGCCGTGAGGTGTCGATGTCGAGGCAGTCAGCGAGATGAGCGCGGACTGTCTGATGGGAGACGAAGTCGTCGGTCACTCCCGTGACGTCGATACCAGCGTAATTCAGTTGGTCACGGACGTCGGCGCGATGTTCGGGGGCGACATCGTCGCCGGTGAGTGCCTCGTACACCGATGAGGGGTCGCCCACTACGTCGACGTCGGCGTTCTCCATGGCGGCTCCGAGGATGCGGGTGTTGGTGACGTCGGCGAGGGCTCGCAGGCTCAGGTCGTCGCGCTCACGTCGGTCGCGAAGTTCTGCATCGAGCTCCCGGAGACCGTAGGCGTCGATAGCTCGTCCAACTTTGCAGCCACAATGGTCCAATTCGTCGTCGGTCATGGATCAAATACCTGGTTTGCAGTGTTGGTGTGGGGCCGAGGACCGCCACAGTGCGTCGTGCACGAGCAGTCGGACCCGGACTGCATCACGCCCGGACGTTAGCAGTGCCCAATAAAAAGGGTTCGGTGGACATCGTGGCGGGTACTATAGTATCCGTTAGAACTTTCTACTCAGATAGTGTTGCTAAATACAGTGGATCATCTCGACGAGATCTCTGTCGAGGAATTGCAAGATGCCCTTGACAACGTGGAGGGTAAAAAGCCGACACAACGGCTCTTAGCAGCAATAGCATACAAGAACGGCGTCACGCAGACTGAACTAGCCGAGTGGTACGACGTTCAGCGACGGACAATCTATAGCTGACTCAAGCGACTCGTCGGTGTCGAGTCGCTTGAGCAGGCCGTTACTGATACTCATCCCACTGGGAGAAAACGGAAGCTCTCAGAAAAAGAGCAAAAAGAGTTCGAAGAAGTGTCCACGAATCACCAGAGAATGTTGGGGTTGATGCGCCGGCGTGGACGCCGGCGCTCGTCCAGCAGTATCTTGACGAGACGTACGATGTCGAGTACTCAATCCCGAGCTGTCGGCGGTTGCTCAAAGAAGCGGGATTGAGCTATCAAAAACCTCGCCGTACAGCCGCTGAGTCTGACGCTGATGAACAAGAAACGTTCCGTGAGGAGCTCAAAAAAAAGCGGCGGGAAATGGATGCCACAGTAGTCTGTATCGATCAAACCAAGAAATCCGTCCAAGTTGAGCCGCGTGCCGCGTGGTTTCCCCGCGGTACGCGGCCGTCAGTTGAGTTATCTGGACAACGCGACTGGACGTGTCTGCTAGGCGCGATCACCGAGGACGGTGATCGCTTTTTCTCTCGATTTGAAGAGTACGTTACCGCCGATCATGCAAAACATTTCATTCTCGCATTATGCAAAGAATTCAAAGATGATCTAATTATTGTCCTGGATGGAGCACCATATTTCCGGGCGTCGGCCGTCACGGACCTAGCGGCCCGTGACGACCTCGACTTCGTGACATTGCCGGCGTACTCACCAGAGCTAAATCCTGTTGAAGAGTGCTGGAGACAACTACAAGCGGCACTCAGCAACCGTTTCTTTGGCTCACTCGACGATCTCACAACAGCGATTGATACTACTATTGATCGAATCTCTGTACCAAATATGAGCAATTACTTCTAATGTATGCTATAGAAAGTGAGGACATCGCCGCGAGAACGTATTGCTGTGATGGTCCGAACGACGTCAGTCGTGTTCGACGCTGTCGAAGAGCGTGACGATGTCGTCAAAGTATCACATCACCTTCAAGACGTCGATGAGGGCGGTCATCAGTGCGTGTTGACTGATCGCGTTATAAGTATATCCGGTGGTCGATACGTATCTGGTTCACGTTTTTGAACCGAACGTTACCGAGGCGGTTCACCGAGTACAACGACTGGTCGAAATTGTGCGGCAGGCGACCGTGAGTTCACGGGGGTGCTTCCGCCTGGATCGAGAGCAGACGATCGGACGGCACGGTTGCTCGAGAGGAACGATCACCGTCTCATTCTATAGTAGTCGTTGAAACGATTCACTCACCACTCGCAGTGAAGCGGCCAGCGAAGCCTCGCTGGCCGCGAATTCGCGAGTGCGGTGTACACTGACTTTCAACGACTACTGTAGCTTCGGTGACCGGACGACTCACGATCAATGCGTCCATCCGATGCTGTGAGGAGCGACGTGAACGGATGATGTTTGACAATCAGTCGCGCTTCCGTTTCACGCTGTCATCGTACTACCTCCTCGAGTGGCCGCCGCGGGGTGTGTTGCTCGTCCTCGTCACTGTAGCCGAGTCGAAAGAGGTGCTGCGGGACCGACTCCTCGAGTCCGAGTTCCGCGGCGAGTTCGGATCTTATCCGCGGGACCTCGAGCGTCTGGCTCACGGGGTGGTGAGCGATCCCCTCGCTCGTTGCGAGCAGCGTCAGTCGTTCGAAGGCCCGTCCGGCTTTCAGTCGTGATTCGTCGTCGTCGGCTTCCGTGACCAGAACCGCGAGCACCGGCGCCCGTTCGAGCAACGCTGCGTTCTTGCGTCCTTCTCGGCCGCCCAGATCGAGGTGCGTCACCGCGAGTCGTCCGACCCGCGCCATCACCCACGAGGCACCGAGCGCCCCCGTTCCGATCCAGTGTCCCAGTTCCGCTCGATACGCGGGGTCGTCGAACTGGTGCTCGTCCGCACGGAACTGCAGTCTCCCGATCGACTCCTTCCTGTCGTCCTCGTCGATCACCAGGAGAGTCACCGTCGTCTCGCGGATGCAGTCTCGGAGCCGATCCAGGACGTCGCCTGGGATCGGCCGGTCGTCGTAAGGGTGGTGGGTCGTCCGTCGATCCGTCATCGCCTCGAACAGGCCGGGTCGCGCTCGAGACGCTGTTTCCGCTTTCGGGTCGAGGTGGACGGTCGCGGCGAGGTCGTCACCGTCACCGGGGACGTAATCGATCGACGCGGCGAACCCGAAACGAGCGGCTGCGATCCGGAGATTCTCGATCGCACACCCGACGCTGAGGAAGAGTTCGCGCTTGTCAGCGTCTGCGATTTCTAACCAGCGCGATTCGTCGGCGAAGACGTCGATCGCGTCCGGACGAATTTCGAACTCCCACGGTTGCGAGTTGTGGCTCGAGGGCGCGAGAATCGCGTACCGAAGGAGAAAGCGTGCCTGCGCTTCGAACGGCGCGTTTGCCGGGAACGCTCGCTCGTCGACGTTCCACGGTGAATCGAGGTGGTCGTTCATAGCTTCTGCTTTACCGTCTGACGACCTAAGACTGTCTTCGAGTTCGGATGTGGATTCGTTCGTCGGATGGACAGCTCCGACTCTCGATTCGTCCTCGAGCGGGTGTCCGATACCGGTCTCCCATCGGAGCGCCCCGTGTGCGATGGCCGGTGGGAGGAATCGGCCGCGGTGGTTTCGAAACTGTTCGTACACGAGTCCTCGGTGAAACCGGTACGAGTAGACACCGCGCCGACAGCGGACGAACGATGCTCGTGGGGGCGTGACTTCGCTGCGGTCCGCAGCCGTCGATGGCCGTCGATATCTTCCGGAGAAAGAGGTAAATATAGCTATGATATAGCATAGCGAGACAAATGCGTTCAGCACACAGGGAGGTTCGGGGCCGTATCGAAGAAAAGCGCGATGATCTCGTCGATCTCGTGAGTGAACTCATCCGCCAGAAATCCGTTACCGGAAACGAAAAGCCCGCTCAGGAGGTCGTCTCGTCGCGTTTGCAGTCGTCCGGACTCGACGTCGACATCTGGGAACCGGATGCCGACAGACTCGCGGACCATCCGGGGTTTTTCGAGACGTCGTCCTACCTGAAAGACGGATACGAGGACCGCCCGAACGTCGCAGCGACCAAAGAGGGCGTCGGAGATGGTCGGTCACTGACATTCAGCGGTCACGTCGACGTCGTGCCGGCCGATGCAAGCGAGTGGAAGTACGACCCGTGGAACGCCACCGTCGAGGATGGCCGTCTCTACGGACGCGGAAGCAACGACATGCTCGGTGGTGTCGCTTCCATTCTGATCGCCTTCGAAGCACTCCGGGACGTCGACATCGAATTGGCAGGCGACCTCACTCTCCAGACGACCGTCGAGGAGGAGGCCGGCGGCCCAGGCGGTGTACTCTCCGCGCTCGAGCGGGGATACCAGCCCGATGCGGCGATCATTACCGAACCTTCCGGGCTCCCGAACGTCGGAATGGCGAGTGCTGGTGTAATGTACTTCCGTATTCGCGTCCCCGGAAAGTCGTCACACGCTGCACGGGGCTACGAAGGGGTCAACGCTATCGGAAAGGCGACGAAAATCTACCATGCGCTCGACGAACTCGACCGAGAACGGAAATCGCGAATCTCGTACGAACCGGCCTTTCGGACCGATCCGCGACTCGACGGCCACGAGACCAACCTGAACGTGGGCGCTGTCGAAGGCGGCGACTGGCCCTCGACGGTTCCGTCCGAAGCGATTCTGGAAGGACGTATCGGATGGCCGCCCGGCGAAACGCGCGAGGAGGTCCGGGCGGAAGTGGAAGCGACCGTGCGCGACGTCTCGGAGACCGATGAGTGGCTGTCCGCGCACCCGCCCGCGTTCGACTGGTTCGGGTGGAACGCCGCTCCTCACGAACTCGACACGGACGAAGAGATCGTCCAACTCGCACGGGAGAACGCCGAGAGGATCACCGGCCAGAAAACGACCTTCGGCGGCGGCAGCGGCGGAAACGACGAACGGTTCTACAACCGATATTACGACATACCCTGTCCCTCCGTCGGTCCGCGCGGCGAAAACATCCACGGCGCCGACGAGTACGTGGAAATAGATTCGTTAGTCGAGACGGCACAGACCCTAGCCCTGACCGCTATCGACTGGTGTGGGATCGAGGAGTAACGTTGCCAAAATAGCCGCTCGAATCCCTCGTCTAACGGCGTACGACGTCTTCCGCGTCGATCACGGTCTCGTGAGCACTGTCAGTTTCTGAGCGCCGTGTTGCTCCGGTAAGGCGGACTTCGAGCCGGGGACGCCGTCGACGCTGCGCCGATGAGCGATTCCCTCACAACCATTCGCCGTGATTCTTGCGATCGAACTTTTTCGGAACGGTAGGTTTTGGGAACTACAGGTTGAATAATGTGTGGTATACATCCGAATCTACTGAAATTGCGCCATCAAAAACGTTTATTATTGCATGTGTACTATCCTCTCGTGGGTGATGACATAGGTTCACAAACGGCACCCCGAGACGTCCAACGTCCTTCGCAGGAGTACACCTGTGGCCAACGGCTGATCCGCTGCTGGCCTCCCGGCCCCACTTTCGCGCTCGAAATCCGCTGCTGACACGTTCGACCTTCCACTCCTTCCCAGCAGCGACAGCGCCGGTTTCCACGCGGTTTCCATGCACCGGCCTCGAGCAGACGAACCGCTCTCGCCGCTCGCGACTGCTCAGTCGATATCCTGGAACCCGTCTTCGACCCGATCCGTGACCGCGCCGTCCGTCACGTCCGGCGTCCGAATCACCGACGGCACCTGCGGTCGATCGTGGTTTCGATGAAAGTCGCGTCTTCCTGACGTCCGCTTTTCCGGTCGGGTATCGAACCCGTGGGGGCAGCGCCGACACGGCAATTCGGTCGGCAGATTCGTGATCGCTCGCTCGAGCGGTGAGTCGTTCCGGAACTCGGCTCTCCACCCGTCGAGTCGTTCGCGACGATCACCCAGTGTACTCGTCGACCTCGACGAGTTGTTTGCCGATATTCTCGCCCTCGAAGAGGCCGAGAAACGCCTCGGGAGCAGTTTCGATGCCGTCGGTCATCGTTTCTCGGTAGTGGAGCTCGTCCTCGCTAATCCAGCGAGCGAGCCGTTCGGTCGCGCTCTCGGCCAGGTGGTCGTAGTCGCTGACGATGAACCCTTCAACTCGGGTCCGTGTACGCTGGTAGAACCGACGCGGGCCGGTCATTCGCTCGTCGTCGGGTTCCAGATTGTAGAGCGAAATCTTCCCGCAGACGGCGACCCGCGAGTAGTCGGTGAGATGATCCAACACAGCGTCGCTGACTTCGCCGCCGACGTTCTCGAAGTAGAGATCGACGCCGCGCGGACAGGCTTCTCCGACTGCTGCCGTGAGGTCATCGGCGGTCTGGTAGTTGATCGCCGCGTCGAACCCGAGGGCACCGGTGAGCCAGGCAGCCTTCTCGTCGGATCCGGCGATACCGACGACGCGACAGCCGGCTATTCTTGCAATCTGGCCGGCAACGGACCCGACAGCGCCCGCTGCTCCCGAGACGACGACCGTGTCTCCCGGCTTCACCTGGCCGACCTCGATCGTTCCGATATAGGCCGTCAATCCGGGCATTCCGAGGACGTGCAGCGCAGCCGACACCGGCGCCTCGCCGGTGTCGATACGATCGAGGTCAGCCCCGTCGCTGGTGGCGTACTCGGCCCAGTAGAGGTTCCCCGTAACGAGATCCCCCGGCTCCAGACCGCCGTCGTTCGATTCGACGACCTCGCCGACGACGCGAGCCCGCATCGGATCGCCGGTCTCCCAGGGATCGGCGTAGGAAGCCGCGTCCCGCATCCGGCCGCGCATGTACGGATCGACGGACATGTACAGCGTCCGGACGAGGACTTCCTTCGGTCCCGGTTCTGGAATCGGTTTCTCGCGGAGCGTAACGTTCTCCATCGACGGCTCTCCCGTCGGTCTCTCGGACAAGATCCACTGCCGATTCGTCTCATCGGGCATAACTATCAGGTTCGACTCACGTCGATTTCAATCTTGCTCAGGTCGTCCCGTGCCCGGCGCCAGGTCGCGGAATCGTGCCCCTCGAGGTGATCGTCCTGGATCGGGTCACCGACAGGTCGCGTCCCACACGCGACTCGAGTACGTCCACGAACTCTTCGACGCGGTAGTTGCGGCATCCGATTTGCGACTCGCTGTGGGAGTGTGGTCGGGGATGTCGATCGACACGAGAGTGTCACTCGACGTGCTGGTGTGTGACCGCGATCATCGACGCCCCACCGATCGAGAACAACAGGTGTCTCGCGATCCCGTATTCGCATTCGATGCGAACCGACCCGGAATCAGAACTCCCCAGACAGCTCCGTTCTGGCCGCGTTCGAGGTCGGCGCCGCAACGCACAACGAGTCCCGGATCGATCGGTGGGAGACGGTGGCTCCACGTCGCGGCCGGATCACGGACGGTGACTAGGCTGTGTCGTTCCGTGTTCCCTCTCGAGTGAGCTCGAAATAGCCCCGTTCGTGACGAATCACGCCTTCGTCGTCGAGCCTGGCGATTGCTCGGGTAACGGCCGAGTCGGAATAGTCGTACTCGTCCGTGAGCGTCTGCCGTAGCGATTTGTGGGTGTGACGGTCGGATTCGAGTTCGTCGACGAGACGCTCCTCGAGTCGTTCTGGGTCACTCATCGGACTCGGTTCCGGTAGGAACCGCATACGCGTCTCCCCTGCGCTAGCCGGCGCTACAAAACGGTGGCTCGACGACCGGAGAACGCTCGACGACCGTTCTCGGGTCGCGTGGACGTCTCGAAAGGGAGACCGACGCGTCCGCGGTCAACTCGGCAACCGACCGGTGTGATCGACGAGCGTCAGACCGACGACCGTGACGCCGAGAATCACGGCGGCGGTTCTGAACACCGAGTCGTAGGTATAGCCGGCTTCGACGAGCAGACCCAGCGCGAACGAGCCGAGCGATTGCGTGAGCATCCAGACGGAACTGAACACCGCGTAGGCGCTGCCTCGCGTCGAGTCCGGTAGCGTATCGAGGAGGAACGTATCCGTGGCCGGAAACAGCGCGTGAACGACGAAGCCGACGGTCACGGAGAGAACGACGAGGCCGATCAGCCCGTCGACGACTGTCAGGACGAACAGCGAGATGGAAAAGAGCCCGACGATACCGAGCATGTACGGAACGCGCGGTAGTCGATCGGCCAGATCGCCCCCGACGTAAAACGCGGGAATGCCGGCGGCGAAGACGAGCGAGAGAAGCAACCCCGACACCCGGCCGGAGAGGCCCTTCGACTGCATGTACAGCTCGTAGAAGTTGAACACGCCTTGCCAGACGAACGACGCTGCGCCGGCGATCGCGATTGCGGTCACGATGAGGCGCCACTCCGACAGCGCACTGGCGACGAAGGTTCGATCCTCCTCGTTGGTCCGCGGCAACTCGGTCTTCCTCGCGGCGACCCACGTGTATACCGTTACCGCTGCCCCACCGACAGCGATCGCCCACAGCGAGAGCCGCCAGTCGACGACGAGCGTCAGCGTCACGAGCGGCGCGGCGACGACCGCGGCGATCTGACTGGCGGCGCCGTGGGTCCCCATGACGCGCCCGACGCGATCCGGAAACAATTCGCTCAGAAACGGATTCGCCGAGACGAAGTACACACCTGATGCGATCCCCATCAGGAAGGCCCCGACCATGAGGTGGCGGACCGTCGCCGCGGTCGCGGCGAACCCGGAGGCGACCGTGAGAATCGTTCCGGACCCGATCACGACGCGATGTCGCGGCACTTTCGTCAGGAGCCACCCGGTCGGTAATCGAGGAGACGCGCTTCCGACCCACGCGAGCGTTACCAGCAGTCCAGCCGTCCCCTCACCGACCGAGAATTCCGCGATGATCACGTCCAGTAGCGGTGCAAAGACGATTCTGGCGAGGTTGAGGAGGAAAACGAGACCACACAGGGAGGCGAAGACTCGGGCACGGCTCATAGTCACACGTTCTGGGTCTGTCTGAGAAGTGTTCCGAATTGACCGCCGCCACGCCGTGAGGGACGAGAGGAGGACGCGCCAGTGGTACGCGCCACGTTGCTGGGATCGCGTTCCGACAGGGTGTGCTCGTTCTCGAGGGAGTCCCGCATTCGGTCGTTCCCGGGCCCGTGCCGGAGAACTGGTACGGACTGATCCCCGGAACCGGTCGCCGGATGCCGTCGAGGCGGGAGCGTCCGGCGCCGCTATCGTTCGGTCGTGCGTTCTTCGTTCGCCGTGACGACTTCGTCTCACGGCTCGAGCGCCTCCGTGGACGCGCGAAACCGTTCGACGGGGACGAGGGAGCCGACGGACTCGTGCTCCGAAACGCGTCACCAGTGAGATCGAATGATCGCCGTTACGTCGCCGCTGGCCAGGCGACGCCCCTGTTCGTGGACGCGCTCCCAGTCCCGGACGAACTGGGAGTAGACGTCGTCGTCTTCGATCCGAAGGAGCGTCTCGTCGTTGTGGGACAAGCCGTTTTTGCTCAAGTTCTGCGAGCCCGTGTAGACGAGGCGTCGACGTTCCGTTTCGCCGTCCACGTCGACGTCGGCGTCGACGAGCATAGTTTTCGAGTGGACGTTCGGTGGCTGCCCCGGCGTGACGCGTCCCAGGGTGGTCGACGGGTACTCGAGCACGTCCGCGCCCGCTCGTCGCAGGCGGTGGCCGACGGTGGATCTGTTCCCGTTGAGGATTACCTCGACCGTACAACCGCCGTCGACGAGTTCCCTGACGCGGTCGACGACCGCGGAACGCTTCTCGTTCCAAATCGAGTACATGAATCTGACCGTCGCGTCGCGGGTCGGAACGACGTCCTCCAGGGCCGCGAGGTGCGTATCGAAGTCGGATCGAGGCGAAAAGTACACGGTCGCCGAGTCGGTCTCTGCCGTGCGATTGTAGTGGCGGTCGGTGACGCCAGCGGCCAGTTCGTTCCAGTAACTCCGATAGACGTCGTAGAGGTCGTCGTCGCCGCGAAATACGACCGACGTGTTGTGGAGGTACCGCTGCGTGTTCGTGAAGTTCGACGAGGACTGCCACACGACGTTCGACTCTCCGGTCTCCAGTTCCTCCACGAGCAGGAACTTGTTGTGATTACTCCCGTCGCCGATACCCCCGTCGATGGTGAGCGAGACGCGACCGACCGACGTTTCGCGGAGTCGCCGCGGTGCGTCCGCATCGGCGAGGTGGTCGTCCAGCAGGACGTTGACGTCGACGCCGCGGTCGGCGGCCGCGAGACACGCCGTCGCCAAGGGAGTGCGCGTGACCGTGTAGGACGTGAGGTGTACCGACGTCCCGTGAACGGCCCGTCGCAGCAGGTCGAGGACCGTTCGTTCGTGCACGTCGTCGGGCAGTCCGAACACCGACGGATAGCTGAACATCGGCTCGATTCGGGGGGCGGATCCGTCCCCCACCGACTCCTCACTTCTGTTCGATCCGAGCACCAGCGATCCCGCCACGCCCATCGACCCGACCGCCATGAAAAGGGACCGCCTGTTCGTGCTCATGAAAACCGAATGGAAGCTCGACTCCGCTTCGGCAGGATCGTCCCGTGACACGTTCGTCGATCGTTCGATTCGATCGGTGAGAAACGGTGCCAGTGTTTTGTAGCGTTCATTTGGGGAGACGGTCTCGATCGATCGGTCTCACCGCGGGTGCATAATCGGCATTCTGTACCAATTCACCGTTGACGTTCGCGGGACCCCTCTCTCACTCGAGCGCCAGTCGGCTTCTGGTCGGATACCCGATCGATGCCCCGCTTCCTCGTCGTGTGGCTGCCAGGAGGAGAAGGATCGTCGAACGGGTCGAGAGCACGGGCGGTCGGTCTGAATCGCACCGGAGGCGACTTCGATGGCGCGTGACCGAGGTCGAACCGGCCCGAAACCGGCGTGGCGTCCGTCGGCAGACCCGGTGCGAGGTGTGGTCGACGTCTTCGGACTGCGTGTGATCTACTCCGAATTCACCGTTCGGTCCAGGATATTCATACCGATATAGACGGTCGCGCCGACGAAGAGTCCGTCCAGAACCGCGTGTGTCACATCCGATTCGATAAACGTCGGGTGTACGAGGAGCGTCACTGCCGTGCCAACGGCCGCCAAAAGACCCGCGGTAAACGCGGACTGTATTCCGTTCACATTGAAAAGCTAACATTTGGAATCATAATCGTTTCGACCGATGGAGCGGCTTCCTCTGTCGGAACCGGTATGCTCGCTCCCAGTACGTACCGGGTGACGCGAGGTTTTCTCGAGAGACGCGCCGACGCCCGTCTCGAACACGAACCGACGACGACCGATCCGCCGCGTTTATCGTTCCGGTCACGGAGCGGTTCGACGCCACGGTGAACGACTCTCGACCGTGTGCCACCTCTTCGACCAGAAGCCGACACGGACTCACGCTCCGATCGAGACGTCCGCGCCGCTATCGAGATGGACGGCGAACCTGCCGTCAGGAAGTGCATTCGACCCACTCACCGACCGGTACGCCATCGTTCGGCAGGCGCGACAGTTCTCGGAGACGATAATTACGTCGACGTCGCCGCCAGCGCGTCTCTTCGAGAACTACTCGGAGCCGATTCTCACCTGCACTAGCCATCAGCTCTGTAACCGAAAATGGCGACATAATCTCTGGTGATAGCGGTGCGCAGGCCGTTCGCGAGTACTTCGGAGACCGACCCCTTCGAGGCAAACGTGATGCCCAACGCTTCGCCGATACTGAGTCGCGTCGTTTCGACGAGTCTCAGTGGCCCCACTCGTCTGTGCAGACCGAAACACAGAAGTCATTATCGCAGTAATCATTAGGCAAAGTATGACCTTCTACGACCGGGACGACGAACTCGAATCGTTACGAACCGCTTTTGAATCACCCGGGCACGAGTTCTACGTCGTCTATGGACGCCGGCGCGTCGGAAAGACAGCGCTCCTCAAAGAATTCTGCGCCGACCGCCCGCATCTCTACTATCTCGCCGCTCAAGAGGCAGCGTATCGCCAGCGCGAGAAATTCGTGGAGCAAGTGGCCGATTCGTTCGACGATCGCGTTCCACGAACCGACGGGTGGGACGATGCGTTCGACTATCTGGGCGATAGGCTCGCGGTCGAAGACCGAATCGTCGTCGTCGACGAATTCCCGTATTTGGTCGCGGAGAACGACTCGCTCCCGTCCTACGTCCAGGCGTTCGTCGACGAAAGACTTCAGGAGACGGACTCGATGCTCGTCCTCTGTGGATCGAGTGTGAGTACCATGGAGTCCGAGGTACTCGGCCACGAAAGTCCGCTGTACGGCCGCCGTACCGGGCAGATCGATCTGAAACCGTTTTCGTTTCGGGAGGCTCGAGCCGTTATCTCCGACGATATTGCGGACGCGATCCGATCGTACTCGGTTACCGGTGGCACGCCGATGTACCTGACTCTCTTCGACTACGGGCGATCGCTGGCCGAGAACATCCAGACGCATATCCTGTCGCCGACGGCAGTACTCTACAACGAACCGGAGTTCCTGCTCCGGACCGAACTGCGAAATCCCGCTCGGTATCTGAGCATTCTCGAAGCAGTGGCACTGGGCCACACCACTCCGAACGAGATCTCGGGAGCAACTGGAATCGATTCGGGGCCACTTTCGAAGTATCTCCAAACGCTTCGTAACCTCCGGCTCCTCGACCGCAGTGTCCCAGTCACGGCGTCCGGCCAGAAATCCAAACGCTCCCGATATCACGTTGCTGATGAGTTTCTCCGGTTCTGGTTCCGCTACGTCGAGCCGAACCGTTCCAGCATCGAAGAAGCACCCTCGCTCGTTTTCGACGGCACCATCGAGCCCGATTTACCGATGCACGTCGCAACAACCTTCGAAGACGTCTGTGAGGAAGCTGTCTGGGAACTGATCAGACGCGGCGACCTCGCATCGTACTCCGACGTCGGGCGATGGTGGTACGGCGAAGAGGAAATCGACATCGTCGGTCTCGCCCCCGCTGCTGACCGTATCCTCCTCGCCGAGTGCAAATGGACCGGCGACCCGGTTGGCCGTGGACTTGTTGCCGACCTTCGAGCGAAAGCTGACAGCGTCCGGTGGGGCCCACGCGATCGCTCGGAACGGTTCGCTATCTTCTCGAAAAGTGGATTCGACGACGGTCTCGGTGACGATCTCGACGACAACTGGTCACTGTTCGATCTCGACGATCTAAATCGGATCCTCTCAAATACGTAGACGACGCCATCCGCGAGTGCCCACCGATCGCAACGGGCTATCCACGTCGGTGGACGTGAATTTCGACGATCGGAAAGCTGAACGGGGACACGCGAACCGGTGCCTTTCCGTCGATGTCGACGAGTACGATCGTCTGTGTCTTCGAAGAATCGGATACACGTCCGGACGTCCGACACGGCAGGAACGGTTGCCAAGCGCGTTCGGACGCGTGCCGAACCGGCGGCACGAGAACGAGCGAAATGGGCTCGTTCCTCCCTCGAACGACGTGCCTTCACGTAGTACTGACAGATCGCTCCACTGCGCCGCGTTGGCGTTCGAACGCCGTACGGACGTCTTCGTAGTCGTCGGAGGCCGATAGCGCCAGGCCGAGTTTGATCCGCGCTTTCCAGGGCGGCAGATCACCGGCCGGAATCGCCCCGTGATCGCGCAGCGTCTGACTGCCGCCCGGACCGCCGTACCGAGCCCCCACAGCACCGTCGAAACACCGTGTTGCGACGACTACTGGAACACCGCTATCGACTGCGTCGGCGACCGCGTCACCGATCTCGGGCGTCGTATTCCCGATCCCGCTCGCCGCCAAGACGAGTCCGTCGACGCCATCGGCGACGGCGCGCTCGAGTTGCCGGGCGCCGACGGCCAGGCCGCTCGGGATCAGTTCGACCCGGGCCGGTGTCTCGACGGTGGGAAGCGATACCGACTCGCTGCGAGGATCGCGTCGGAGAGACAGCCCGTCGGCCGTGATTTCTGCGACGGGACCCGCATCGGGCGATGCGTACGCATCCGGACGACCTGCCCGCGCCTTCGTCACCCATCTGGCCGCGTGGACGAGATTTCCGAAGGCGATGTAGGCGCCATCCGCAAAGCGGTCGTCGGCTGCGACGCGGACCGCCTGGAGAAGATTCGCCGGTCCATCCGCGCCCGGCCGATCCGCGGGACGCTGTGCGCCGGTGAACACGACCGGAACCGTCGCGTCACACACCAGATCGAGGTAGTACGCAGATTCCTCCATCGTGTCAGTCCCGTGGGTGACGACGACACCGTCGACACCGTCTTGGGCTGCGCGTTCGACGGCCTGAGCCAACGATGCGACGTTCGAGAACGAGAGATGAAAACTGAGTTCGTCACAGACGGCGTCGACATCGATCTCCGCTATTTCCGTCAGTCGAGGGACGGCAGCGATAAGATCGTCACCGTTTTTGGAGGGTGTCGCCCCTCTCGGTCCAGCAGTCGATGCGATCGTTCCGCCGGTACTCAACACGCGAACGTGTGGCATGCGCTTCTCTTTCGACCGGAACCACTTTGCTTACTGGCCCCTCGTCCTGGCTTCTGGCATCGTTTCACAGGGACACGCTAGCGTCACCCCGTCCGC
The DNA here is from genome assembly GCF_024227435.1 of Natrinema caseinilyticum. Lineage (GTDB taxonomy): Archaea > Halobacteriota > Halobacteria > Halobacteriales > Natrialbaceae > Natrinema > Natrinema caseinilyticum. Next base: position 477,134 of record NZ_CP100446.1, read on the forward strand.
TCACGTCCGCGAGAATTTGTCGAGATCCGAATGTCGAGCTTCTCGGTGTTCCGAATCCAGTCGAGGTACTCCTGGAGTCGACCCGCTACACGTAGTGCGGTGATCGTGTCGTAGTCTTCTCGCAACTCTTCGTTCGTGAACACTGCGTGAATCTGCTTGTGGCACGGGCGACACAGCATCACCGTCGGACTTTCCGCTCGGTCTTCCGGTCGCAGGTGGTGTTTCTGAACGACCTGTGGATCACTGATCGTCTCGTCGGGAACGATGCGCCGACAGAGCGCGCACGTGGTCGGCATAGTCGAAACTACGGACGACGCGAGCAAAACAACTCGGTCCATCGTTTTCCGCGGCGACCGAACTTCCGGTGGTCGACCTCTGTCAGATGGACGCGATCGAGTGATTCGTGACGCGTTTCGATCCGGTCCTGGCTGGGTCACTCTCGTTCGGAACCGCCGGCAGTCGTACGTGCTGGTCGGCCGTCTCGGTGAATCGGATATCCGATACTACCCTTTCTGGGGTTGCTGAGGCTGATGAAGTCCCGAAACCGCTCACCTGAGTACCTCACCGAACGAGAACTGTACAGGATCGTACTCGGTCTGGACGACTTCCGTACGGTTGCCACGAATCTCGTCGGACGGGTCGGATTTCGCTCCGCCAGCGTAGTCGACTCGCGTCCGCACGACACCGTCATCTGCGCCGAACGCCGCGTCGGAGCCCAGAAACAACCGAGTTCGAACGACGCCGTCTTGGCGTCACCCGGTGTGTGGCTATCGAACACCGTATCCGTGCCGACTGTCGATGCAGACCCTGCTGCTCGCGAGTCTGGTGTCCGTCGCCGGCACGATCGACGTGGTGGGAGCGTCACAGTGACTCCAGGCGAACCGTCGGAAAGCCGTCGGCGATCGGCGAAACGACGGGTCGTCCGTACGGAACTCGTCCGTGAACACATCGAAGGCCGATCGGTGGGGCTGTAATTCGACGCTTTCCGAACGAGTGCCGAGGCTCTGGACGCTCCGGGCGGCGGCGCAACCGAGCCAACTCGCGCTCATCGCGCTGACCGTCGCACTCGGCGTCGGAATGGCGACCGCGGGACCACCGTTGACACCGAGCGAGTCCAGTCCCCTCGACGCGAGTTCGTCCTCGCTTCTCGAGTCGGTTCTTGTGGGCCCGATCGCACTGATTCCCGTTTCGATCGCGATCCACGACGCCAACGAGTACGTAGAGTCGAGACCGACGCACTGACCGATCGGACGCCGCTTTCGGGCGGTAGCGGGGCGCTCGTCCGGACGGGGTCTTCCACGATCGTGCCGGGGTCGTCGCCGGCGCTTCGCTTTCTGGAATACGCCTGGACGAAAGAACCCGGACGGTTCGAGGCGCAATGTGTGAAACAGGTACTCACGCTCACTCGGGGTCGGACTGTCGTGTCACGAGCGACGCTGAGTTCGTGTCCACTAATCGATCGTTCGTGTCCGATGCACGATCGAGCACACGTTTTTACGTGCCCGTACCCGTGTCCTCGTAGGAATCGACCGACCGGAAAACGAATATGAAACGAAATACGTACGACGCGATCGATGGCGTCTCGAGACGATCCGTTCTGACTCTCGGGATTACCGTCGGCGTCGGAACGATCGCAGGCTGTCTCGGAACGACCGACGAGACTGAGGAGGAGACAGAACGGGAAACCGGCGACGACGTTCCGCAGGGCGACGTCGGAAGTGAGATCAGCGAGGAAACGAGAGCGCTCGCTGCGGAGATGGTCGAAACGATCGATGACGACCTCTCGGTTGCCGACTGGCAATTCCACAGCATGTTCGTCCCGGAATACACCGATAGCGGTGGCCTCGAGGCTGACGTCCAGATACTCGGAGACGCCTACGCCGACATCGTCGACCGGGGGTTCGACTATCGATCGATGCCCACCGCCCTGGACGAGAACGAGATCACGGACTTCATGGTCTTTCTCGAACCGGAGTGGGCAACCGCGTATCTCACCGGGGACTGGTCGAAAGAAACGTATTACGCGGAGATCGAAGCCTCCACGCACTGATCCCGAAAACCGTCCCATCCTCTCGTTCGGCGTCGACTCAAGGGCTCACGGGAGTTCGAGCTATTTCTCCGATCGACGTGTTCTTGTCGGGTGTGTTTCCTCGACGAACGACCGCCCGTCGCTATTTATACGTTCCTGATGAACGTTCCGCTCGAATGTCCGATTTTGACGTCCTCGTCATCGGTGGCCGCAGACTCGGGCGGAACGGTCTTGTCCGGGCGGGCCCTCGGGCGGGGAACGGGAATCGTCTCGAATTTCTCGCCTCCGAACGTGGCGACGACCACCGAAATCAAGACGGGGCGGATCAATCCGTCGCCTCGAGCCGAACGGCAAACTCCCGGCCGAACGGCGGTTCGTAGGGTATTTCGATCGCTTCGTAAACGGCGGACGGGATGCTGATGTCGCCGAGGACGAGTTCGGCGGTCGTCTCGCAAAGCCCCGTTTTCGGAAGTGCGAGCGTAAGCGTTCGTGCTGGCCGAATTGCGGCGCCGGGTTCGTCGCCCGTCGTCGCGTCGATACCGGACGGAACGTCGAGCGACAGGACCCGCGTCGCAGCGTCGTCCGCCCACCGGACGAGTTCCTCCGACGGGCCACGGAGCGCCCCCTCGAGGCCGTATCCGACGAGCGCGTCGACGACGAGTGCCGGCGTTTCGACGGTCGAAACGTCGGTCCGGATCGAGAGTCCCGTGCGCTCGAGTAGTTCGCACTGTCTCGCGACGACGCCCTCGAGTTCCGCCGGCTCCCGATCGAGGACCACGGTTACCGGAAGCTCCCGATTTGCGAGATGGCGAGCGCACGCGAGGCCGCCACCGCCGTTGCCACCGCCGCCGGCGAGGACGACGACCGGGCCGTCCCGGGTGAGGGCTAGCGCCTCGCGGGCGAGTCCGCGACCGGCCTGTTCCATCATCTGGAGCAGGGACAATCCGTATTCTTCGACGGCGACTCGATCGACCTCGCGCATCTCGTCGGCGGTAACTGCAGTCACGCTACCACCGGACGTCGTTCGAAACGCGTGGAGATCCATATCGAGAGTACCGCGACGCGGGTGAACAGTCTTCGGTGGGGTAGTTCGGTACTCAGTCCGTGTCCGGCGGTACGTCGAGGTAATCGGATTCCCTCTCGCTTGCACGCCGCGTCACCGAAACCGTAAGCCCTCGCTGTACACGCTTTCTGCACGGAAGCGCACGTTGCCATCGTCGGTGCGTACGGCAGCGCCGGCGTCGCCCACTATCCCGAACTCGGCCTCTCGGCCGAGACGTCGGATTCGATCGCTCGAGGTGGCGTCGTTCCGTCGGTGGCCCGCTGGTCGCGCACGGAGTCGCTTCGCGAATTCTCACCGCCCCGATCTATCACACATCGGTGTGAACCGAAGACGGGGGCGGTATCGGGGTGAAGACGTCGTAACCCGGATACCTTGCAGTGTGCTAACGCTTTTAGGACACCAAACGTAAGTTGATAGTGTATAGTAACCATGGCACAATCAGCACCAACGAAGGAATCGGTTCGTGTGGGCGTCGTCGGACTCGGAGGCATGGGAGTACAACACGCCCGATCGGTCCAGTCCCTCGGCCATCGGGTCGTCGGCGGCGCCGACGTCGACTCGGAGACGCGAGAGCGATTCGGCGAGGAGTTCGGCGCGCGAACGTACGACACCCACGAGGCGCTCTACGAAGGCGAAGAGCCAAACGCCGTGATCATCGCGACGCCGAACAAGTTCCACGAACCGACGGCCGTGGCGGCACTCGAACGCGGGATGAACGTACTCATCGAGAAGCCACTGGCACACACGCTCGAGAGCGCCGAACGAATCGCTCGAGCGGAACGGACGGCAGACGGGTTCGGAATGGTGGGCTTTCACAACCGATTTTCGCCAGCGACGACCGCCTTCAAGGAGTACCAGGCAAACGGCGCGTTCGGTGACGTGACGCACGTACAGGTCGACTACGTCCGACGTCGCGGCATTCCGGGGCGAAATTCCTGGTTTACGGATCCGGAGCACGCCGGCGGTGGTGCCTTGATCGACATCGGCGTTCACGCGATCGATCTCGCCCTCTACGTGCTCGGATTCCCCCGCGTGGTCGAGGCGACGGGGATCAGCCGGTCCGAATTCGGCTGGCGATGGAAGTACGTCGATCCCGACCGTCCGGAATCGAGCGACTGGGACGGTGACGGAACGTCCTTCGCAGTGGACGACTCCGCGAGCGCGTTCATCCGAACCGCAGACGACCGCACGGTCAGCGTCGAAGTGGCGTGGGCTGCCTCGCAGACGTCGCGAAACGACGTGGTCGTCCGCGGAACGGACGGGGGCGCGACGTTCGAACTCGGCGGTGACTCGCTGACGATCCACCACACGAGCACGAGGGGAACACCTCACTATCGGACGTCCGAGATCACCGCCACGCCACAGCTGACGCCGCACGAAACGCAACTCGAGATGTTCCTCGAGGCAGTTGCGACTCGCGAACCCCCGGCGTGTAACACGTTCGACCAGGGGTTGATGGTCCAGAAGATCATCGACTCCGTCTACCGATCCGAGGAGGACGGTCGCTCCATTTCCCTCGCACGTGCGGACGAGGAAATGCCGGCATAATGTGACGAGGGCCAGGATTACTACGCCGTTCGACGGTCGATCGGGAGCGTCCCCGGCCGCATCGCTGGATCACGGTGACGAACGTCGTGTGGTGATCCCGAAGATGCGTAATCAACGGCGAAGGCGATACAGCACGCTCGTCCCCGCGTCGCATCGCTCAGCCACCTCGAAATTGTCACACTCCTCGTTGGCGGTCCAATTGGAGCGCATGGTACACAGCAGACGGATGCGACACTCTCAACCGACACCCTCCGCGAGCTTGTTCGCGTCCGGGTGACGGCGCAGCAACACCATCGATATCGTTCCCAGCAGCGGTCCGATCAGGAGCGGTGCGAAGGCCCATCTCCACCCCACCATCTCGGCGATTTTGGGTGTCAGCTGTATGGAACCGATCGTGAGAAGGAAGCCGATTGCCGTCTGAAACGTAAGCGCAGAGCCGACGTAACCCGGATCGGCCAGTTCCGAGACGGCAGCCGAGAACTGCGCCGAGTCCGCGACGATAACGAACCCCCAGAGCAAGACGAACGGTGCGACCACCCACACCGGAGCGCCGAAGACGAAACCGGCGAGCACGGTCGCCGAACCGCTGACGATCATGCTCGTCGCCGTGACGGTCGTCCGCCCCCAGCGGTCGGCTGCCGACCCGGCCAACCACGCACCGATGCCACCCACGGCGATAGTCCCGAACGTAAGCAGTGAAGCGAGTTCCTGGGGGTTCCGTACGCCTCGATGAGTGAAGCTGGCCACCAGAAACACGGGAATCCACGTCCAGACGGCGTACAGCTCCCACATGTGTCCGAAGTAGCCTCCGTTGGCGAGGATGACGCTCCGGTCGCGCAGGATACGCCCGAGGGCTCGCGGGTCGAACGGCGACGGGTCCGGTTGGTACGGTCCCTCTCTGTAGAACAAGGCGAGAACGGCGCCGACCAGTGCGATGGTCGCCGATCCATAGAGAACGAGCCGTGGGTTTCCGACGCCACCGATCACTCGGAGGAGATGTGGCGCGGCCGAGCCGACCGTCAATGCGCCGACGAGGACGCCGATGGCCATTCCCCGCCCCGTCTTGAACCAGCCTGCCATCATCTTCATTCCGGTCGGATAGACACCTGCCAACGCGACACCCGTCACGAATCGCAGCAGGATAGCCGGCAGGGCGGTGGTGACGAACGCTGCGAGGACGGCCGTCGCAGCAGCACCGAGGACCGCCGATCCGGCGAAGACGTACCTGGGCTGAAACGTATCCGAAATCGTCAGACTGGCAGACAGTAGCGCGCCGACGACGAATCCCAACTGGACGGCGTTGGTTAGCCACGCCTGTTGCGCATCCGAGAGTTCCCACAGTTGCGTCAACTCTGGAGAGACGGCTGAGGCGCTGAACCACAGCGTCATCGCGAACAGTTCGGCGAACCCCACCAGCAGGAGCGCCCGCCAGCGACCGCCGGCCATCGTATCCCTCATTATCCGATACCTTGTGCGAATCGTAGTAATGGTTGTGCTACCCTGCTAAACTGCCACGAAGTTGAATACTTCGAGACGTCGAACGCGTCTCGACGGACCGAGAATAACGGTGTTCTCCACATCAAGGAGGTATGGCTATCGATGAGTGGCCTCGAACGGCGCGAGAGCCATCGACGGCACCGATGCCGATCCCCGAGAAGTGGGCGGAGCTGCGGCCAGTCCGCTGCTACGTGGCTGAATATCAGTTACGACGCGGTACCCGACTAACGGAATCTCGAGTACGGTCCTCTCGGACGTCCTGGCGGATCTCGAGGAGAAGCAGTTGATACACAGGGAAATCGTCAGCGAAAAACCGGTGCGCGTCGAGTACTCGCCGACCAAACACGGCGAATCGCTCGAACCGGTCATCCAGGAGATGGCGAAGTGGGGCCAGGAACACCTCACGGCGGCGGTGGACGAGGAGAGTTCGATCGTCTGAGGGAGTGCGACGTGTTCGTTCGCGCTTCGTAGTTTCGTCACATTCTGCCGTATCGCACTCGTTGGGCAGTCCAACGTGTAGTACCGCCGAATCGGCGCGACGACCTGTTCGCTTCTCGAGGGAGCCAGAACGTGATATTGCCAAGAGGGGAAATTTGCCGAATTGGATGATTTAAAACCATATATATACATATCAGTTGTCGGTAGAGAAAATCGCTATGATAATCGGTGTCCCAAGTGAGGATGCGGAAAACGAGACGCGAGCCGCGCTGACACCTTCTGTCGCGGAGGACCTCGTCGAGCGTGGGTTCGACGTTCTCGTTTCGGCCGGTACCGGCGAGGATGCGGGCTGGAGTGATGCTGAGTACCAGGACGTCGGATGTGAACTGGTCGACGACCGCGCCGCGGTTTTCGAACGGGCCGATGTGATCTTTCAGGTCCGCGGGCTCGGTGCCGCGCCGGACGGCGAAGCCGACCCGTACGCCGAGGGCCAGTTCGTGATCGGGCTCCTCGGACCGTACGGTCTCGAGGACGAACTGGAGACGCTGGCCGAGCGCGACGTCACCGCGTTCGCACTCGAGCTCATCCCGCGGGTCAGTCGAGCACAGAGTATGGACGCGCTCTCGTCGATGGCCAGCGTCGGCGGCTACAAGGCCGCCCTGGTCGCGGCCGAGGAGTTGCCGAAGCTGTTCCCGATGCAGATGACTGCGGCGGGAACCGTCCGACCCGCGGACGTGTTCGTCGTGGGTGCCGGCGTCGCGGGTCTGCAGGCGATCGCGACGGCGGACCGACTCGGTGCCAACGTGCGTGCCTACGACATCCGACCGGAAGTAAAAGAGGAAGTCGAGAGCCTCGGCGCGGAGTTCGTCGAACTCGACCTGGAAACTGACGACGCGTCCGACGAGGAGGGCCACGCCAGAGAACAGGACGAGGAGTTCTACCGGAAACAACGCGAGATGATGAATCGCGTGATCGCCGACTCCGACGTCGTAATTACGACGGCGGCCGTCCCCGGCAAACCGTCTCCGGAACTCGTGACCAACGAGATGATCGAGGGAATGGAGACGGGGTCGGTCATCGTCGACCTCGCGGCCGAAGGTGGCGGTAACTGCGAACCCACGCGGGCGGACGAGACGGTCACCTACGAGGGTGTCACCGTATTCGGCCCCACCAATCTGCCGGGAACTGTCTCTCGCACGACGAGTCGACTCTACGCGAACAACGTAACCAATTTTCTCGACAATTTACTCGAAGACGATGAACTCACGATCGATGCCACAGACGAAATCGTGGACGCGACGATGCTCACCCACGATGGAACGATCCGAAACCCGCACGAACAGTCCGACGAAGAAGATGACGAAGAGGCGGAGGGCGAATCCGACGACGCCGCAGGCGACGAAGACGAAGAGACGACCGCGGAGGCGACCGATGACGAATAATCGCCGCACCGACGAACGCACCGCAGTCGCCGTCGAACGGAGGGACCGATGAGCGAGATCGTTACGTACCTGACGTTCTTCGTACTGGCCGCGTTCCTCGGTTACTCGGTCATCACGAAGATTCCGGCGACGCTCCACACGCCGCTTATGTCCGGTTCCAACGCCATTACGGGCATCACGCTGGTGGGCGCGGTCGTCGTCGCCGGCTCGAGTTCGTCCACCCTGGCGACGGCGCTCGGCTTCCTGGCGGTGGTCATGGCGACGGTCAACGTCGTCGGCGGCTACATGGTGAGCCACTTCATGCTCTCTGACTTTCACGGAGGAGGTGACTGACGGATGGTGGAACTGTTCTCCGAGACGGTCCTCTCGCTCGTCTATCTGATCGCCGCGATCCTGTTCATCCAGGGGTTGCGGGACATGACGCACCCACGGACTGCGGTTCGCGGGAATCTCACGTCAGCGGCGGGGATGTTCGTCGCCGTCGGTGCGACCGTCCTCTGGTTCGACATCCTCCGACCCGAGGTGCTCCTCGGTGGGCTCGTCGTCGGTGCGACCCTCGGCGTGGGACTCTCAACGACGGTCGAGATGACGGAGATGCCCCAGCTGGTCGGGCTGTTCAACGGGCTGGGTGGCGGTGCCTCGGCGCTCGTCGCGGGCGCGGAGGTCTTCCAGCTCGGGACCGTAAACGGCGGTGCGATTCCAGCCGAGGTGGGGACCGCTGCGGCCGCATCCGGAATCGTCGGCGCGGTCACCTTCACGGGAAGTATGGTCGCCGCGGGCAAGTTACACGGCGTGGTCACCGGATCGGCGATTCGATACACGGGTGAACACGTCGTCAAGGCGGTGTTGTTGCTGGTCGCGGTTCTGAGCGGCGTGTACATGATCGTCCAGCCGGACGTGCTCGCAGGTGTGCTCCAGGGGTCGATGGTGCCCTCCTACTGGCTCCTGATCGTCGCCGCCTCGGTGCTCGGGGTGATGCTCGTCATCCCCATCGGGGGCGCGGACATGCCCGTCGTCATCTCGCTGTTGAACGCCTACTCCGGCCTGGCCGCCGCGGGGACCGGGTTCGTCCTCGGGAACAGCGCGCTGATCATCGCCGGTACGCTCGTCGGTGCGGCCGGCATCATCCTCACGGTCATCATGTGCGAATCGATGAACCGCTCGCTGGCGAACGTCCTCTTCGGCGGGTTCGGCGAGGCGGCCGCCTCCTCCGAAGAGATGGACGAAATCTACGAGGGCAACATCACGGAGACCTCCCCCGAAGAGCTCGACATGCTCCTCGACACCGCCGGTCGGGTCGTCATCGTTCCCGGCTACGGGATGGCCGTCGCCCAGGCACAACACGCAGTCGCCGAACTCGCCGAACTGCTCGACGAAGACGACGTCGAGGTCGAATTCGGCATTCACCCCGTCGCAGGCCGAATGCCGGGGCACATGAACGTGCTCCTGGCCGAAGCGGACGTTCCCTACGACAAGATGAAAGAACTCGAGGAGGTCAATCCGACCTTCGCCCAGACCGACGTCGTGATCGTGATCGGCTCGAACGACGTCGTGAATCCGCTCGCGAATACTGACGACTCGAGCCCGATCGCCGGGATGCCCGTCCTCAACGTCGCGGAGGCGGGGACCGTCGTCGTCAACAAACGTAGCCTCAGTCCCGGGTTCTCCGGCATCCCGAACCCGTTGTTCGCCGAAGACAACTGCCTGATGCTCTTTGGTGACGGGCAGGAAACGATGCAGGAGGTCGTGAGTCAGTACAAAGAAAGTCACTGAATTTCGAGCCGACACTACGACGATGCGAAAGATTGTTCGTCGCAGTACCGCGAGTGGTCGAGAATTTTGGCGTCCGTGAAGCATCTCTCTTCGATGGAGTAGCGTATTCGAATGACTGAAGGTTCCGTACGTCGAGCACCTCTACGAGCGCCGGAGACGAAGCGGCATCACTCGCCGCGAGGCAGCGGCGCTGATCCGCGACGACCCCGATTACTTCGGTAGCGTCATGGTCGATCGCGGTGACGTCGACGCGTTGCTCACCGGGTTGACGAACCACTACCCGTCGGCGTTGCGGCCCCCGCTCCGGGTGATCGGAACGGCCGAGGACGCCGACTACGCGGCCGGCGTCTACATGCTCACGTTCAAGAACCGCGTGATTTTCGTCGCCAATGCGACGGTCAATCAAGCCCCCGACGCGGACGTTCTGGCGGAAGTCACCCGACACACGGCCGCGCTCGCCCGCCGGTTCGACGTCGAACCGCGGGCGGCCGTGCTCTCGTACTCGGATTTCGGAAGCGTCGACAACGCGGGGACGCGCAACCCTCGGGACGCGGCCCGCCGCCTTCGCGAGGACTCGTCGGTCGATTTCCCCGTCGACGGCGAAATGCAAGCCGATACCGCAGTCGTCGACGAGATGCCGACCGGCACCTACGAGTTTTCCACACTGGAGAAGCCGGCGAACGTACTGATTTTCCCGAACCTCGAGGTCGGTAACATCGGCTACAAATTGCTCCAACGACTCGGCGGGGCGGACGCGGTCGGCCCGATGCTCGTCGGGATGAACGAGCCGGTCCACGTCCTCCAGCGGGGCGACGAAGTCGCGGATATCGTGAACCTGGCGGCCGTTGCCACGGTCGACGCCCAGGGAGATACGGAGAACTGATTCGTCCCCCTGCTGTGTTCGTCCGTTCCGGACGGGGTTCCGACGCGTTCGACCGCGATCAGCAACCGTCGAGAGCCTCGAGGGCGGCCGCTCGTCGTCCGCTCGACCCGTCGTGAGATCGGTGGTCGACGAGGAAAAACTCCGTTCGCAACCCGTTCGCCGTCGGTCAGAGCCCGTCGGCGACACCGCGTTCGATGCCGAACCGGCGGAAGCGCGTCGGCTTCGTTCGCGGAGTCGCTTCGTCCGCCGAAAACTGACGAAAATGAGGTAACGAAGTGGCTAGGTGGTGTCGGGAAATCGACATCGGGGCAGCCGACAGCCACAGGTGTTCAGGTATCCAGAGGGTTTGGGTTGGTGCTTGTGATTTCTTGCCATCACCCAACGCCGATTTCTCCATATGCAATAATAAAGCTTCATGTTGGCGCAATATAGGCATACCCTACTCATTGATCTGCATTCGTACTCTAAGGATCCAGATAATATTAAATATAAATATTTGCATATTCGCTGGCCAGTGAGCGTACTCGGTGAGAACCGAACGTGCTCGATCCACCACCCAGGACAGTGGAACCGTCCGGGCGTGATCTGGGACGCGAGGGTTCCCTCGTACTGCGATTCTCGAGATCGGTCGCGCGGAGGGTGACACGAAGTCGGCAGATTCGTGAGGGATGTGTTTCGATGGTGGTGACCGACGAGGTCCGCGCCATCGCCCTCGCGGACGTCGGTGTCCGTCTCTCAGGCGACTTCGAACCCGTCCGCGGAAACTGCCTCGAGTTCGTGCAATTGTTATCGTCTCGTCCGGGACCCTGGACTCCGCGTTGCCCGCCGGCCCTCGAGTTTCGCTGTCGCATTGGGCTTCGTCCACGCCTCGGCCGTCCGTTCGGAGCATCGACGAGAGGTGCGTGGCTCCGGCACCGGCCGTCACGTGAGAGGGGAGTACGATTCCGACGCGATGGGAATCGGAAGGAAGTTGATAGCGATCGGGCCGATCGTATCCGGTGTCACGCACCCTGCTGTGCGTGACCACCCGATTCGATCATCGCCTCCCTCCTATCGCCCCGTCCGGCGATCGTCACTCCCGAATCGCCGGACCCTTTCGAGAACCGCTCCGAGCAGCACGTGAAACTGAACACCGGTCGGAGAGGCCCCTCGATCGGCAGTCCTGGACGCGGCCATCGAGCCGTGTGACAACCCCGTACCGTCTCACGATGTCGATGGGGGCTTCGTTCGTTCGTCGAACGGCGGGCGAGCCAGAGTCGGTCCGTCGCTATCGGCTCCCGTCGTCTCGTCGGCCAGTTGTCCGCTGTCCCGTCCGTCGAACCCACGTCTCACCGCGGGGCTGTCGTGGTGATTGCTTCTGCGATGACGGTTCCCCTCGCAACCGAGGGCACCGGACTCACCCGTCTTCCGACACGGTCCGGATCGTCAGGTCGTACGTTTGCGGCGCCCCCTCGAGGTCGACCCGGATGACGAGCACCTCGAGGTCGGCGCCCGCTTCGGCGGCCAGCCGGGCCATCCGGGTGCGCTGGTGGCGTTCGAAACTCGTCGAGCCGTGTTTGACCTCGGCGAGGTAGCGTTTGATCACCGGTCCCTCGTACCCGTCCGGATGTAATTCGTTCCGCCGGCGAACGATGAATTCGACGTCGGGCAGCCACCGACCGTCGCCGCCGTCGCGCTCCGAACGGCCGACGCTCCCTGGCGAGGGGTCGACTTCGACCCGAAATGCGTCCGGTTCGAGGCCGAGATCCGCGGCGGCGTACGACACGAGTGGCGGCGGGTTCCACGAATACGCGCTGAACACCGACTCCGCGAGCGCGCCGACCTGCTGGGCCCGCATAGCGAACGTCCAACCGTGTTCCGGTGGCCCTCGTTCGGTCGGCTCCGGCTCGGGATCGCTGATCGCGACGAGATACGTATCGACGACGTCGGGGTCGTTCGGTGCGGGTCGCTGAAACCGGAGGGTGTCACGATCGTCCCCCTCGAGCAGTTCGGACTCCGCCTCCGCCCGCGACTCGAACGTCGCGACCGCTCCCGATTCGTCGCGAAGCGCCGCGATTTCGGCCGCGAGTTCGCAGGCCGAGGATTTGAGCGCGACCCGGAATTCGGCCGTCGTCTTCTCCGTCGACTCGGTCTCCGGCTCACGCGGGAGTCCCGGCCACTGATCTCTCCAGCTCATAGTTCGCGTTCATCTCTCCGTCGATTCACTGTCTCCGGTCAGTGGTCTATGTCTACCGCTTTCCCTTCTACCCGTCGTCCCGCCGTCGGTCCGATGGTCGGTCCGTGGACGACCGCGATCAGTCCGGACATTCAGGCGTGCCACCGACTGCCGGCGCGTTTTATCTATCCCTGGTTGCGCAAAATCGGACAGTGACTGAAGTGACGAAACGAGAGATAAGTGTCCGTCTCGATACGGTCCCGAGTGATGACACCGACGGCTTTCGTAGCGGGGCCGCAGACGAAATTCTCAACCTGCTCGCCGATGCCCGCGAGACGGGTTCACGACAGACGGTCGCCTTCTTCGATAGCTGCTCGCGCCTGCTTTCCGTCCGACTGCGTACCGATTCCGGTGGTCACTCCTCGATTTCGCCCTCTTCCCACCCTTCGGAAAACACGCGGTCGTCGGGAACGCCCAGGTCGGCGAGGTGATCCTTGGTGTCGACGACCATCTGCGGAACGCCACAGACGTAGAAATCCCGTTCCAGCCCGTCGAGACGGTCCTCGAGGTGCGTCTGTACGTGGCCGGTGGGGCCGACCCAGTCTTCCTCGGAGAGCGAATACACGACCGAAAGCCGATCGTGCTCGGTGACGAGTTGATCGAGCGTCTCCCGATACATGAGGTCCTCCTGTGTTTTCTCGCCGTAGAAGAACTGTACCTCGCCCGTGCCCGTCTCGAGGTACTGCTTTAGCATGGCCATCATGGGAGTGATACCGGTCCCGGTCGAGACGAAGACGACGTCCTCGTCCGCGTTCCGGAGCGTGAGGTTACCGTCGAGATCGCCGAACGTCACGATATCGCCGGGATCACGGTCGTGCATGTAGACCGAGGCGGTGCCGTCGTCGTACCGCTTGATCGCGAGCGTGAACGTGTTCGCAGCCGGCGTACTGGTCGGCGTGTACGGTCGCACGACCTGTTCGTCTTCGTCCTCACCCGGCTCGTCCCGTTCGAACTGGACGGTCGTATGCTGGCCGGGATCGAACTCGAACTCCCGATCCGCTTCGATCACGAACTGTTTCACCCGCGGAGTCATCTGATGGATCGACGTGATCGTTCCCTCGAAGGGCATGTAAACGGCATCGGGTGCGGTCGTTCTAAACGGACTGCTTGCACGGACTCGAGCACCTTGAGCCGGTTCGCGTCCGACGCGAAACTCGCCGCTCCGTCCCCGACCAGTCCAACCGACCGTACCGACTCCTCGACGGCGGCCGACGTGCACGAACGGACTCGACGACCTGATTGGACCGGGGAGTGCGAACACCTCTAGATCGATCGGAGCCGTGGGGTGCCAACGCCCCTCTAGAATCGATCGGTGCCGCACGTCGCGACTAGCGATTTGTATCGGCAAGCCGGTCCCACATAGTTGGCCAATAGCGTTATAAGACGCCGAGAGAAGAGTCGCGTGACGAGGACAGGATCATACCGAACACCCACCACCGATCCGCTCCGAGACAGTCCTCGTCACCGCCGAGATCGACCCAGCGGGAAGTCATTCGTCACTTCGTCACCCGGTCTCGGACCCGCCCCGATTGACTCACCACCTACCGGGGACTCCCACGCCGACCCCTGTCGGCGTTTCTGTCGGTGAGCGCCGATTTGTTTCTCGAGGCGGCGGTATCGGTCGTGACGACCGGGCGTCTCCGCGATGACCTCGTGACTGCCGACACTTCGCCGACCGCTCGTCTCCCACGAACCGTCGGATTCCGACCTGGCGGAACGGTCCTCGCGGCGTGCAGTCTCGCACCTCACGACCTGCGCCACTCGTCGCGACGGAAGAATCGACGCGTTCAGAGCCGTCGACGAACTGCTCGCGCTGTCCGATGCGAGTCCGGCCGAGACGGTCGCGGACTATCGCCTCTCGGCCGACGTCCCCGACTACTGGTATCCGTTTGCGATGGCGCGCGTCGACGGCGCGTACCGCCTCGAGCGATCGATCCTCCTCGACGCGAACACGCTCGGCGTCCCCGTCGAACACCTGCCCTGGCCCCGCGGTGAGGTCCTCGACCCGCCCTCGGATCTGTTGCCAACCGGTGAGGATAATCTCCTGCTCTACGAAACGCCGGTGTCCCGAAGCGGCCGCGAGGTGACCAGGAACTATCAGTTCGCTCGCTGGACCGACGGGGCGGCCCACCTCTGGAGCGCTCGGGAGTCCGGCGTCGGCGAGAGCGGCCTCTCGAGCGGTCTGGCGTTCGACGTCCTCGAGGACGGGGAGTGTCTCGGATTCGCTTCGAAACGACCCCGACCGCTACTTCCCGGGGGTTCGGCGCTCGATCATCCCGGTGACCGTATACGAGAGGACGACTTCGTCGTCCTGGTTCAGCACTTCTATGTAAGTGTCCACGTTTCCGCGGCGGGGATCGGTCTCGGAGGGGCGTTTGTCCACCACCTCGGTTCGGAGGGAGAGGGTATCGCCCGGCGTGACCGGCCGCTGCCACCGAAGTTCGTCGACGCCGCGACCGCCCATGCCCGCGTTCTCGGTGAGATAGTTCTCGACGAGCATCCGCATGGATATCGAAGCGGTGTGCCACCCCGACGCGACCAGTTCGCCGAACGCCGACTCCGCTGCGGCCGCCGCGTCGAGATGGAACGGCTGCGGATCGTACTGTTTTGCGAATTCGACGATTTCCTCGCGAGTGACGTGATACTCCCCGAACTCCCGTGTCGTGCCGACCTCGATGTCCTCGAAGTAGCGCATCGCTCGTGAGAACGGAAATCGGGAAGAAAAACGTAGCGGACGACGCGCCCTCGTCGAACGTCGGTGGATCCGCACCCACCTCGGCCCGGTGTTGAACGCGCGTCCCCGCGGGTGTACTCTCCGTTCCGCTCGAGATGTGTTAACAAATACATATACGAAAATGTGTAATATTGTATTTTAGTCAATTAAGGCGACGTTGTCAGTAACAATGATTGCGAGTGTCTCCTCCCTCACTGGATCCGAAGTCAACTAATAATGGCGAGTAGATCCGGTTCGAACGGATTGTCACCTTTCACCGAAGCCACCCGTCGACACCGTGGGTAATTGTTTATTCCATGAATGTATTGTGGCCACTAATAATGGGTGATAGTTTTCCAGTGTCCCCTCTCGGGGCACTCCGGAGCAGTTTTTCCAGGAAACTGGCCGTGTCGTTTTTGTGCGTCGTTCTACTCGTCGCGGCGGCCGGGGGGATCATTTACACTCAAACCGGAACGGCACTCGAGGAGAGTACCGAGAACGAGATGACTCAGTCGACGGCGTTGCAGGCCAACACCGTCGTCGAGTGGGTCGATCGAACTCAAGAGAAAACGCGTTACATTTCGGCCTCGGACCGCGTCGTCGACGGAGACCACTCGAACGTCGCGGAGTACCTGCGGGCCGAACAGCAGGATTCGTCCGCCGCCATCGCGGGTATTCATCTCTACGATACGACCGACCACAGGGTGCTCGCGAGTACGGTCGATGGTGCTCCCGAAGTCGATTACCGAACGGCTGGCGTCGAATGGGCGACTGACGGCCTCTCCTTCGAAAACCCGGGCGAAACTCGAGTGACCCACCCGTACAACGATCCGGCGACGGAGACGGAATCGGTCGCCTTCGTCAGCCAGGTGCCGGACGCTTCCGACCGCGCGAGCGCACGATGGACTGGAGTAGCGCTCACTCCACTGTGAATATCGTGGACAGTATCTTTCGCTCGGCCTTTCGCAAGTGTTCCGAGAACGTCGCATAGGAAACTCCGAGTTCGGCGGCGAGTTCCTCTCCGGTACGTTCGCGAGGCCAATCATAATACCCGTTCGTATATGCGAGCAGGAGAACTTCGTGTTGACGCGAAGTGAGTTTGCGAACGATCGCGTCGTAAAACTCTCGACGCTGGAACAGCGAGGTGGAATACGTCTTTTCTCGACGAGCGAGTATCCGCATGGACGGATAGTACTCTCGAAAGTGTGAAATTACGTCGGAGGCGGAATACGCCGGCGGGATTTCGGCGGCGATGTGGGCGACGCCGTTTTTACTCCCCAACTGGGTCGGAATCGCCCCGGCGTCGGTCAGACTGGTGATGAAAAACGTTCCATCGTCGCGGATTCGAAATTCGACGATCAGGGCCTCATCGCCGGTGCTTATCACCCGTGCCTCAAACCCATCGTACGTACTAGCGAACTCGAGAATCTGTTCCGGAGACGCGCCACTGATCCGATGGAATACCGTGTACGCTCCGTCGCTGCGTGGGAGTATCTGAAGGAGTTGCGCGTCACAACCGGTCTCCGCAGAGAGCGCGACTAGGGGATACTCCGGATCCGAAACCTCGAATTCGACCTCGACGATCGAATTCTCGGGAGGGGTCTCTTCGGGCGAGCCCATGGGGAGAACCACGAGAGTGATGGGCATACACATTATCGTGGCAATCGTAAGTGAGCCGCCCGGGTCGGATTCGTCCGTGACCGCGTGATCGATCCCCGTGTCGCGAACACGGTACGACTTCGTCGGCGTTCTCCGGTCCGGGTGGCTGGTTGGTCCCAGTGAGTACGGAAGAGAGGGTCCGAACAGATCGATAGAAGCGTATCGAATATCGTCCGTAGTCAGTCACATCGGTGGTCTGGCGCTTCTCACTCTCTGCGAACGGGACGAAAAGCAAAACCCGTTCCTGTGTGCGTTCTACATGGCCGGCTGGCGACCCGGCCGACAGGGAATACCAGGGGACCGCTCTTTCGCGGACGGTCCCTTTCCGAACGGGCGCGAACTGTTCCGGTCGAATGCGTGCCGTTGGAGTCGGTACAGTGACCACCGGCAGGTCAGTCCCGCGGTCTGATCGCGATTCCGCAGGCGCACGCGTCGTTGCCCGGCGCCGTATTTGGACGGGGCGTATCGAAGCCCCGATTTCGGCGGGCGAATCCCGATATCTCGGCCCGTGAACAGTACGAAAAGCTGACGAATGGGTGATAATATGTGGGCCGACGGTCGTTATACACCATGGCTCGTACCATCCTCGTCCCGATCGACGGGTCGGACCAAGCGTCGGACGCACTCGAGTACGCTGTCACGGAATACCCCGCCGATCGCATCGTTGCGATTCACGCCATAAATCTCGATACGGCTTCGATGCACGGTGAGGAGGGTTTCCCGTATCGGGACGAGTACTTCGACCAGTTACGTGAGGTAGGGCGACAGCGTCTCGAATCGGCCCGTGAGACCGCCGACGAACACGGCGTCGATATCGATACTGAACTTGCCCGCGGCAAACCAGCGCGGGCAATTACTGACTATATAGACGACCACGACGTCGACCACGTCGTCATCGGCAGCCACGGCCGTTCCGGACCGACGCGGATCCTTCTCGGCAGCGTCGCAGAAGCGGTAACGAGGCGATCACCGGTTCCTGTGACTGTCGTCCGGTGACTGATCTCGGCCCACCTGCCGACCGGTCTCAGAGCACCGACGTACGGTGGTTTTCTGAACTCGGTCGGGGCGGACATCTACGCTGGAATAGCCGCTGTGCGTGACGTGGATTCGACAGGCAGTCACTCGGTTCCGTTGCATTGCGAACGTAGAACGGATCGGACTCCTCGTGTCACCGAAACGATCTATACGCGTCCTTCTCGGAAGCGCGGATTCGCTCGGCAGAGTCTCCGTCCACCGTGGACCGTGGAAATGACACCGTTTCGACCGTTCGACGCTGTCCGCCTCGTCGGTCGGATTATTCGTCACTGCTGAAACCTCCAGAAATTATAATTTTTCGAGACCGTGTTGAATACAACGCGCAAAATACGGGTGATCTACCTAATCTTCTACTCATTTTTATTTCTTTTCTATTCACTCCAGAAACAGAGGCACTGAACACCCCCGACATTGTTCAGTACCGGTGAGCCGATCGTGAAAGGGGCTAACCGGGCCAACTCAGGACCGATAAATCGATCAGTTCTTCTCGCGCGGGTACCTCCTCCATCGTAAGACTGTTCGTGGAAATCCGACCCTTTACCGCTAGTGATGCTGACACTGTCTCCGAGGTGCACCGACGTGCGTTCGACGGACGGACCGACGAGTCACGCATCGTGCAGCGATTACACGACGCTGACGAGGCTGTCGTGTCACTAGTGGCGGTTGAAAACGACCGAATCGTGGGTCACGTTCTATTTTCTCCAACATGCGTGACAAACAATCCAGATAATGCTAAACTTGCTGGGCTAGCACCGGTCGGTGTACTACCGGAAAACCAGAACGAGGGTGTTGGCTCGTCGCTGATTGAGCACGGTTTAGTGCAGTGTCGTGACGCCGGTGCCGACGCTGTAGTCGTGTTGGGCGACCCGGGGTACTATTCTCGCTTTGGTTTCGAACGAGCAAGCGTGTACGGGCTCGATAACGAGTACGGTGCTGACGAAGCGTTCATAGTCAAGCCGTTAACGGACGGGGCACTAGACGACGTGGATGGAATCGTCACATATCGACAAGAATTCCGATTGGACGAGGATTAGCGGCCGTCTCCGGATTCTCTCTCGAACCTGGTTCTCCGTCGTACTCCCACAGGTGTCTGTCCTGACCCCCAAACAATGTATACTTAAAGTGAAAATTCGTCCCCGTGATGGAAACAGCGTACCGGAATTTCGTCGACGGCGAGTGGATCGAATCTGAGCGCGGAGACACGTTCGAGGTCCGAAATCCAGCGAATCCCGACGAAATCGTCGGATCGTACCAAGCATCGGTACGGGCCGATCTCGAGGCGGCGATCGACGCAGCGGTGGCCGCACAGGACGAGTGGGCAGACACTCCCGGCCCGGAACGAGGCCGAATCCTCAAAGGAACCGCGATCGCCCTCGAGGAGCAGCGAGAGTCCGCGACGGAGATGCTCGTCAGAGAGGAAGGGAAGACTCGCAGCGAAGCAGGCGGCGAAGTCGGGCAAGCGATCGATATTTTCCACTATTATGCACAGAAAGCCCGCGACCTCGGTGGAACTGCTAAATCGCCGAGCGCATCGGGGAAGGTTCTGTACACGAAACGCGAACCGCTCGGCACTGTCGGCCTCATAACACCGTGGAATTACCCGGTCGCGATCCCGGCCTGGAAGCTCGCCCCGGCCCTTGCAGCCGGAAACACGGCAATCATCAAACCCGCATCGGCGGCACCGAACATGACTCGGATTCTCATCGAGTCTTTCGACGAGGCTGGGCTCCCCGACGGAGTCGCGAACTTCGTGACGGGTTCCGGCAGCGAAATTGGAACGCCGTTGGCGGAACACGACGACGTCGATGGCGTCTCGTTCACCGGAAGTACGACCGTCGGAACCATGGTCGCTCAGTCCGCGGCTGACGATCTGAAACGAGTGCAATGCGAGATGGGTGGAAAGAATCCGACGGTGATACTGCCAAGCGCGGATATCGAAAGCGCCGTCGACATCGTCGGTGTCGGAGCCTTCGGGACCACCGGCCAGTCGTGTACCGCCTGCTCCCGTGCGATCGTCCACGAGGATGTCTACGACGAGTTCGTCGAAGCCATCACTCAGTACGCGGACTCGCTCGAGGTGGGACCGGGATTGGACGATCCCGACATGGGCCCGCACGTCAGCCGAAGCGAACTCGATTCTACGCTCGAGTACGTCGATCACGCCCGCGAAGACGGTGCGACGTTGAAAAGCGGTGGACACGAGGTCGACGGCGACGGATTCTTCGTCGAGCCGACAGTGTTCGTCGATGTCGAGAGTGACATGCGAATCGCTCAAGAGGAAGTTTTCGGTCCGGTTCTCGCCGTCATGCAGGTCGGCGACTTCGAAGAAGCCCTTCAGGCCGCAAACGACGTCGACTACGGCCTCTCGGCGAGTGTCGTGACGCAGGATATAACCGAGGCGAATCGGTTCGTCGAGGAAATCGAGTCGGGCGTTGCCAAGGTAAACGAGAAGACGACGGGGGTCGAGCTTCACGTGCCGTTCGGCGGATACAAGGACTCGTCGACGAACACGTACCGCGAACAGGGTGATGCCGGTCTCGATTTCTTTACGACGACGAAAACGGTGTACATGAACTACTGACCCAGCCCGGTTGAAACACGACTCGAACCGGGAGTGCTGTCGGTACCACCCGTCTCGCAGTGTGTCGTTCAGCGACGATACAGGTTGCGTTCACCACCAACTAGACGATCGATTCTCGCAGACTACATTTCGCAGTGACTCCACCTCCGATGCCGGCTCGAAACGGGGACCGATACGACGATCCGGACTCTCAGTCGGCGTTTCAGCGGACCGAAACCGGATCGATGCAACGGAGTTCGAACGCAGGATACCGATCTGAGAGATCGATTCGATTCGGTTTCGGGGGTCGCACGTTCATCGCCTGTTCGTACCGGACTGTTCGTTTACGGTCTGAGCGAAGCCGTAACTGGGGTTCGTTTGAGTGACTCTGACAGTAGCTTCGTCACCCGGTTCCGTCTCCGGAACGATTAGCACGTACCCACGGTCGACCCGAGCGATACCGTCGCCCTGATCACCTCTGTCTTCGATTTCGACAGTGAGCGTTTCTCCCTCACGGACGGGAGGGACGGGACCGGTCGATTTCTCCTGTGGCGTTTCGGTCACGTCCTGTTCCGTCGTTTCGATACTGACACGAACGATGTCCCCTGCCGACAGTGACCCGTAGTCGATTTCTGTGTCTGGTATTTCTATCAGATGATCCGTTCCGCGTTTCTCTATTTTCCCGGCAAATTTACACACTAACTCCGGTGATTTACCACCCATATGT
Source organism: Natrinema caseinilyticum (assembly GCF_024227435.1). Lineage (GTDB taxonomy): Archaea > Halobacteriota > Halobacteria > Halobacteriales > Natrialbaceae > Natrinema > Natrinema caseinilyticum. The sequence continues at coordinate 498,716 of NZ_CP100446.1, forward strand.
ATCACTATCGTAGCGTGGTATCCCCTGTGAATGTGTGAGGGTCCCACGTACATTGGGACGGCATACCACTCTTACTTATTTGTATGGAAATGGAAGGGATCGTACCATTCGAGAGGTCGTACCGATCGTTTACGGTGACCACCGAGTTCGGGCTATCGAACGGCTTATTTTGAGAACGGAAAGCGGACGTCTACTCCGTGAGGAGTCGTTCGAGATCGGCTTCGATTTCTTGCGTAATCGCGAGTTGCGATCGGGCACGATCGCTCGAATCAGTACTGGATTCGATCTCGCGTTCGAACACACGTCGAAGGAACTGCACTCGTTCCGTCACCGCTTCCAGATCGTCCCGTAAGATGACGTCCTCTCGTGTCGACGGTGACGAACGCGCGACGGGTGCACCATCCGATTCGGGTACGGCCGTCGTCGATGCCTGACTCGAGTCGGCCGCGCCCGGTCCGGCGAAGTCGTTCGTCGGTGCCGTCTCGGTCGGTTGACCCGCTGTTCCATCCCCTCCGCGAGGGTCGTCACTTTCGTCCGCGGCTGCCGGTGATCCGTGGCCGTCGGCTGTATCGGACGCTGATTGCTCCTTCTGGGTACTTTGATCTTCGACGTAGGTCGTGATGTCGGCATCCGAGATGAGAGCGTCGGTCGGACTGGCGGACATCGCGTGGGCTTCGGGCGCAGTCGTCGAGCTGTCCGTGTTTCCCTCCGCCGTCTCGGCTGCGGTTCCGTCCGGTGAACTGGCGTCTGCGCTCTGCTCGTCGCCCCTCTCGGTTCGTCCTCGCTTTCGAGCCCGAGGCCGGTGAGATACCCCTCTTCACGGAGCCGTTCGATCGATTCGTACTCGAGTTCGTCGACGAGAACGACGACATCTGTTAATCGAAACGTCTAGCGTGTCACGGTACCACGGTAAACGTGACTTCCGTCAACCGTGATCATGTTCTAACTCGCTGAATCGTACGGGAAATCGGTCGTCGATCCCGCCGAGACTGTCTCAACTGTCGGCACCGCATATCGAAATGCCATCCACTCGAGGAGCGGATGCAACTGACTAGATGGATAGTGAGCAGCGGGTAACGCGCTCGTCTGTCGTCGCGACATAACCACGACCGGACGCTCGACTACGGTCTAGAGGATACCGTTTCGTTCGAGATACGTGAGATCGCGCGTTTACTCGCACTTCCACGTATCGAAAAGTTCCGTCACAGTCGCGTGATCGCCTCGAGAGGGCGTCGCGGGCCGGCGCACATGCATCAGAGTCGATACCGTTTACTCTCGTCTCTCGGGAGATCACATCGTGACAACTATTTTCCCGTCATCGACGGACACCGGGAACGAAGCGAGTGAGATATTGTCTCGTGAAAGGCACTCGCCCGATTGCAGATCGTACTCCCACCCGTGCCACGGGCAATTAAGTATCTCTCCTTCCTTTACGTACTCGAGGTCCGTCTGGAGGGTGTCGGGATCGAACGAAGCCGTCTTCGTCCCGGTAATGTTCCCTTCAGCGCACGGGCCGCTCTGATGAGCACACCAGCTCAGATACGCGACGTATTCGTTGTCTATATTGAATATCCCAATCGGTTTCCCTTCAATCTGGACGAGAATCCGCTCACCCACGTCTATTTCATCAGCATCTGCGACTGTATACTCAGCCATCGGTCTCTGGTGCAGGGGCGGGCACAAATAGCTTGTGGGTAAACTAGATGTCGTGTTTCACCGAGCTATCCGCCCGCCGCTTTGATGTCCAATCCACCAGAACGCGTGAACGGACGACCTGCGCGTGACTCCATCGCAATAGCTAGAGTCCGGTCGCTAGCGAGTATAGTCACGACTGAAAGACAGTGTTTCGATGCGGCCACCGTCCTGTTCGAACTCGGTGACTCTCGTGGTCGGCTTGTCGCTCGAGGAGAATCGATTGCATCGAACCATCAGGGAGACGATGGTCGCTTGGCCGACCAGAAGGAGGAAACGTCAGGAGAGTCGTTCCTCGAGGTCGTGCATCGCTTTCGCCCGTTCGGCCGAGAACACGGGACACACGTCACCGTTTCCGTCCAGTTCCTGGACGATACTCTGGCGAGACGGATGGGAGCACGTGCTGTGAAACAAATCGATGTGGGGGCACTGCGCACACGATTCGGGGACGGACGGCGTCTCCGTGCTCATTGGTAACACCAAACTGACGAGGATACAAAAACCCTACCGCTTACGCCCGTTTTCTGAAATTGTCCTTCCATCAGCGTCGACGCACCGTCGGAAACCGACTCGACGCGATTTCTCCCGAACGTGTTGCAGGGAACGAACCCGGGCGAACTGAGCCCCGAATAACTTTCGTCACGCGACTCGAGTGGGGAGGTGACGAGTAACTCGTCGGTCGTTGCCTCGAGAACGAGGGCCTTGCGAGTCAACTCTCGGCCAGGTCCGCAACGACGTTGCGTACCTCGGAAACCAGTCCCTCGAAATCGGGGTTTTCTCCGTCTCGAACCCACTTGTACCTCACGATGCCATCCGCGTCGACGACGAAAATGCTGCGCTGGGCCGCTTCGATCATCCCGTACATATCGGAAAGGACGACGTCGTACGCTTCGATACTGTCGTGAGTCCAGTCTGAGAGCATGGGAAACGGAAGATCGTGCTCTCGAATCCAGACGTTCTGGGCGAACGGTAGATCGACGCTGATACCGTAAACCGCGGCATCGAGCGCTTCGAACTCGTCCATCGAATCACGAAACGCACACATCTCCTCGGTACAGCCGCTCGTGAACGCTGCCGGGTAGAACGCCAGAACCAGCGGTCCATCATCGATCGCATCGGAAAGCGTGAACGATTCGACGTCGTTGTACGCGTCACCCCCCGCCTTCGGAGCGGTGAAATCAGGAGCGATATCGCCCGTTTCGACCATATCAGTAGGCTCGGTTCCACCGACAAATACGTTTGCTAGACGCCAAGCCCGCGTACCCACGGCCGTTCCGCAGCGACGACGTTAGCGGCTCCGCAGCGAGTGTTCCCCATCGGAATAGACGGCATTTCCGTTCTCGGTTTTCGTGATCGTGCCGACGGTTACCAGGCCTCTCGAAGCACCGATTCGATGTCCTCGGCGCTCGGGTCCAGTCCCGTCGGCGTCCGAGCCATCGGCGGATCGTCGACGATAAACTCGGCTATCGCCGGGAGATCCTCCTCCCGTGTCGCGGATAGATCCCGAAGCCGCGTCGGCACGTCGAACGCATCGCGCATGGTTACGATCGCATCGATGACCGATTCACCAACCTCCGCATCGGTACCGGCGGACGTGTCGATCCCCAATGCGGTTGCCATCAGGGCGCGACTCGCGTCCACCTCCGCGAACAAGTACCGGAGAACGTGTGGAACGACGATCGCGTGTATCGCTCCCTGTTGGACCGGGTATCGCCGGGCGAAGCCGTGTCCGAACGCGTGGACGATCGAAACCTTCCGATCGATTTGAACCAGTAACGAACCGACCACCGCCCGGTCCATCTGGCTCACGTCGGAATTCCCCCCCTCGCCGGCCACCTGTGGGAGCGCGTCGCTCAGGAGGCGGAGACCGTGAATTCCTACTCCGTCGCTGACGGGGTTCGCATCTCGAGCGTACAGCGTCTCGATCCCTTTATCGAAGCCGTTCATCGCCGAACCACCCAGGGCGGTCGGCGGCGTCGTCTCGAAGAGGGACGGATCGGCGAAATCGGCGATCGGCATCTCCGATCCGCTGACCCGGATCGGCTGGTTCGTCGGCGAGTCGTCGGCCGAAAAAATCGTAATCGATCCGCTATCGGAAACGTCTGCCCCGGCGAACGTCGTCGGAATGACGATCACTGGTCGCCTTTGGGTGTTCGACTCGGGCGTCGCAACGCTTCCGTCGCGTGCCTCCTCACGGAGGTCCGTCAGCGATCGACCGTCCGACGCGATGACGCTCGTCTGGCGGGCAACGTCGAGGCTGCTTCCGCCTCCGACCCCGACGAGAACGTCCGCGTCCGTCTCCCGCATCGAATCGATCGCATCGAAGACGGTTTCGGCCCGTTTCTCCCCCGTCGTCCTATCGAAGACGCCGACGAGTCGATCGCCGAGGCCGTCTCGAATCGGCTCCATCAGGTCGTCGTTTGCCCCGACGTTCGAACCACAGACGAGAAGGGTTCGTTCGAGACCGTGACCATCCAGGTACTCGCTCAATCGAGCGGCGCACCCGCGTCCGTAGACGATATCGCACCCTCGATACTCGTACTCGAAATGTTCAGCTATTGGAAACATCGTCCATCGGTTGTCCCGCGGCCGCAATGAAGATAAAGGGTTCCGCCACTCTTCGACCTCCAGGTTTACCGAACGCTGCGACGGAGTCACAGGAGCTATCCCGAAATCACACCCGGCCCGTACCGACTGGCCAGAATAGTGACTCGGCGTTCTGCCGACGGCTCCGATCGCTCGGGAGACGAATACGCTTTCGTCCGAACGGGACCGATTCAGTGAGTCGACCGTGACTCGAGAACGACTCCCGCGAGAGAAGCGCTTCTCCCGTCGATTTTCGTTCAGAGAATCGTGGGCAAATTCCGGGAGACCTTCGCGGATACGATCGCTGCCGTCGAGGGAATTGTGACCGGCACTGGCGATCGGCGGAAACATCTCACATCTTATACCGAGCCATATTCCTATCAGTAGAAAAACGAGTGAAAGACCGGCTCCGCCATACCCTAAACCTTTACACTATCTTCTCTCTCACTACCGCTATGAAGGTTAACGAGGCAGTTATCGACTGCCTGACTGATAACGGTGTCGACACGTTGTTCGGTATCCCGGGCAAGCAATCGCTACCGCTCAACGAATCGATCAGCGAACGCGACGACATCCGGTTCGTGATGGCTCGCCACGAGACTGCGGTTTCGCACCAGGCCTGGGGCTACGCCGAAACCAGCGGCGGTATAGCCGCCACGGTCGTCATTCCGGGGCCCGGCGATATGAACGCGATGAACGGCCTGAAGAACGCACTGAACGATTGTACGCCGCTCCTGCACATCGCAGTGGAAACCGAACCGGAGATACGCGGCGGCGACGGCATTCACGAAACGCCGCCCGACACGTACGATAACGTCGTCAAGGAGAACATCACCGTCGAAACACCCGAGAGCACCGTCGCCGAACTCGAGCGGGCGTTCGACACCGCACAGACGGCACCGAAGGGCCCAGTCAGGGTCGGCATTCCGAAGAACTTCCTCAAGATGGACGTCGCCCTCGCGGAACGGGGCGAGATCGACCGACAGACGTTCAGCGGCGTTCCGGAGGCGAAAGTGACCGCGGCGGCGGACCTCCTCGCGAACGCGTCGAACCCGATCGTCATCGCCGGCGGTGGCGTCCGCGCATCCGACGCGAGCGACGAACTGAAAACCGTCGCCGAACGTCTCGAGGCCCCGGTCGTCCTCACGTACAAAGGGAAGGCCGTCTTCCCGGACGAGCACGAACTCATGGGCGGCGTCCTCTGTGGCGGCACCGGCACGGCCGTGAAAGACCTCATCGCCGACTCCGATGCCGCACTCGGTGTCGGCACCGACTTCGACGCCGTTACGATGCACAACTGGTCGTTCGACGTGCCCGACGACCTCGTCCACGTAACGCTCGGCGCCGACGACATCGGCACCGGATACGAACCGGCGATCGGGATCGTCGCCGACGCCGGCCGGACGCTCGAGGCGCTCGACGGCGCGCTGGCGGAACGCTCGATCGCCGGTGGAGACGGACGCGAACGGGCCGCCGAGACCCGGAGCGCTGTTGACGCTCGACTCGAGGAACTGCGAGCGGTTTCGGAGGCGCCGTTGACTTCGGTGAAGGCGCTCGACGCTATCAGAGCGGGAATCCCACGCGACGCGGCAATCTCCGTCGACGCGGGTGGGTTCCGCCTCTGGACGCTCCTCACGTTCCCGGCCTACGAACCCCGGGACTACGTCAACCCGGGTTCGTGGGCGACGATGGGAACGGGAGTCCCCGCGGCTATCGGTGCGAAACTGGCTAACCCGGACCAGGACGTCGTGGCGCTCACCGGCGACGGCGGGCTGATGATGTGCATCCACGAACTGCACACGCTGGCCGACGAGGATATCGACGTGACCGTCGTCGTCCTCAACAACAGTGATTACGCGATCATCAGCGAAGAGGCCGGGCGGAGCTACCGGATGGACGAAGGCGAGTACGGGTGGGACGAAACGCCGGTATCGTACACGGCCGTCGCCGAAGGACTCGGTCTGGACGTCGAGCGGGCCGAAACGCCGGACGAGGTCGAAGCCACGGTCTCCGAGGCGATCGCGAGCGAGGGCCCGACGCTGGTCGAGATTCCCACCGATCCCTACGAGCCGCAGTCGAGCGTCTGGATGAATCGATAAGAACCGACCGGAAACCGCCCGCGAGCCGCAGAGTTCGCCCTCTCGTTCCGGTTTCTCGCCGTCAAAACGGGACTTGCTGCTGACTCGAGTCGGACTCGGCAGCCGGAACTCACTCCTACTTCTGGCTCGAGACCGACTCTTCGTACGTCTCGCGTATCTGTTCGCCGGTTTCGATGACCGTCGTCATGTCCTTGCCAGCGATCAGGTAGTCGAATCCTCGTCCGACGCGGTCAGGAACGTCCGATTCGCGAACCGTGAGCGTTCCGACGGGTGTCTCCGCGTTCCTCCCCGCATCGATGACGCTGGCCATCGCGTCCCCCAGTTCTGGGGCGTCCCATTCGGCGAAGACGCCGAGCGACGCCGAGAGGTCGGCGGGTCCGACGAACAGCGCGTCGATTCCCGCGACCGACGCGATATCCGCGGCGTTTTCGACACCGGTCGGCGTTTCGATCTGCGGAATCGTGAGCAACGAGCGGTGGTCCTCCGCAACGTACTGGACGAAATTCTGGCCGTAGCCGGCCGCGCGTCCCGACGCCACTCCCCGAACGCCGTCCGGCGGATATCTGGTCGCCCGTACCAGCTCTTTAGCCGCCTCGGGCGTGTCGATCATCGGAACCATGATCCCGTCGACGCCGATGTCCAGGACCCGCTTGATTCGCACCGGATCGTTCCACGCGGGCCGAACGATCACGCCGAGTTCGCCTGGCGCCGCGGCGGCCGCTCGAGCGAGTTCAGCCACGGTCTCGAGGCTCATTTCGGTGTGTTCAGTATCGACGAGAACGAAGTCGAATCCGGCTCTCGCCGCCGCTTCGACCATCGCCGGGTGACCGATGGAGACCCACGTTCCGAGAGCCTCGCCGTCGACAAATCGTGTCCGGAAATCGTCCCCGGTGGCCCGATCCGTCATCGCGACCTCCCCGTCTCGCTCGCTCGGGGAACCTTTGGCATCGTAGTCGGTCGAGAAGACGGTAGCTGTCGGCTGGGAGTCGGACCGTTCTCGGTGCGTACGGTTTCCATCGAAGTGACGTTCCGATGGGAGTAGCAAAAAGGTGTGGGTCAGTCCGAATCACGCCGGAAAATAGGAGAGATAAGTATCCAATGTCGGAATAATGACTTTTTTGGGCGGTTCCTCGTACTTCGTATTGGTTATAGTAGTGTGAATTGATACTAGAACTGTTGTGGTTGGATTGAACTGTTGTATCGCTCTAACGCCGTGGATCGTCACTATCGAAAGGGTGAAATTAGCCGTCACATGCACGAATGCGCTGAGAACCGCTTTCAATCCCCTCTGTCACGATTCGAAACCGCCCCTCTAGAGGGGTGGACATCGATGGTCTCTGTTAGTATAAAATCATTCTACTAGACGATCGTCTAGACGTATGTCTCAATTAGTATCTAGGGAGCGTTCACACGCGGCCCTGAACTCGTCAGATTCGATCCCATATATCATATTTCCGTTCCCGTCGAATTTCCGTGAGACCTCCATCAGATACTCGTCGTCGATACGGACTTCCCAATCTTCGGCATACCGGGTATTTACGCCGATAAATCGGATCTCACAGTCGTAGTCGCTTTCCAGACGGGAGACGACTTCGTACGTGTACGTATCGTCGGCAAAACGAGGCGCAGTATACTCCGGTAGCGAATATCGGTCGCGGATTTCCTGGTTTTCGTTCCACCATTCCGGTCTCGCGGACGTCCCTTCCATATCACTAGTACGATTCGCGGTCCGCATAAAAACAAACGATAGATGAGAGGTGAATGTGACTGCAGGTGCTTCGTGGACAGACAGTAAGCGGTAGCGGACGGTTCATGGGGAACACTCTTTACATGTGACGCCGATTAGCCGCCGATGACGGACGTAGATCCCGAGCGAATTCGCGAGTGGATAGACGACGACCTGGTCGAGGCTGTCGAACCGATGAGCGATGACTCGGCGGAGTTCAACTACACCGTCCAGATGTCGAATATGATACTCCACGTCATTCGACGTCGACCCGACGGTCCGGTTCACATCGGTCAGGAAATCGAGTACGACGAGGAATTTCGTAACAGGATCGGTGCGATGGACGAGGGCGATCGGAACGACCTCGTCGCCAGAGTCCGTGAGACGCTCTCCTCGCTTCCCGTGATCTACGGCTTCCGCGGGACGACCGGTGATAACGTGAGATTCGTCGATATGAAACGAGTGTTCCTCGAGTACCGGATCTATCCTGACGGGCTCTCCCAGCACGAATTGATGTCCGGCCTCGTCGGGGTATGGAAAGCGATGAACTATCTCGATACCCTGCCGCAACTTGCCGACAGCGTCGAGAGGTACGCGACCGAACAGAGGTAGCGTGAACGCAAACGTATTCGCCGATACGAACCGTGAAACCACACTTCCGACTCAACACGGAGATCGACCGCCTCGCACGACCGGACGGTGATGAGTAACATGTCCGCCGATAGACCACCAACGGACGACGAGAACACGCTGGCTACCGTACGCGAAGCCATCGCTGACGCACAGATCGGGCGGGACGTGGCGTTCGCCGGGCTCGATCGGCTGAACGGCCTCTCGTCCGTCACGCTCGACGGAGGGACCCTCCGAGTCACGATCTCGCTCCCCGCACCGTCGGCGACGTTCCGATCGCGAGCCGAACGCGAAATCAACACCGCTGTACTCCCTATCGACGGCGTGGCCGAGGTGGCATGCGAATGGGACGCCAGCGCGGCCAATACGGGTGCGCGCGTCGATTCGATTCCGGACGTGAAGAACGTAATCGGCGTCGCGTCGGGCAAAGGCGGCGTCGGAAAGAGTACGGTCGCCGTAAATCTCGCCGTCGCGCTGGCGGACGCCGGGGCTGCCGTCGGGTTACTCGATGCGGACGTCTACGGTCCGAACGCCCCGCAGATGCTCGGGCTCGCCGATACGAAACCCGCGACGACCCCCGACGATACGATGGTTCCGCGGGACGCTCACGGCGTGAAGGTGATGAGTATGGGCTTCATCGTCGAGGAGGACGACCCGATCATCTGGCGGGGCCCGCTCGTAGACGAGTTCGTCAAACAGTTGTTCGACGACGTGAACTGGGGAGCCCTCGATTACCTCGTCGTCGACTTGCCGCCCGGAACGGGTGACACGCAGTTGAGTCTCGTCCAGCACTTTCCCGTGACGGGGGTCGTCGTGGTCACGACGCCACAGCCCGTCGCCGTGGACGACGCTCGCCGCGGGCTTCAGGGATTCGCCCGATACGACGTCCCGATCCTCGGTATCGCTGAGAACATGGCGGGTTTCACGTGCCCGGATTGCGGCTCTGACCACGCCATCTTCGGCGCCGGTGGAGCCCAGCAACTGGCGACGGAATACGACGTTCCCGTCCTCGGCCGACTCCCGCTCGACTCCGAAGTCGGCGCTCTCGTGACGGACGATGACGACCGTGATCGACCGCCCGGGGTATCGATTCCCGGCATCGGTCGATTGCAGCTCCCACGGACTCGAGCGGAGCGCGAACGACCCGACAGCATCGAGCCGATCGTGGTTCGGAAAGACGGCGACGAGAGTTCCGCCGCCGTCCGTCTTCTCGCGACCCGGACGGCTGCGCGAGTCAACGCGCTTTCCAATCCGGATCTCGTCACACCCACTACCGACGCGCCGTGAATCGACACGGGAAAACGACGAGCGCGACCGCTCGCGTCGTTCAGTCGTCCAACCCGAGCTGAGAAGCGTTCTATCGGCACAGTAGTCGGCACACGGAGAACGGGCCGATGCGGGTGTGACTCGAGGACCGACTCCATCGTACCCGTACGGCCGCGACGTGACTAACCGGATGCTTTACACCACCCGCTGGACACCGACGTAGCATGACGAAGTACTACGAGGATCTGGAGGTTGGCGATACCTTCGAAACGAGCGGGTATACCGTCACCAAAGCGGAGATCATCGACTTCGCCGAGCAGTTCGATCCGCAACCGTTTCACGTCGACGAGGAGGCGGCCCGCGATTCGATGTTCGGCGAGTTAGTCGCCAGCGGCCTCCACACCCTCTGTCTCTCCGTCAGATTGTTCGTCACGGAGATCGTCGACGGCGAGGTCGATATCGCGAACATGGGCGGGCTCGGGATGGACGACCTGCGATGGCACGAACCGGTCCGTCCCGGTGACACGCTCCGCGTTCGGGTCGAAGTCGTCGACAAGACGCCCTCCTCGAGCCGATCGGATCGCGGATACGTCGATTTCCGCCGAAGCGTCGTCACAGATTCGGACGAGGAAGTGCTGTCGATACTCTCGCACAACATCGTCCGACGTGCAGACGCTGCCGTCTAGCGTCATCCACCTCGGTATCCGTACCCACGTCGTGAACGGCCGCCCGCGAGACGGCGCGACCGGACCGACAGCTCGTCGATGCGACTCGCCGACGACGGCCTCGATCCGTCGGACGTGTCTCGAGGCGCGCGCCTCTCGTCTCGAACGTGGTCGACGCGCTCGTCGGTCGTGTTACCAGAGGCCGGTGTTCGCACCGACGAGAATGGTCGTCAGCAACAGGAGCGCGAGGACGATCAAAACGATCACCGATCCATCTACGTCGGGTTTGCTCGTGGAGGGCACGTCCATAGATCCGTCATTTTCGCTGACCAGGCGACACCATATATACTTTTCTCGATGACAATTCGCGTAAAATTCACCCCGGCCGGTTTCCCGTTCGCGATCGATAACTTGCGTCTATCGGTCGTCTGGTGTGAGCAACGGAGCACACGGTAACTTTTTATGACTGTTACGATCACAGTCCTGTACGAACGCGTCCATGATCGAGTGTCCCGCCGGCGGAGGAAACGCCCTTCTCGCGCGAGGATCGCGTGACCCTGGTCCGCGACCCGACCGTGCGACGCGGACGGCGAGGTGGAACGATCGCCGCTGTACACCTGCGGGGGCCAAGACACGGCGGCTCGAATCGGGCCGGCGTTCCCGCTCCGTCGAGATCGCACAGTCTCGTGATCGATGGAACGGAACGCAGAGGCGATGAGTAGCGAGCCCGAGCGAATCCGGTGGTCTCACAAGTCCATCGAGGACATGCGGTCGTTCTGGGCGGGCCACATCGAACCCGCACTCCGAGACGCTGGCCACGACCTCGACGACCGGCCGACCTATCAGGACTTACTCGACGTCGGCTACGGCGGCCTGCAGGATGCGCTTCGCGAACAGCACGATCTGACCCTCACGGAGTTCCTTCGAACGGTCGGCTTCGACGATTCCGACGATTCGGACGGCTACCCGTGGGGCATCGACGACGAAACCGCCGTTCGCGAACTCGAGTCGTACATCCGGACGCTCGACCGACGTCGAAACCTCGCAGAAACCACGATTCGGACGAAGCGGTCCCGACTCGCGACCTACGCGCGCCGCTACCGCGACCAGCACGGCCGAGCCGACCTGGTAGATCGTCTCACCACGCTCGATCGACGAGCCGACGAAATCGAACGGGTACTCGCGGTGTTCGACGAACTCGATCGCGAACTCGAGAGCGACGAGTCCAAACTTCGGTATCTCGGCGACGTCTCGCAGTTCTACGAGCACCTGCAACGCCGCGGGAAAGCAGCCTACGATCCCGCAGAGACCATCGACATGGAGTACGGATGGGACCGCCCGGATCCGGACAACGCCGCCCTCTCGAGTGAGCAGGTGAGACGACTCTACGACGCCGCAGATAGCCGCGACGAGGACCTGTTAGTCCTCGCACTCTGTGGGTGGGGCCTGCGACGCAGCGAAGTCGCGTCGTTGCACGTTTCGCAACTCGTCCTCGAGGGAGACGACCCGCACATCCATTTCGAAGAACGCAAGAACGGCCCCGGAACGGTGGCGTTGATCTACGGCCGCGAGACGCTCTCCGACCGTATCGACGAACTCGGCGGTCGAGACCGGGAGTGGAACGGCCATCTCTTCCCGTCTCGGCGGGCCGACGGCGGCCACGTCGTCGGCGAGACGATCCAGGCGCGGTTCAGACGAGTCGCCGATCGTGCAGGGGTGCGGGTGCGCGGGGAATCGCCGACGTCCAAGATGGGGCGTCGATTCTGGTACACGACGTACCTCGACTCGCAGAAACGGTTGCTCGAAAATGTGGACGCGATCGCCGCCGACCAGGGGAGTGCCGATCCGAGCGTCGTTCTCAAAAATTATCTCTCGGAGGCCGAACGGCGACGGTACCGGCGGGAATACATGCGCGAGCGGTTAGCGAAGGCGTTCAAGACCGCGTAGTGAGCACAGAATGACCGGGAGACCGCACCTCTCGGACACGACGATTGCCGACGGATACCCGGCGACGACCGTATTCCACCGGAAGCTTTCGGAAGCCGAGTCCCGTCGCGAGGTCGCCCGCACCAGCCAGTCCCAGGTATTCGAGGGGTGCACCGTCATCGACGAGCAACATCGCGCCGATCAGTCCGAAGATCCCGCCCGTTCCGTAGGCGACGTAGGAACCGATCTTCACTCACTCAGACGACGACGTTGGCGCGACCGAGCGGAGAGAGCCAGTCTGAAAATTGCCGACTAAATCCCGAGGGAGAGCACAACGGACCATCGCCCCGGTGGCGGTTCCCGCAACCGGACGGATGTTACGCCGGATCGTCTCGGAACCTCACAACGTCCGCCGCTACCTCGTCAAAATCATCGTCGGCCCCGGCGAGAAGCGTTCCGTCGACAGCGTCGGCCGTCGCAAGCGCATACGCATCACCGAGCGCCATCGGATACGCTTCCTTGAGCGCGGCTGCACCGTCCCAACATTCTCGGGGATCAGACACTGAGACACCCAACTCTTCGAGTCGCTCGAGACTCGCCCGGACGTCTTCAGGGCGGAACCCGACTCGAGAGCCGACGTATAGTACCTCGGTCTTCGTCACGGGGCAGATGTAGCCCTCGATCTCTCCAGCGGCAACGCGATCGATCCACTCTTCGACGGCATCACTCCCCGGCTCGTCGTCTAAATACGCAACGAGCGGTTCTGTATCGAAGACGATCGTGTCCGTCATCGGCCCTCCGTGTCGCTGGAAAATCGCTCTACGACGTCTTCGTCACGCCGCCTGTCGCGCTCACGTTCTTCACGAAGGACTGCCGTCGCGGGACCGTCCTCGTCGCCGTCGCGCTCGAGACCTCGGAATTCCCGCATCGATCCGACAGGACGGACGACGATCTCCCCGGCCGCGTTCTCGACGAACTTGACCCGTCCTGGCGCAGGAATTCCGTGCTTCTCCCGGAGCCGTTTGGGAATCGTCGCCTGCCCTTTTTCGGTGACGGAGACGACGCGCTCCTCACCGTTGGACGGAGTATTACTCGACATGAGTAATACTTTTGCTCCGAATTACTTAGTTCTGTCCCGGATACTCGAGACCGGGGGTGGATCGGGCGAATCCAACGGTACTCGACGGTACTCGACGGTCGCGACGGAGGCTGGACGAAGACGGGAAGTGGCTCTCGAACGACTGGGACGGCGCGGTCACGGCCGTCCGGGCCCGCGACGGCGCGTGCAGTGGTGTGGTCCCCGTCGTCGACCGTCACTGGGGATACTCGTCGCGCCACGGCCGTCGACGTTCGAAGGCCGCGCTGGCGGCGACAACGTCGTCATCCGCGTGTCGCTCGCCAGCGATTTGCATCCCGACGGGCAACCCGTCGACGAATCCGGCCGGGATCGAAGCCGCCGGGTGTCCCGAGAGATTATAGGGCTGCGTGAGTACCCAGCCGCGGAACGATTCGATCTCGACGCCGTCTATCGCCGCCGGTTCCTCGCCGTGTGGGAACGCCGTCGTGCCGAGCGTCGCCGTCACGAGGAGGTCGTACCGTTCGAAGAGGTCCTGTAACCCGTCGAAGACGTGCGTCCGAACGATTTCTGCACGGTGGCGCTCGCGCGTCGTCGGTTCGTCCGCGTCCATGATGAGGTCCACGAGATATGGCCGAAGGCGATCACGGTCTTCCCCCCGGGGATCGAAGCCCTGGTCCTCCAGATCGTCTATCAGCGCCTGCCACCGGCCGGTCGCCATCGTGTAATAGGCGTTCAGGATTTCTTCTTTGGTGTGTCCCAGTTCGGGATCGACCGCGTCGACGGTCGCACCGGCGCGTTCGAACGCCGAGACGGCGTCCTCGAGGACCTCGCGGACGTCGGGATCGACGGGATACGTCCCCATGTCCGGGCTGTAGGCGATGGTCATCTCGTCGATGGGCCTGTCGACGGCCGCACGATAATCGTCCCGTTTCGGCACCGAGAAGGGATCGCGCGGATGCGATCCCGCCATCACGTCCATCGCGATGGCTGCGTCTTCGACCGTCCGGGCCATCGGTCCGTTGGTGGTAAACGGCGAGTCGTTCGCGAACCCGTTCGGTCGACCGACCGTCGGGATCAGCCCGAAAGTGGGTTTCAAACCGTACACACCGCAGAAACTCGCGGGAATGCGGATCGATCCCCCCGCGTCAGATCCCGGCGCGAGCGGAACTAACCGGTCGCCGAGTGCCGCGCCCGCCCCACCTGACGATCCGCCGGAGACGCGGCCGGGATCGAAGGGCGTTCCCGTCGGGCCGGCGACGCGGTTATCGGTCGTCGTGCCGAGGCCGAACTCGGGCGTGTTCGTCTTTCCCACGACGACGGCGCCCGCGGCCTTGAGCCGAGCGACGAACGGCGAATCCGAGTCGGCGACGCGGTCTTCGAAGAGCGCCGATCCCGACGTCGTTCGGACGCCCTCGACGTCGCTCAGGTCCTTGATCGCGACGGGGACGCCGTGCAGCGGTCCGAGCGATTCGCCGTCTTCGATCGCTCGCTCGGCCGCATCGGCCATCTCGCGGGCCAGTTCGTCGGTGACGGTGACGAACGCGTTCGTCCGATCGTTTCGGTCGTGTATCCGGTCGAGGGTAGATTCGACGACCTCTCGAGGCGTGTATTCGCCGTCTCGAATCGCTCTCGCGAGGCCGGCGGCGGTCAGTTCCATGGGTGGTGCGACCATGCCACACCATAGTCGCGCGGGTGCAAAAACGTTCAGTCGAAGCAACGCGACGTGTTCCCACGCAACGGCTACCGTTCGACGACGTCGTCGCCCCAGACGGACGAGGAGGATCTGGTTGTCCCGGCCCGTTCGACTGGTTCAGGCGTTACCGGCGGATCTGCGGGAGTCTCTCCCGCTCGACGAGACGGGACCGGAGGGAAGCCGAATTCGCCTCGGTCGTCCGGTGGCCGGAAAGGAGACGACCACCGATTGCGACTCGTCGACCGACGACGAGGGACAGAAAGCTACTCGACCGAGCGATCGACCTGGGCGATCGGTTCCCACCGGGTGCGCCCGGGTTGCCAGCCGGCCGGGCGACCGGTCTGCTCACTCACCCGCCGGTCGCAAGCTACGCATCGTTGACGTAGACACTGACTCGAGTGAGTTCGTCGTCCTCGGCATCGAATTCGAATACGTCACAGAACTCCACCGAGCCGTCCTCGTTCTCCCCGACCACGGTGCCTTCGGCGACCGACGCGGTCTCCCCGTGAACGAGGAGGGTAACGTCGTGAGTCGTATTCGAGAGGCCGCGCAACTCCTCTATGTACGTCTTCAAACCGTCACGGCCCGCGAGGTCGCCCGAGAGCGATTCGTAGACGAAGCCGTCGGCGAGCGCCGGCCGAACGATCTCGAAGTCCGCGGCGTCCAGCGCATCGAAGTACGCATCGATCGAGGTGGTCCGGTCATCGGTCGACATGATGTGGACGTAGACGCACCGACGCTTAAACCCGTCCACCAGCACCACCGGGCGTGCGTTCGGACGAGCGTGGGCGATCGCGTTTCGAGACGCCCGCAAACCGCGGTGAGGCGGGGGAGACGGGCCGCAAACGGTGTCGACCTTTTTTGCCCTCCGGCGACGTGGTCGAGACGATGAACGCGACGAACGAGTGGTACGACGTCTCGAGGCTGACGAATCGAAGCTACCGCATCGTCGAGGGCGACGGATACGGGATGTTCCTGATCGAAGGCACCGAACGGTCGGTCGTGCTCGACGCAGGCGTCGGAGTCGGCGAGTTGCGATCCCTGGCGGACGAGCTGGTCGACACGCCGGTCGAACTGGTGCTCACCCACACCCACTGGGATCACATCGGAGCGGCCGCCCAGTTCGACGACGTGTTCGTCGGGCCCGACGAACTCCCCGCGGACGGCCGGGTCGCCATCGACAGCCTGACCGACGAGTTCACCCGGCGGCCGACGCGATTCGTGACCCGGTGGTTCGACGCCGGCAACGAGTTTCCCGACGGCGTCGACCCCGACGAATACGCCGTCGACCCGTTCGACGCATCGCCGGCGCCGGTCGCCGAGGGGATCGATCTCGGCGACCGATCCCTCGAGATACACCACCTTCCCGGACACTCGCCCGGCCACCTCGGCGTTCTGGACCCGGAAACGAACGTCCTCTACGGGGGAGACGTCGTTCACTTCGACCGGGGGCTGTACGTCATGTTCGACGACTGCGACCTCGAGGACTACCGCGACTCTCTCGCCCGTCTCCGTGACTTGCGGGACGACGGCGCCTTCGACGTTCTCGCGACCAGTCACAACGAACCGATATCGGGCGAGGGGCTGTCCCTCCTCGACGACCTTCACCGGGGACTCGGTGAAATCCTCGAGGACGAACGCAAGTACGAACTCGTCGAGACGGACTGGGGAGAGGCCCGTTCGTATCGGATCGGGCCCGCCGAAGTACTGACGAAGGACGACTAGTCGGCGGCGGTGGGATCGTTCACCCGCTCGGCGAACCGCCTCGGGGTCCGGAATCGTACCCCGGAGAACTGACGGCGGAGCGGTGGCCGGTCCGTCCGCACGGAACCGGTCTCCCGCTTTCCGATTTCGGGTCGCGTGTTAGATCGGTTCGGTGATAGCTTCGCACGTGAACTTTGTCCGAACGCCTCCTCGTCTGGACACGACAGACATTCGACGGATGGGTGACAATATATGCGACGGAAGACATACCCTACTATGGAACGAAATATCCTCGTTCCGATCGATCAGTCCGACCAGGCAACGAAGGCACTCGAGTACGCGCTCGAGGAGTACCCTGACGAACACATCACTGCGCTTCACGTACTTCAACTCGATAGCACCGCCACGCACGGGGACGAAGGGTTCCTG
Source organism: Natrinema caseinilyticum (assembly GCF_024227435.1). Classification (GTDB taxonomy): domain Archaea; phylum Halobacteriota; class Halobacteria; order Halobacteriales; family Natrialbaceae; genus Natrinema; species Natrinema caseinilyticum. The sequence goes on from NZ_CP100446.1 coordinate 516,210, forward strand.
TATAGAGATGAATTTCTCGAGCAACTACATGAAGCGAGTGAAGAACGGCTCGAGACGGCCCGAGAACGTGCGGCCGATCAGGGAGTCGAGATCGACACCGAACTCGTTCGCGGAGAACCGACGCGGGCGATCACCGAGTACGTCGAGGACAACGACATCGACCACGTCGTCATCGGGAGCCACGGGCGCTCCGGACCGACGCGGGTTCTTCTCGGGAGCGTCGCGGAAGCGGTAACGAGACGGGCACCGGTTCCGGTGACGACGGTCCGGTAAGTAGTTGCAGATCCCTTCGGCGACCTCGACTACCCCATCGGAGAGTAGTGAAATCGGTTACATCGTAGTCGTTCATGGCAAAATCGCGATGGTAAACCGTTCGTGCGACCCGAGTGTTTCTGGTAGCACGTGTCCGAACCCATTGGCTATCGTGGGCTGAATATCGGACGGGCAGAAATCTCATCCGTCCGATATCGAACCGTCGTCGTTCGTCTCGAGTTCGTACCGCTTCACTCCGTCCGACTCCTCGATAACGACGCGGCCTTCGTCCTCCAGGAGGTCGAGGTGACCGATGACCTCGGACATCCCGGGAAACATCTCGGTCGCCGGAAGGTCGGGGAACATTGCCTTCATGATCTCGTACGCCGTCGCCGGTTCGTCGTCGGCGACGAGACCAGCGATACGCTCCTTTCGGTCCTGATGGTGTGAAATCGTCTCGCGAATCGGGGCCTCGAGATCCGGCATGGGATCGCCGTGACCCCCGTACCCGACCGAGACGTCCATCGCGAGGACGTGTCGGAGCGACTCGAGGTAGGTCGGCAAGCTTCGGGTTCGCTCGTCGTCCGTGCCGGGAACGAGGGTGAGAAGCGGGTTCGGGGTGATATCGGGCAGGACGTGATCGCCGGTGAGCATCGCGTCTTCGGCGGCCGCGTAGTAACACATCGAACCGGGGGCGTGGCCCGGCGTGGAAATGCACTCCAGATCGACGCCGATATCCACGACGTCCCCCTCGGCTACTTCGTCGGTAACGGCGACGGGGTCCTGATAATTCGTGTACGGTTCGGGAAGCTCGAGTACCGTGTCGACCGTATCCGCGGGCATCCCCATCGACAGGAGGAACGGTTCGAAAAACTGCTGCTCCCGCTCGAAGTATCCGATCGGATCCGATAACTGTGTGGCGGCGTCCTCGTGGGCGAATACCTGCGCCCCCGACTCCTCGACGATCCGACCTGCGAGACCGAAATGATCCATGTGGGGATGGGTGATGAGCACTCGGTCGACGTCGGCGATACGAGAATCGATACGAGCAAGCGCCGTCCGTAATTCTTCGGAGGCCTCTTCGGTCGCCGGGCCGGGATCGACGACGGTCAGGCCCGCTCCGGTGAAGAGATAACAGTTCACTCGACCGACGCTGAACGGCGTCGGGATCGGGACCCGCTCCAGTGTATCCATGTCCACACTATTCGCATTCAATTACTTATACTGTTCACCGCGGGGTCGGGATCTACCGGCGCTCTGCCCCGAAACTCTCTCACCTCAGTCCGACTTTCTCCATCGCTTTACACTCCGACTTGTTGGTGGATGGGTGACAATATAGGGGCCGCGAGACTGTGTCTACTATGGTCCGAAACGTCCTCGTTCCGATCGACCAATCAGAGCAGGCGACGGAAGCGCTCGAGTACGCGCTTTCGGAATATCCCGACGAACAGATCACGGCGCTGCACGTTATCCACCTCGATCGAACCGCGATGACCGGCAACGAGGGGTTCCTGTACCGTGACGAATTTCTCGAGCGACTGAACGCGGCGGGCGAAGAACGGCTCGAGACCGCCCGAGAACGCGCGGCCGAACACGGCGTCGAGATCGACACCGAACTCGCCCGCGGGAGGCCGGCCCGGACCATTTCGGAGTACGTCGAGGACAACGACATCGACCACGTCGTCATCGGGAGCCACGGTCGCTCCGGACCGTCGCGGGTTCTTCTCGGGAGCGTCGCGGAAACGGTGACGAGACGGTCGCCGGTACCGGTGACGATCGTTCGATAACTGGTACCGGATCCTGAAGCGGCCTCGAGTACCGCTCGCGACGCGACGATACCGGATACCGGACCCGGGATGACCGTCGTTGGGGTCGGCCCGATAGCTGCCGATCCAGACGAGCGTTACGGCCCTGATACGCACCGCGACGTCGCATGGGAGCAGTCGAACCGCGTCCGGACTACGACGTCGTCAAAGCGATGATGAAAACGCTCGAATCGAACACCGAGACGACGTTTTCACTCGGGTGACCTCGCCCACCGTTTCACGCGTCGGAACCCGAACGGTCGCGCGTGAAGTTGATGGTATAGCGCCGGGTAGTTCGTGCGTGAGTCGATGACACTCGTTCGCGGATTCGTGAAATTCACGTGCGTGGACAGTACACTCGCGTACGTGGGCACGACACCGGGTGAAAGGGACGCGCCGAACCGACAGCGGGCGAGGGACGACGCTCACCTCGAATCGTGATATGAGCGGTTTTTATCGCCGGTATCTGCTGGTTCTGGTCCGCTTTCTCCCCTTCGCAGTCGCCTTTCTGCGCGACAGGCGTCGGTTCCTGCTGTTCGGATCGCGAAGACGGGTCGACAGTGCGGCCCACCGACAGAGAGCCGAGCGGATACGGGACACGATGCTGGAACTCGGACCCGCGTTCATCAAGGTCGGTCAGGTGCTTTCGACGCGTCCGGACATCGTACCCCCGCCGTACGCCGATGTGTTCGGGACGCTCCAGGACGAAGTTCCAGAGAAGGCGGGCGGGGACCCGAAGACGGTCCTCACCGCGGAACTCGAGGACGAACTCGATCTGTCGACGCTCGAACCGATCGCCGGTGGGTCGCTGGCCTTCGTGTACGTGGTGGCCCGTGGGGACGAACGGATCGCGCTGAAGGTCCGTCGTCCCGACGTGAAACGTCTGGTCGAGCGCGACCTTCGAGTGATTCGCAGTTTACTCCCACTCGTCGTCCGCTTCATCGAGGAACGCCAACGGTACTCGGTTCGCAACGCGGCCGACGATTTCGAAGAGATAATTACGGACGAACTGAATTTCGCCCGGGAGCGGGCTATTATGAGCGAAATCGGGGACAACTTCGCCGACGACGACCGCGTCGTCGTTCCCGACGTCTACGAGGATCTCTCGTCCGAACGCGTCCTCGCGATGGAGTACGCGACCGGCCGAAAGATAACAGACGACGACGCATTCGACGGCCTCGACGTGACGCCACACGAAATGGCGACGTGGATCACGGAGATATACCTGCAGATGGGGCTCATCGACGGGGTGTTCCACGCGGACCCTCACCCGGGTAACCTCGCCGTCACGGACGCGGGGCGCTTGCTGATATTCGACTTTGGAATGAGCGACCGTCTCTCCGAGACCGTCAGAGAGGACATCGCCGGACTGTATCGCGCGCTCGTCCGACGCGACGTCGACTCGCTCGTCGACGCGCTGATCGCGCTCGACGTCCTCGAGCCGTCGGTCGACCGCGTCGAAGTGAGACGCGTCCTCGAACTCGTCATCGAGAACCTCGAGGGGCGGACGGAGATCACCTGGCGGATGATATTCACCGAGCTGACGTCGATGCTCAGGGATTTTCCGTTTCGCCTCCCGCCGGACGTAATGTTGCTCATCAGGGCCGGAACCGTCGGCGAAGGCGTCTGTCGACAGCTCGATCCGGAGTTCGACTTTCTCGTCGTGGTTCGATCGTTCCTCAAAGAGCAGGGGCTCATCGAAAGCGAATTCCAGGCGTTCGTCGAGGAGACGCGGACGGACCTTCAGCGGTCGATACCCGTGCTGGCGGGGCTTCCCGCTCGCGTCGATCGAACGATGCGACAACTCGAGCGCGGCGAACTCGTCGTGCGAACCGATCCGGTCGACGGGACCGATCACGGGGATCGGGACGTCGGGTTCGCCGTGCTCGCCGGTGCGTTGATCGTTGCGGCCGCGATTCTTACGCTCCACGAACGACCGTACGAGGGTCCCGCCATTTTCCTCGCAGGTCTCTTTCTCGTGACCTACCTCCTCCGTCGTCGACGATAGGCCGCCGTTGTGCCCACCGTGTGTTCCGTTCGGACCCGTCTCCCGAGCTATGTTCGGGCGAACACGTCTCGCGAGTCACATCACCTGCGGTCGGTCCTGTCGATCGTGCCAGCGACGACACCGACGCGATGGCGGCGTCCATCCACTCGCCACCGTCCACCGGACACGTCTCGAGCACACCCGCTGCGAGTTCGACGGCGGACTTCAACGCGGCAAGACTCACAGAATTCGGACGCACACCGAATCGTCGTCGGGGCCCGCATTTCGGCCGCATCTACCGCGCACGGAGAAAGCGACTCCGAGACGGACTGCCACAATCGCAACTCACTCGGAAAGCACCAGTGTGAGAGGAATCATGACCCCGGTCAACGCGGCCAGTCCGAGGAACGCTTCGTCGAAGTATCCGCGATCGGCGACGATCCCGAACAGCACCGAACTCGTCGAACTGATCGACCAGTAGATCGTCCTGAGAATTCCCAGGCCGGTTCCCTGCAGTCGATCCGACCGCCCCTGCCGGGTAAACGGGCCGATCGGGTGATCTGATAAGCTAACCAATTAGATAGGCCAATCGGATAGGTCAGTCGAATATACCGATTGGGAAAGCCAGGCGGACGATCCAGTCGGATGCGCCAGCGAAGTAGACCGGTCGAGTACGCCGGATGGGGAGGTCGATCGAGTACACCAGCTAAAGAGATCGGTCGCGTGCGCCGGGGAGAGAGATCAGTTCAGCGGGCCGGTTGGAGAGGCCGATAGAAGCGATCAGTTCAGTGAGCGACTCTGGAAGGTCGATCGGGGAGGCCCCCGCGGTCACCACACCGTCACAGTATAGTAGTCGTTGAAACGATTTACTCACCGCTCGCAGTAAAGCGGCCAGCGAGTCTTCGCTGGCCGTGATTTCGCGAGCAGGGTGTGCACTGACTTTCAACGACTACTATAGTTCGACGCGGTCCCTGCAGTCGCGGCAACGAAAGGATTCGCCCCACCTGATCGGTGGATTTATTGGATCGTCATCGGACTTCTTCACCGAAGCAGATACGAGGGGTAGTCGACGTGACGAAAGTGGGCCAACGAGACGCGGTGTAAAATCATGGTTTCAGTAGTCGAGTTATTCGTTCGAGTCGTCGGAGACGACCCGGTGATCCAGGGTCTCGTCGGCGGAATCGTCATCGCGTCGTTGAACTTGATCGGCGCGTCGCTCGTCCTCGTCTGGCGGAACCCATCGGAGCGGTCGCTCGATGGAGCCCTCGGATTCGCGGCCGGCGTGATGCTCGCCGCAGCGTTTACGAGCCTCATCATTCCCGGCATCGAGCAGTACTCGGGAGGAGATCCCGTTCCGACGCTGGTCGGCCTCGCACTCGGCGTCGTGTTTCTCGATCGAGCCGACGGACTCGTTCCCCACGCCCACTTTCTATTGACCGGGCGCACGCGCCCGGACGAAGCCGACCCGGGGACGTCCCTGCCCCTCGAAAACGAGCGACTGACGCCCGTCATCCTGTTTATCCTGGCGATCACGCTCCACAATATGCCCGAGGGATTGGCCGTTGGCGTCGGCTTCGGTTCCGGCGACGTCGAAAACGCGATTGCGCTCATGTTCGCTATCGGCATCCAGAATATCCCGGAAGGGCTCGCCGTGTCGGTCGCAGCGATCAACGCGGGGCTAGATCGTCGCTTCTACGCGGCGTTCGCGGGCGTACGGTCCGGCATCGTCGAGATCCCTCTCGCGGTGGTGGGTGCGATCGCGGTGACCGTCGTCGAACCGTTGCTCCCCTACGCGATGGGCTTTGCGGCCGGGGCGATGCTCTTCGTCATCTCCGACGAGATCATCCCCGAAACCCACACGCGCGGCTACGAACGGATCGCGACGCTCGGGGTGATGGCCGGCGTGGTCGTGATGTTGTATCTCGACGTCAGCTTGGGCTAAGGGCGGACTGAACCGGTCGAAAAGACGCTCGAGGACCGTGCAATCGACCGGTACGGATCGGTCGTTGCGATGGTAAGGAGTCCGTTTTTGTAACCGGCGGGAGCAGGCTCCGTTAGAGATGTACGACAGAAGAACGATACTGAAGATACTCGGTGCGAGTACCGCACTCGGCGGTATCAGCGCATCCGCGAGCGCACAAGACGGCGACGACGAACCGGACTACGGCGATTGGTTCGACGACGTCGAGAACTACGAGGAGACCCAGGACCTGACGGGCGAAGAGGAGGTGACGGTCGACGTCGGAGCGGGTGACGACGGATTACAGTTCGACCCACCCGCGATCCGCATCGATCAGGGAACGACGGTCGTCTGGGAGTGGACGGGAGAGGGCGGGAGCCACAACGTCGTCCACGTTCCCGAAGACGAAGAAGAGTTGGAGATCGAAAACGCAACCGGCGCGAGCGACCCCGTCTTCGAGACCGAGATCACCGACGAAGAAGGATACACGTTCGAACACCAGTTCGAGGACACCGGGACGTACCTCTACGTCTGTGAGCCCCATCGCGAACAGGGGATGAAAGGCGCGGTGGTCGTCGAGTAGAAACGACCTCCCCTTCGATGCGCTGCGTTCACCCGCTCGGAGCTCGCGGCGCGAGGACGGAGTCGTCGCGAGTGCTTCGGCCCCCGTCGACGAGAGTCAGGCGCTTTCGACCTGTTCGATGATTTCGTCGAAGCGTTCGATCGGCTGCGCCCCGACGAGCGCCTCACGCGATCCCGACTCTCGATCGGTCGCGACGAACGTGGGCGTGCCCGTAATCCCGAACGAGCGCGCTTGCTCGGCGTCGGCCTCGACCCGGGCCTCGAGCGTCGAGCGCCGTTCCTCGAGACACGTCTCGAGGGCGCCGGCATCGACGACGGAAACCGAACGCGTGTACTCGACGAGATTCTCCGCCGACGCCCACCCGGAGTTCTTCTCGCCCTGCTCGTCGAAGATAGCCGTCCGCCAGGCCCAATACGCCGATGGATCCGACCGACGGACCCGGTCCCAGACGCACTTGCCGGCGACCGCGGCGGTCATCGAGTCCGCGCCGAAAAACGGCAGCGAAACGAACACGATCCGAAGCTCGCCGGGTCGAACGTAGTCCCGAACGAGGTCGGGAAGGGTCTCCCGTTCGAAGCGTTCGCAGAACGGACACTGGAAGTCCGTCCAGTAGTACAACTCGAGCGGAGCGTCCGGCGATCCCATGATCGGCTTCCCCCGCAACTCGAGGCCGAGGGCGGCGGTTTCATCGCTCGAGTGAAACGACGGGGAGAGGTCGCGATCGGGACTGTCGTCGGAGCGCGTGAGAAAGTAGACGCTGCCACTGCCGAGCAGTGTGACGGCACCGGTGAGAACGGCGCGACGGGACGGCTGATCGAGGGACATCGCTCGTACTCGGAACGTTCGTCCCACTGGTCTGTAAGCGGGCCCACGATTTGCTGGGTCAGCAAATCGGGTCCGATCCGGGTCTGATTCCGTCGGATCGACTAGCCCGACGCCCCACCGGTCCGGCGCCGACCGCCGTTCTTTCGGATCGACCATCTCGGCAGAGAAACGAATACCGCGGGGGAACGCCACTGAATCGGCCGGTCGCTACGAATCCATAACCTCGAGCGTCCAGTCGCCGTCGGCTTCGACGTTGAGCCAGACCGTTCCGCCCGCCTTGTACGACCGCGAGTTGTCGAACTCGCCGGTCCGATGGACGAGTATCTCTCGACTGCCGTCGGCACCGTAGCCGTCGACGATGAACGCGCCGTCTCCCTCGTGTGTCGCGACGACCCTCGTGCGGCCGTCCGTCCAGAGCGGCCCGACGACGTCGGATCCGGTCCCCTCGGCCTCTACGGGGAGGTCTTCGAGTTCGTCGCTCTCGACGGCGGGCTGGGTGAGTTCGATGGACCACGCCCCGTCAGCGTCGACCTCGAGTCTGTAGGTGCCACTCTCGACGGCCATGATCGACTCGCCGGTGGTATTCCCGGCCGTCGTCACCAGGTTCTCGTCGGTGCCGTCCCCGTCGACTTCCGTCACGTCGACGGTGATCTCGGAATCGCCTTCGTGGGTGGTGTTCGCGACGAGGACGCCGTCGTCGAGGTCGAACGTCGGAGAATCACGCGAACCGTCGCCCTCGAACTCGTGGGACCGGCCCGCCTCGAGGATGGTTCCGTCCGGCCGTTCTCCGTCCGGGAATTCCTCGTCGCCACCGTCGCGTTCCCACGAACCGTCGACGAGGTCCGACGGGGTGACGACGTCGAGGTCGCGCTGTTCGATGTGGTCGAGAAGCAACCCGAAGTCGTCGAGCGACATTCTGTTCTCGTTGATTCCGACGTCTTCCTCGTCGACGATTCGCGGGATCCGCAAGACGGTGAGAAGATCGTACTGGTCGGAGAGATTGGTGTGACGGCGAACGCCGGTGTGAAGCGCGGGTCCCCAGATGAGCGGAATCATGTGCATCTCGGTCGGCGGCACGCCAGTCGTCCCGGAACTGTACAGGAACGCCGATTCGTGGACGTCCCTGGCGAGTTCGTAGGTCGTCGAATCCATCTCACCGTCCGGGACGAACAGGTGTCGCGATCCGTTCTCGAAGCCGATTTTCGCGAGCGCGTCACGCGCAGACTCGAGGACCTGACGCTGTTGTTCCTCGGGGTGTTCGGGCAGCGGCGTCGAAACGTCCGGGAGCGAGCAGACGTCCCACCCGCGGTCGCTGAGGTCGCGGAGTTCGGAACGGCCCATCCGTCCGTCGTCGCCGATGTGTGCCGGACTGATCGGAACCGCACCGGCCCAATCGCGCTCTGCGAGCATCTCGGCCGCGATTTCGTAGTGCGAGTCGTGACCGCCGTAGAACGCGAGAAGCGCTTTCCCGTTTTCTGCCGATTTCGTCCGGCGGAGGTCGTCTACCACCAGTTTGGTCGGCCCGCCGTCGGGTCCGTCCGCGGAAATAGCGATGCCGTTGACCTTCGAGAGATCCGGATCGTCGCCGGGCTTTTGCTGGTAGCCACAGTCCATCCGGAACCACCCGTCGTACTCGTCCGGGAGTTCTCGAGTGCTGGTGAGACGCGCGCCTCGCGTCGGTGCGAAGAATTCGACGGTGACCTGCGTGGCGGATTCCGGTTTGACCGCCACCGACGTGTCCCAGTCCACGAGATCGATTCCATCGGCGAACTGCAGTTGCATTTTGGCGCTTCCCTCGTCGCTCTCGACGACCGCGGCTTGCGTTCCGGTCCTCGCCTCGTCCGGAGCCGCCGATATCTCGCCGGTCAGAGCCATCCACTCGTCGAGCGCTTCGAAATCCGAGAGGACTTCACCAGTATCGATCGCGGGCCAGCGGACGGCTCCGGGTTCGGTGTTCTGCTCGCCATCGCCGTCCCCGTCGTCAGTGTCCGCCGGCCCGGACTCGTCGTCCGATAGCGCGTCCATACAGCCCGCGAGAGTCGTCGAGCCGGCTCCGAGTACGGCTAACATGCGCCGTCGGGAAGACGTGTGTCGTCGGGAAGAGTCGCCGTCCGCGTCGGATTCGTAAGCCATTGTCGATAGGATGCTCGTCGTTACATTCACGTCCCGTTACGTTAATAGAAGCGTCGATTTGCTGAGTGAGCAAATCGGAGTGGGAGATTTCAGTGCGCCCTCCATCGAGTCGAACGAGATGCCCACGCGCTATTCGATCGGGGAGTACCTGCAGAACCTCTCTGCTGCGGTCTCGTATCCGTTCGAGACGTGGCGGGGCACGATCGGCCTGCTACTCGTGACCCTCACCACGTACGTCCTGTTGATACTGAGCGCGATGCCGACGTTTACGCTGCAGATGCTCGGCGACGGACTCCACTGGTTTACGTACGTTCTCGTCGCGCTCACGGAGACGGTGTACCGATCCGACGGGTGGACGGGCCTCGCGATTGTCGTTCTCTATGCCTCGCTTTCCGGCGTCGCGGTCGTAAACGCCGTCGCGACGCTCCGGGTCGGCGCCGGCTCGAGTCTGACGGATCTGTCAGGTGTGGTGCCCGGTCTCGTCGCGTCGGGTTGTGCGAGCTGTGGGGCCGGGCTCCTCGGCTTCCTCGGGTTGGCCGGAGGGGTGGCCGTGCTCCCGTACGACGGCTCGCTGCTCCGCGTCGGCGGTCTCGCCCTGTTGCTGTTCTTTCTCGGGCGGACGGGCCATCCCGAGCAGTGTGCGTTCCCGACGGAGGGCTCGGAGTGACCGCCCACGACTTCCTCGCATCGATCCGCTCGGACCGGCGAGCGATCGCACGGGGTGCGGTCGCCGGACTCGGCGTCTTTCTGCTGTTCGGGCTCGTCACCGGACTCGTTCCGAACCCGCTCTACGTCCGAATGGTTCCCCGGAAGCCGGTCGATTACCTGCTGCTCGCACTGACCGCGCTGCTCTCGGGAACCTACGTCGCACAGCGGACCGCGACCGAATCGCGACTCGATTCCGAGAGCGATTCCTCGAGCGACGACGATCGGTGGGCGATCGGCGGGTTGATCGGCGGGTTCCTCGCGGTCGGCTGTCCGATCTGTAACGGCTTCCTGCTCGCTCTGTTCAGTTCGTCCGCGCTCATGACCTACTTCGACCCGCTCCGCCCGGCGCTCGGTGCGCTCTCCGTCGCCCTCCTGGCGGGGTTGATCTGGGCCCGCCACAGGCGAACGTGTCCGACCTGCTCGACGTGACGGGTCTTCCGGCCGACATCGGCTCGAATCAGCCCGTTGGCGTTCTGAACCGTCCCAGGGCGGCGTCGGAAACGAGACGAAGATCGATCGGCAACCAGTATTGTATAGTGTTTGCAAAACAGTCAAATACTCTCGGGACGTACTACCGGTGATGACAGGAACGGCACACTCGGAAACGTCCGACGACGGTGCGGCGCGGAAACCCGTTCAGCTGGACGCGGTGGGCGAGTACGAGGATCTGCTCGCCGAGCGGGACCTCGTCTTGCTCGAGTTCGTCACGTCCGGCTGCGGGATCTGCGCGTCGATGGAGCCGGTACTCGGTGCCGTCGCTCGCAGCGCGCCCGGCGCGGTAGCGACTGTAAACGCTGGTCTCGTCCCCGATCTCGCGGCGGAATTCGAGATTCGAAGCGTCCCGACGCTCGTCGTGTTACGAGACGGCGACGAAGTGGCCCGCCTCGACGACGGCTTCGAGAGCGCCGAGACGATCGTCGATCTCCTCGAGACGCACGCCCCGCAGTAACGCGTTCCATCCGCCCGGTTCGGTAGCGGCACTTCTCCGTGGTTGTCGCCGTCCCGACCGCCTACGCCGTCTCCTTTTCGACGACGAAATCCTCGATCGCGAGCAGATCGAGCCCCATCCCGTAGAAGTCCTTGACGGCCTGCGTCGGCGTCCGGACGATCGGTTCGGCGTGATCGTTGAACGAGGTGTTCAGGACGGCCGGAACGCCGGTGATGTTCTCGAACTCCGAAATGAGCCGGTAATAGCGCGGGTGCTGATCCTCGCGGACCGTTTGTGGACGCGTCGAGTCGTCGGCGGGGTGTAAGACGGCCTCGAGTTCTCCGGCCGCCTCCGAACGGACGTCGTCCGCGTCGATCATGAACGGAGCCGGTCGGCCGTCGGCGAGGTATCTGTCGGCCGCCGACTCGAGCATCGACGGTGCGAACGGTCGCCACTCCTCGCGGTGTTTGACGAACCGATTGACGCGGTCTCGGGAGTCTGCGCTGCGGGGATCGGCGAGGATGCTCCGGGCCCCGAGCGCTCGCGGCCCCATCTCCATTCGTCCCTGAAACCAGCCGACGAGGTCGCCCGCCGCGAGCCGCTCGGCGACGTACCGCTCCACGTCGTCCGGTTCCGAGTACTCGATTTTGTTCGTCTCGAGGAGCGATCGAATCTCGTCCGTCTCGAACGCCGGGCCGAGATAGACGTCGGTCTGACGGTCGACGGCTGCCGGGCGCTGGCGCGACCAGCCGGCTCCGAGGGCGAGACCGGCGTCGTGGGCGACGGGTTGGACGAACACGTCGTCGACGGCCGGCGACTCCCGAACGCGTTTGTTCAGTTTACAGTTGAGCGCGACCCCGCCCGCGAGCGCGACGTTGGCGGTGTCGAAGCGTTCGATTGCGTCCTCCGCGATCTCGACGACCGTCTCCTCGAGCAGTTTCTGGGCGGTGTAGGCGAGGTCTTTCTCCCACTGGCCGTACTCGCCGGGTTCTTCCGTTCGCGGGCGTTCGAGCGCATCTTCGAGCATATCGACGCCGTGACCGGTCCCCCAGCGTTTCGTCAGGTCGGTGACGTCGTAGTCGACGCCCGTGTCGATCAGTTCCCGAAGGGCGGACTCGATCTCGGGGTTATCGTCGCCGTACGGCGCGAGCCCCATCACCTTCCCTTCGCCGTTGAACATCCGATAGCCGAGGTACTCCGTCACTGTAGCGAAGAAGAGCCCCAGACTGTTGGGATGGTCGTACGTCCGGACGCGTTTCAGTCGCCGTCCCGTCGCGTGCCAGACGACCGTCGAATCGTACTCGCCTTTCGCATCGACGGTGAGGACGACCGCCTCGTCGAAGCCCGACGGATGGAACGCGCTCGCGGCGTGACAACGGTGGTGCGGTATCGTTTCGATCGGTGGGAGCGGCGTCCCGAACGACTCGAGGCGGGCTTCGATCTGCCGCGTCGGAACGAACCGACTCCTGATCTGGGTCACGATCGTTCGTTCCAGCGCGGTGAGTTTTCTCAAGAGCCCCGGCGCTCGAACCGCATCTTCGAGGTAGTGGGAGGCGATTTCGCTGCGAAGCTCCGGATCGTACGGAAGGAGGATGCGATCCAGGTCCGTAATCTCCAGATCCCGGTGGTCGAGACAGGCCTGAATCGCCTGTTCGGGGAACGTTTCGGTAGCGTGTTTGTCCCGCGTATATCGTTCCTCCTCGACGCCGAAAACGGGGGTCCCGTCTTCGAAGAGGACGGCACTCGGATCGTGTTGCCCGTACAGCCCGATCGCGGGTTTACATGCAAGCAGATAATTCGTCATGATTCCGTGACAGTGACGCTATTTTAAATCAGATCGGTGGTGGTCAAGTTAGTCGCGTCGATTTGCTGAACCAGCAAATCGTGGCCTATTTGACGGTGACCATCGGGACATATCGTGTGCAACACGGAGGCTCCCCGAGATCGTCGGAGGTATTTCAGATACTCGCAGACGACTACGCACGAGAGATACTCGTCGCGGCCGATCAGGGTCCGATGACCGCCAAAGCGTTGAGCGAGGAGTGCGACGCCTCCCTGACGACGATCTATCGCCGCGTATCGACCCTCCAGGACCTCGAACTCGTCGAGGAACGCCACACCGTCGACTCGGACGGATCCCATCGAAGTGAGTTCGTAACGGCGCTCGAGGGGCTCCACGTGGATCTCACCGACGGTAAACTGTCGGTGACACTGGAGACGCGCGACGAACTCGCCGACAACTTCACAGCCCTCTGGGACGATTTGCGAGGTGACGACTGATGGAGCCGTCGTTCGTACTCGCCAAGCTGATTACGCTCGTATTGAGCCTCACGGTCGCGTATCTGGCGTATCACGGCTATCGGCGGAACGGTCAAACGCCGATGCTCTACGTCTCCGGCGGGTTCGTGTTCATCGGCGCGGGGGCGATCTGTGAGGGCCTCATCTACCAGACGTTCGGGACGACGATTTTGTCCGCTGCCCTCATCCAGGCGGTCATCGTCTCGAGCGGGATGCTTCTGATTCTCGTGTCGCTGACGAAGTGAGCGACCGACTGGGCGCTCCGGGTGACGGTCGCGACGACGGTTTCCTCATCGGGTCGGCGTCGGGTGGGCGGTCGCGGTCTTCACGGCGGGTGACGGTCGATCGTGCCAGGCGCTGGCCCTGTACTAGAAGAACAGTGCCGGCACGGTGTTCCGGAAGATGTTGAGCGAGATGACGAACAGAAGCCCGACGACGAACCAGTTGAACGTCCGCTCGTCGATCTCGAGTCGGCGGAGGAAGGTGCCAAGAAGGAGGCCGACGATGGTGACCACCGCGATCACCGAGCCGAGCCAGAGCCGGTACGTCGTCAGGAGGTCGGTGAACAGGGCCATCTGCACGAGCCGGACGGTGAATATCGTCCCGAGAACCATCGACAGCCCGCCGATGTATCGGTCGGCGTCCCGCTCGAAGGTATGGAAGTACGCCGGCAGGAGCGGCCCGAGGTTCGCGATGGCGAGCAAGAATCCCTCGAGGAAACCGGCCGTTCCGAGCGCGATCGGGTGGTGGGCTTCCCGGACCGTCACGAAGTTCCGAACGACCTGGAAGACGACGTAGCCGAGGATGACGAGGCCGATGACGAACGGGACGACGGGGCCGGCGCTGAACGCCGCCAGCGCGGCGACCCCGATGACGGCGCCGACGACGGCGAGCAACAGGAGCGGCCACTCCTCGCGGACGAACGACCGGCCCGTGTCGGTTTCCCCGATCTGGAACATGTTGATCATCCACGGCGGAATCGCGAGGACGACGACGGCGACCGTCGGGTCGATGACCGACGCGAAAATCGGGGTCGTAATGAGCGAGTATCCGAATCCGATCATCCCCTTGACGACGCCGGCGACGACTGCGACGAGGACGAACACCGCGAGCAACTCGACCGAGAGGTCGGACTGAACGCCCTTTCCGACGGAATCGAGCCCCGGGAAAAAGACGATCGATGCGACGGCGACGGCGAGCGTCGCAAAGACCATCATCACTTCGCGATACCGCAACGCGAAGAAATTCGCGAGGAACTGTTCGACGTCGGTCGTAAGTTCGTGTGCGCTCATACTGTCTCGATAGCTCCGACGACGCACCGTCGCCGTATCGTGTGCGTGGGCATCCGACCGTATCCGGCTGTGCAATTCGGCGAGATGTTCTGCGGTCGGAGTTACCGAGAGGGCGATCGAACGGTCGAGAACCGCCGCTCGAGAACGGCTACTCGCTCGTCGCACGAGACGCGGTCGTCATAGATCGTGGAAAAATTCACCGCTACGTGCCGGAGAGGAGACGGGCTGAGAACGAAGACGGCAAACGAAAAGAACCGAAGTGACGCGATTGCCGGTGGACGATGCTATCCTTCCGCTTCGGCCGGTGCGGTCGCGTCCGTCTGCTCGTACTTGGTTTCGAATTCCTGGATGAGTTGACCCATCTTCGCGTACCAGTCGTTCAACATTCGCTGCATGTCGTCTGCGATCTTCGACGGGTCGGTCGGCGAGTACACGTGGTAGTAGCCGCCCTGGTCGTAGTTGACCTGCTCTTTCTTGATGAACCCCGTCTGGAGCAGTCGCTGCACTGCCCGGTAGGCAGTCGAACGCTCGCGGTCGACGGCGTCGGCTATTTGGTCGACGGTCATCGGCTCCTCGGCGCCCACGAGCGCCCGGAAACACTCTTTATCGAGCTGCTTGAGGCCGTGGAAGCACTCGAGGAGGCCCTCGCACTGTATGTCTTGTTGTAGTTGTTCGGACAGCGAATCCGGCATTGGTATCGGTGTACGGTAGACACCGCGTCGTTAAAAGATTTGTGTATAAATTGTACAATCCTGTGCCAACCTAGTCGGCGGGCGAGGGCGACGGCTGATCCTCTTCGCGGAGGATGGTGACGCCGTTGTAGACGACGGCCCCGCTGACGAGCAGTGCTGCTCCGATGATGATCGCCAGACTCACCGTGTCGAAGACCGGCATCTCCAGGAGGCCACCGATTTCTCGCACGGCGACCGCGATGGAACCGAGCAACAGCATGATGCCGAAGTACACCTTGATGTCGTCCTCCTCGACGAGGTTCGTCGCTGCCGCACCGACTCGAGCGCCGAGTGCGCTCCCGGCCAGCAGCGGCGCGACGATGCTCAGGTCCACTGCGCCGGACTGGGCGTAGAGGAAGCTCCCGATCCCGCCCGAGAAGACGATCTCGAACAGGTCGGTCCCGACCGCGACCGGGACCGGCACGCCGATCAGGTAGAACAGCGCGGGCATGCGGATGAATCCGCCGCCAACGCCGAGGAACCCTGACAGCAGCCCCGTCGCGAACGCCACCAGCAACACCATCCACAGCGAGACCGTGAATCCGCCGCGGATCGAGATCATCGGCGGGACGCGGTAGGACTGGATCTTCTGTGCGATCTCGGGAATCTCCTCGTCCTCGAGGTCGGCGTCCCCGTCGACGTCGTGGTCGATGCCGCCGCCGGCGCCCTTCAGGGCTTCGTACGTCACGAAGACGCCGATGCCGCCCAGCAGGACGACGTACGCGACGCTGACCACGGAGCCGGCGAGGCCGATGTGCTGGAGGTACTCGAGGCCGATCTTACCGACCTCGATGCCGGCAGTCGTACCGGCGATCATCAGCACCCCGAGTTTGTAGTCCACCTGACCGAGGTCACGGTGCTTGAGGGTCGCGATGACGGACGTCCCGAAGACGAACGCCAGCCCGGACCCGACCGCGACGTTGGCGTCGTAGCCCATGACTAACAGCGCGGGCGTTACGAGGAACGACCCGCCCATCCCGAAGAATCCGAACAGGATCCCGATGAGGAGGCCGAACCCGACGAACATCACGATCAGCGCCAGACTTATTCCTAGTATCTCCATGTTAGACGTTCTTGATTCGTTCGACCATCGGTTCTGCGAGCGCTTCTTCTGCCGCACCGTAGCCAACGTACAGGACGATAGCCTCGAGGAGGACCGCTCCGATGAGCAAGCCAGCGTCCGCCATCGCGGAGACGCTTCCGCCTATCATCGGTACTCACCGCCCTTCGTGTGTAGTTGTGGGTGTATCATGGCTTTCTCTTCAGTAGACCCTAATCGGATGAGGGTATTAACAGTTTTGGATGGACTGCACAATATTACTGCAACGGATCACACGGCTATCCAACCGAAATATATGCATACGTTATACGGATACAGCGGACGGCAGCGAGGGTGCCGAATCGGCTCGATTCGCGCCCCGAAACCGGTCGTGCGCGAAACATTTTCGAGCCGGAAGACGGACGTGACTTGTTGACAATTCTCCCCCACGCGTCGGCCGACGCACTCCATCGGATAGTCACCGATTGTGAACAATACAAACAATATTGTACGCCGGACGCTACCATTCGACCATGCGAGCGCTCTACGCAACCGACCTTTCGGCGGCGAGTGAAGCGGCGATCCAGAACGAAACCTGTCTCGAGTGTCTCGCGCGGATCGGCGTCGAGACGATGCACCTCGTCACCGTCATCCCCTCCAACGTTCACGCTGGGATGCCAGGGATGGATCTCGAGGGGCGACGCCAACGCGCGCTCGATCAGTATCAGTCGGTGATGGAAGCCACCGGCTTCGACGTCGAAACGCACGTCGTCCGCGGGACGCCACACCGTCGAATCAACGGGATCGCCGAAACCGTCGACGCCGACCTGACGATCGTCGGATCGCGCGGGAAGAGCCCGCTCGAGAACCGCGTCATCGGATCGACGGCGCGCAATCTCGCGCGAACGACGGTGGTCCCGCTGTTGGTTACTCGCATCGAGCGCGAGGCCGACGAGCCTGAGGTTCGCCGCGAGCACCTCTTTCGGCGGCTCCTCTATGCGACCGATTTCTCGGAAAACGCGGAGCGAGCGTTCGACGCGTTCTCGACCCTCCGCCACGCCGCCGACGCGGCGACACTGGTCCACGTCGAATCGCCGAAGGACACCGGCGCGACCGAAGGCGAGGAGCCGGCCGCGCGGCTATCGGAACTGGAAGATCGACTCGAGGAGTGGGACATCGAGACGCGGATCGACGTTCGGCGCGGCGACCCGGCGGACGAGATCCTCGCGGCCGCGGACGAAGCCGACGCGTCGGCGATCCTGCTCGGGTCGCGCGGTCGGAGTCGACTCCGACGGCTGCTGCTGGGGAGCGTCTCGGAATCGGTCGTCACGCACGCCGAGAGAAACGTGTATCTCGTCCCCCCGCCGCGGACGGCGTAACGTGGACGCTGTAACAGCGCTATCGCACGATCGCGTGATCGTGTAATCGCTCGAACGCGTTGCCGCGTGTCCGCATGTCGTTCCGTCGAACCGCGAGAGTCCCTCGGATCACATCGCCGGAACCACGACGACGGACCCGTAGCCGATAGCGAACGCGAGTCCGAACGACGCGACCCACGCGCCGATCGTCAGCAGTATTTTCCGCGGGCTGATCGCATCGCCCCCGCCGACCGCGGCACCGCTTCCGATGATCGCGCTGACGACGATCTCGTTGAACGAGACGGGCACGCCGAGCAGGATCGCGAGCTGAGAGATGAGAAACGACGGGACGAGCGCCGCGATCGAGCGCCGCGGTCCCAGCGACGAGTAATCCTGTGCCAGCGACTTGATCATCCGCGGCGCTCCGGTCCACGATCCGACGAGGATACCGACACCACCGCCGACGAGGACGGCAGCCGTCGAGACCGCCGCGACTTCGTCGAGCAGGGGCAGCAACGGCCCGACGGCGAGCCCGACCTGGCTACCGCCGGCCGAGAACGCGACGAGTGAACCGAGCGCCAGCAACACCCGCCTGAGTCCGCCGGTCAGGTCACGCCGGACGTCCCAGTAGACGAGCCCTGCAACGGCGATCGCCATCGCCACCGAGAGGCCGATCGACGCGGCCCAGCCCTCGAGACCGACCACGCGTTGGACGAGCCCCGCGGCGGACCCCGCCGAGCCGTCGGGTCCCAGAAACGCGAACTCGACGTTCGCGAGGACGGCACCGACGAGGCCAGCGAGCAGCGGGACGCTGAATCGCTCCGGGACGTCGGACCTGGGAAGCGCGCTCGCGATGCCGTACGCGATCCCGCCACCGACGAACGGCGTCAGTACCCAGACGGCCCCGATCTGCTGGTATTTCGTCCAGACCGGGGTCCCGCCGAGGGAGAGGCCGACGCCGATCACCGCGCCGGTCACGGTAAACGCCGTTGCGATCGGATAACCGGTTCGAATACCGACGGCCATGAGACCGGCCCCGATCAACAGGGCGATGATAACGCCCGTCGCTGGCAGACTCACGCCGCCGACGAGCCCGCGACCGATAGCTTCCGAAACGTTTGCCCCCTGCGTAACGGCTCCCGCGAGGCCGAAAATGCCCACCACGAAGGCGGCTCGCATCGTCGAAATAGCGTTCGCACCGACCGCCGGCGCGAAGGGCGTCGCACCGCTCGAGCCCGCCCCGATGACCCACGCCATGAACAAACTCGCGAGTCCGGCGGTAACGAACAGCGCGATAATTGTCAATTCCATTGCTAGAAGCGCCTCGAAAAGAGCGTGTCAGTCGGCACCCGTCGCCACGGAGTCGGCGCTGACGGCTCGGCTGCGCCACCGACCCTGCAGGTACGCACCGATGAACATCCCGGCGAGCGCCCAGAGGATGGTGACGTTCCCGATACCGAGACTGGCGTACGCGGCTCCCGGGCAGATCCCTGACAGCCCCCAGCCGACGCCGAAGATGGCGCCGCCGATCAGGACGTTCCGGTCGAACGACTTCAACCGGCGTTCGAAGGGCTTGCCGGTCAGGGGTGCGCCGTCGCTGATCCGGGGCATCACCGCGAAGGCGATCCCGGAGACGATCGCCGCGCCGAACATGACGAACAGCAGTCCGAAGTCGTCGAACTGCAGGAAGTTCAGCACGACTTCCGGACGCGCCATGTGGCTGAACCCGAGCCCGAAGCCGAAGATCAGGCCGCCGACGAGGATCAGCGGCATGAACAGGGGATGGCGGTTCCGGCTCATGGGTCGTCACCTCCCCGTTCGCCACGTCGAGTCCTGAACGTCTCGGACATTACGGACTCACCCCCAGTGCTGCGACGAGTTGGCCGGTCACGATGGCGACCGTCAGGAACGTCGCCACGCCAACGATCGACGTCTTCGAGGCCGAGCCGACCCCGCAGACCCCGTGGCCCGACGTACAGCCCTTCCCGATGCGCGTGCCGACGCCGACGAACACGCCGCCGATCAGCAGCCGCCACGGCTGCACGTCGGTCGACCAGAGAGTCACGCCGCCGACCTCGTACAGTTCACCGGTCGTTCCGGGCTGGTAGAGCGAGGTCGTGATCACGCCGGACTGAACCGTCGCCGCGAACGTCAGTGCGCCGAGGATGATGCCCAGCGTGAACACGAGCCGCCAGTCCCGAGACGAGACGTACTGCATGAACCGCGACTGGCCGGAGACGTACGACAGCGTCGACTCGAGGAACGTGCTCGCGCCGGCCGGGATCCCGGTTCCGAGGTAAATCACGACGGTTCCGAGACCGACCAGCAGTCCGCCGATCGCGTAGCGACTGATCCCGTTCGGGAACAGTTCGGCGGTCAACTGTAGCGGGACTGGATCAGGTACCATTGTTGGGAGAGGCGTTAGTCACCGGCGAGCGATTCCTGGCTCGCAGCGCAGTTGTTCGGTCCGAGTTCGAGTTCGAACGCTTCGTCGTCGTCGGCGTCTTGCTGACCGAGGTTCGTGGCGATGATGTCCTCGTAGTTGGCCGGCCGCGGCGGCATGTCCGAGAGGATCAGCTCCACGAACTCGTCTTCGTCCATCGTGAGTGCGTCCATGTCATCGACAAGTTGGCCGATCGGTGCCGTATAAGTTCCGTCATCGGCAGGTTCGGCCGCGTCGCTGAAGTGAGCACCGCCGACGAGCGTCTCGTCGGGGAGCGACAGGACGCGTTCCTGGAGCGATTCGTAGAGCATCCGCGCCGCGTCGGGTGCGCCGTCGTCGCCTTCCTCCAGGTCGGGACGGGCGACGCTCTCGACGAACAGTCCGTCGCCGGTGGCGAGCAGGCTGTCGTCGACGAGGTAGGAGGTCATGCCCGTCGTGTGGCCGGGCGTGTAGACGGCCTCGATCGTCGCGTCGCCGACGTCGAACGTATCGCCGTCGGCGGCCGTCGTCAACTCGTCCGCGTAGGTGACACCGCGGTCGACCGCGGCCTCGGGAATGACGCCCTCGACGCCGAGGGCGTCGAGCGCCCGAACGCCCGAGATGTGATCCGCGTGAATGTGCGTGTCGATCGCGTATTTCAGGTCGACGCCGAGTTCGTCTGCGTCCGTGAGGTAGCGATCGGTGAACGCGCGGAGGGGGTCGATGATGGCCGCTTCCCCGTCGTCGTAGACGAGGTAGCCGAGACAGCCCGAGGACGGTCGCTGGTACTGCAACAGCGTCCCCGCGCCGTCGTAATCGGTGACCTCGACGGTTTCGTAGATACGTGCCCAGCCGTTCATCCCGTCCTCGAGGTGGTCGACGTCGTACCCCCGGTCCGCGAGCGTGCCCGCGACGAATTCGCTCGCACCGCCCTTGGCACAGAGCACCGTTACTTCGCGGTCGTCCGGAATCTGTGCGAGGGCCTCGTCGTCGATCTCGTCCTCGAGGAACTCGAAGTACGGGACGTTGACCGATTCGACGGACTCGCCGTCGATGTGCCACTCGTCGTAATCCGATTCCATTCGCGCGTCGAGAAGCGTGACGTCCTCGCCCGCGTCGATGCGACTCTTCAGCGTCTCCGGCGTGACCGTGTCGACGTCGGCATCCGGAGTCGGGAAGTCGTCTGCGTTCATATTGTACACTGCCATCTACCGGACGCCGGCATATAAGAGTTTGCATAGTAGTTCCCAATTCGTACAATACCGAGCCATCGGACGTACGCGCTTCGCGCACGAAATCACACACTGTGTCCACCACGCGAATTCCTCAGACCATTTAGCGCGCTACAGTTGTTTGCAATCGGCACAAGAATCGACACTCTTTTAACCGCAGATCCAATATTGTGCATTGACTCCAATACAGAACACGGAGTGATCCATCATGAGTGTAGAATACGATATCGCGGAGACGCTCGACGTGAAAGGTGCATCGTGTCCCATGCCGGTAGTCAAGACCAAGTCCGCCGTCGACGACCTCGCCGAAGGCGAGGTCCTCGAGGTGGTTGCGACTGACTCGGGCAGCATGAGCGACATCGACGGCTGGGCGGCAGGCACGAACGGCGTCGACCTTCTCGAGCAGGTCGAAGACGGCGACGTGTACAAACACTACGTGCAGAAGACCGCCTGAAAATGAGCACCGACACACCTTCACCAGCGACCGACGGCGAGCCGATGACCGAAGAGGCACTGCAGGCTCGGCTCGAAGAACTCGAGGACAAGGTCGCTGCGCTGGAAACCGAGACCGGCGACGACCAGCAGAAGATGACGATCGTCGCGACCCAGGGGAGTTTCGACATGGCGTACCCGCCGCTGATCCTGGCGAGCACGGCGGCCGCCTTCGGCTGGGACGTCGTCGTCTTCCATACGTTCTGGGGCCTCGACATTCTCCACGAGGAGAAGTCGTCGAACCTGCAACTGTCGGCGGTCGGCAACCCGAACATGCCGATGCCGAACGCCCTCGCCGCGCTCCCCGGAATGGATCGGATGGCGACGTGGATGATGGAGAAAAAGATCGACGAAAACGGCACGGCCACCATCGAGGAGCTCATCGATCTCTCCATCGACCAGGGCGTCGAACTCCAGGCCTGTCAGATGACCATCGAACTGATGGATTACGACGAAGACGACTTCTTCGACGGCGTCACCACCGGCGTCGGCGCGGCGACCGCGCTCCAGCACATGGCCGAATCGGACGTTCAGTTACTGGTCTGAGCGGCCGACCGAACAGCCCGTCTTCCGATCAGCCAATGACTCCCCGCTCACCCCGACACGATCAAACGGCAGTAGAACAGGTCATCAGAACGATCGCCGACGACGACGACGTCGACCCCGTATCGATATCCCCGCCGCTAGCCGACGTCATCGATCCCGACGCGTTGAACGAACTCGTCGATCACGGGTCGCGTAATCCGGACGGCAATCTCGAGGTGGAGTTTGCCTATCGGGGTCACGACGTCGTCGTCACGAGCGACGGCACCGTCGAACTCGACCGGACCGAATTGCATCGGTCCTAGCTCCGAGCGAGACGAACCGTCGCGTTGTATCCGACCGATCCGATCGCGAAAAGGGTCTCTTCACGTCTCGAACGGAAGATTTCCGAGGAAATCGTCGCTCTGATAATCGAGATGATCCAGCCGCGACCCGAGCAGTTCCCGTACGAGTACGACCAGCGGATTGGTTTTCCCCTCCCCGACCATTCCGACTTCCGATCTGGACCCGCCCGGTCCGCCCCTCCAAAGGCCGACGACGACGGACTCGCGATCAGCGACGATGAGCCGGCTCACCTTCGGAAAGTTCGACTGCTCGTACATCCAATCCATCTGTGGATCCCAAATCGTCGCTTCCGGAAGACTCTCGCTGAAAAACTCCCGGGCGTCCTCGCTTTTCGTCCCCGCGTACAACGAGACTCCCCGCTCGATAGCGTCCGTCGCGTGTGGCAGACACGCTTCGTCGAGCAACTCGCCGGAGGCGTAGATCAAAAAGAGTTCCTCGTCCGCCACGTCCGCCAGCTCACGGCCGTAATCGTACACCGCTTCTCGGCCGTCGAGTATCTCGATTTCGCGTTCTTCGGACCCGCTTTCCCGTCCGAACTGGAAGCGTAATTCGTCGAGTGTCTGTCCGTCCAGCCAGTCCGTGTCCACCACGGACGAGTCGCTGGGAGAGACGACGTTCCGGACGGAATCGTACTCGAGCAGTCCCGCCTGGCTGAGTTTCGGAAGGTGCCTGTGATGCAACGCGACGACCAGTTCACTGATCCGCTCATCGCGATTCGAAGCGTCGGACGTCGTCTCCTGTGAAACGATTCGTTCGGCGACCTCGGACAGGGAGAGAGTCCCATTGTGGCTATTCAGGACGGTCAAAATCGCCCGATTAGTGCCATCCGTGAGTAGCCGAAGTATCTCCTCCTGCGGTTCCATTACCGTCGAAATCTTGCCGGACAACAATAAGAGGAATGCCTCGGTCCGTCGCCGAATATTCCGAAATCAATACGTTCACTCGGTGGACGAGGAACT
Organism: Natrinema caseinilyticum; assembly: GCF_024227435.1. Classification (GTDB taxonomy): domain Archaea; phylum Halobacteriota; class Halobacteria; order Halobacteriales; family Natrialbaceae; genus Natrinema; species Natrinema caseinilyticum. The sequence continues at coordinate 540,102 of NZ_CP100446.1, forward strand.
GTCCGTTGAGACGGCCGTCCGCGAAAGCCGGGGTGACACGTCTCGTCGCGCCGGCGGGACGAGACGTGTCGGCTCGGTTCGTCTTCGAAGCGGGAGGAGGGTCAGGACGATTCGGGACTGGCCTGTTCGCGCCCGATCGCGCGCGCTACTGCCAGCAGGTATCCGAGGCCGTATCTGACGTCCGGATCGCGGAGACCGCGTACCATCCCCACCGGGCCGACCGGGCCTGGGTCGGTCCGTTCGGCGGTCCCGATCCCGTCGAGAAGCGTCTCCAGACCGGCGCTGGTATCCGTATCGGCAGCCGATTCCGCCACTTCCCCGAGCGATTCGCCCGTTCCAACGAGCGTCGTCACCATCTCGTCGTCCAGCGCGGCCGTCAGGAGCGATCCGACCTCAGCGAGTTCGGCGATTTCGTCCAGCGTTCCGCTTCGCTGGAGGCGCATCAACGTCTCGATCGAGTCCTGCAATTCGTCGCCGTTCGCTCCGATCTGGTGGGCCAACGCGACGGTCTCGTCGGTCGCGAGCCCGTCCGCTGACTCGAGAATCGTCGACCCCGTGTCAGCGAGTTCGACGACCATCTCGTCGGTGAGCGCGCTCTCGCCGAGCGCGAGGACGTCCAGCAGTTCATTTACCGCATCGAGTCGGCGGACGAAATTCGCGACCCCTTCGGGATTCTCCGCGATGACGTCCTCGAGGTCGTCCGACTCCCGAACGATATCGTCGGACATGGTCAGAGTAACCCCCGTGCGGTGAGCCAGTAGGCTTCGTTGTACGCCAGTTTCGCCCAGTGGATCTTCTCGGACGGGGCGACCGGCGACGGCGGGTTCTCGTAATCGAATTCGACGAACGATGCCGCGTTCATCCCCGTCTCGATGAAACAGAGCGTCTTGCCGTCGTAGGTCGCCGTCGGCGGCCGGCCGCGAACCTCACTCGCGATCCGCTGTCCGACGACGCCGGCCTGATAGTGGGCGACGCTCCCCGCGTTCGGCGCGCCGGTCGCCGCCGTATCGCCCATCGCATAGACGTTGTCGGCGGCCTCCGCCTCGAGCGTCCGTTTGTCGACGTCAACCCAGCCTCGGTCACCGAGGCCGGACTCCTCGACGAGATCGATGCCGCGGTGTGGGGGAATCGAAACGAGGAGATCGTAGTCGATCGTCGTTCCATCGGCCGACTGGATGGTTTCGTCGTCCGGATCGACCGCCGCCGCGTCGAAGCCCGTCTCGACGGTGATATCGCGGTCGTCCATCCGCGGACGTGCCCACTCCGCGACCTGGAGATTCCCGTGTACGCGCTCGATGGGGGAGGTGAACGTCAACTCGACGTCCTCGCGAAGTCCCCGTTCCCGGAACCAGTCGTCGGTCATGAACGCGAATTCGAGGGGGGCGGCCGGACACATGTGCGGGATTCCGATGACGCTGAGTACGATCCGTCCCTCGGTGAACGAGAGGAGGTCGTCCCTGAGTGCGGTCGCACCCGACTCGCTGTAGTAATTGTGTCCGCCGTCGACCAGTCCCGGAATCTCGTCCGGCGCGAGCGTCGAACCGGTCGCGAGAACGAGATAGTCGTACTCGACCGGCCGGGATCGATCCCGGAACCGAACCTGTCGTGCTTCGGTATCGATCCCGGTGACCCGATCGATGTGGAGGTCGATCCGATCGTCGATCAGTTCGGACAACGGCCGTCGTCCGTCGTCGGGTTCGCGCTTCCCGAACGGGACGTACAGCCACACCGGTTTGTACACGTGATCGGTGTCGTCGTTGACCAGAGAGAGGTGAACGTCGCCGGCGTCGAGTTCCGCCTCGAGTCTGTCCGCGAGATCGTTCGCGAGGACCGTCCCGCCGGTCCCGCCGCCGACGACGAGGACGTGTTCGGTCACGCGCTCTCACCGTGAATTTCGTGGCGATCGGTCGTCACTCCAGGTGCGAGTAACGCCCCACCGGACGCCTCGAGCCACACGCGTTCGTCGGTGAGCGACCGCAGTGAATCGCTCGGTACCGACACCGGCGTCCCGTCGTCAGCGCGTCCGACCGGTTCGATGGGATTCGTCAGCGGTCCGGGACGCTCGATCCATCGAGCATCGACAGTCACAGCGGATTCGATGTCTGAATTCGTCATCGGCACGGTCGAATCTTGAACAGCCCGAGCATTAGTATTGTACATAAAACCCAAGATAATCAAAATATCTTCCGGAGGTGACGGTGCCCCAGATTTACGGGAGTGAAACGGTCTCTCGAGTCACCTGACCCGTACTCGAGGCAGAACGCGGATCGGAGCGAACGGCGAGCGATCCGTCGTGTGGGCGGGGGATGCCAGCGACGCGACGGTCCTACGAGGAATCGGTCGTTTCGACGCCCAGAATTCGGTACACGAGGCAAATTCTGGTGAGCGCAGTCCCGAGAAAAACGGCGCCGATCAGAACCGCACCGACGCCCGCGACGGTTCCGAACCCGAGGAGTCCCACGAGCGACGCGACGCCGATCGCAATCAGTACCGCGCCACCGATCAGCCGCACGATCCGATCAGCCGAACCAATATTGTGATCCATAGACACGAATGCGGACGGGAAAGTGAAAAACGTTTCTCGAATTCCGAGTTCGATGGAGGAGACGCGATGCGGGGCCCGATTCGTATCACAGCGGTCTGGTAGAACGCGCGTGCGAACCGTCCGACCTCGAGCGGCTACCGCCGACGACCGGCAGTTAGCGTCGGCCTCCCGTCGGCTCGAACGGTTTCCCGTCACCGAACCCGGCCGCGCCTACGAGAACGTTCCCGACCCCGATCGCGATCCCCGACCCCGATCGCCACGAGGAGTCTCGTCCTGTGGCGACCGGCCGTGGCCGTCCAGGCCGATCGGCCGCCGCTACTCGAGTTTTCCGCTGAGGACTTTCGCCGCCGTGAGGACCGGGTCCCAGACGGGACTGAACGGCGGCGCGTACGCCAGATCCGCGTTCTGCAGTTCGGTCGCGGTCATACCGGCGTGCAGCGCCATGGCGATCGAATCGATGCGCTTTGGTCCCTCCCGACCGACGACGCTTCCCCCGAGGACCGCACCGGTTTCGCGATCGGCGAGCAGCGTGACTGTGAGTTCCGCACCGCCCGGGTAGTAGTGCGCGCGCGTCGGCGCCGAGATCGTGACCGAAACCGGATCGAAGCCCGCCTCCCGGGCCCGTTCTTCGTCGACGATACCCGTCCGAGCGGCCCCCAATTCGAACGCTTTCACGATGGCCGTGCCCGCGATCTCTCCGATCTGCGTCGGCGATCCGGTGACAGTCTGTCCGATCGCCCGCCCGGCACGATTCGCAGTCAGGGCCAGCGGGACGTGGTCCGGATCGCCGGTCACGACGTTGCGCGCCTCGGCGCAGTCACCGGCCGCGTAGACGTTCTCGTAGTTCGTGCGTCCGTACTCGTCCGTCGCGATCGCTCCGGTCGACCCGAGTTCGATGCCCGCCGCTTCGGCGAGGTCCACGTTCGGTGCCACGCCGACGCCGACGATCGCGATGTCGGCGGGAACGGACTCGTCCTCGAGTCGAACGCTGTCGATCCGCTCGTCGCCGCCGAATCCCGACACGGCCGTCTCGAGGTGCAGTTCGATCCCCTGTTCGCGCAGGTGTTCTTCGACGACCTCGGCGACGGTATCGCCGAACGGCTGGAGAACGTGGGGCAGCATCTCGTAGAGGTGAACGGCGACGCCGCGGGCGGACAGTGCTTCGGCCATCTCGATACCGACGTAGCCGCCGCCGACGATCGCCGCGGTCTCGAGACCCCGTTCGGTGACGTACTCCTCGATCACGTCGGCTTCGTCCATGTTGTGGATTGTGAACACGCCCTCGAGATCCAATCCGTCGAACGGCGGTTCGATCGCGCTCGCGCCGGTCGCGACGAGAAGGTCGTCGTACGGCTGCTCGTAGGTCTCGTCGCCGGCATCGACAGTCACCGTCTCGGCCTCCGGATCGACGTCGACGACCTCGTGGCCCGTCCGCAGGTCGACGTCTCGTTCGTCCCGGAACTCCTCGGCGGTCACTGTGACGAGGTCGTCGAGCGACTCGACGGCCCCTTTGACGTAGTACGGCATCCCGCAGGCCGCGTAGGAGACCCACTCTCCTTTCTCGAAGACGATCGCCTCCAGGTCAGGCTGTTCCCGTTTCGCCTTGCTCGCTGCGCTCATTCCCGCTGCGTCACCGCCGATTACGACGAACGTGTCGGCCATATCTGTAGCAAGGCGCAGCAACGTCTAAAGTATTTCTCGTAGTTCCCAATACTGTGGATTCAGGTCCGTGTTTATTGTGGTGAGCAACGTCGGCTGGCGACGATTCGCGTCTCGAATTCGACGGGGGTGTTCTAGCCGGAGGGGGTCTCCCTGGGGCGCTGTCCGGCCACGTTCCGACCGACGAGGGACGTCCAGAGATCGACGACGAATATCGCCCACGCGACGGTGATACAGAGATAGCCCCACACCGTCAGGGACGATCCGACGTCCGCGACCGGGAGAACTGCCGCCGCCCAGAGCAAGAGCATTCCCGCGTTGACGCTCCCGACTTGCAGACAGGACGGGCCGGAGACCGCCTCGGCGGCTGTGGGTATCGTATCGACGAGCCCGTTCGATCGCTGGGTTGCAGCGACCGCAACGACCGGGAGGAACGCCATCGCCGGTTGTAGCATCCAGCCGAAAACGAGCCCGGTGATCGCAGCGACCTCGATCGCGGGGGCCGGCACGGTCTCCGGAAACAGCAAGACGAGCGGCGCCCACGGCACCGGAAACAACAACCAGGCGTACGCGCCGAGAACGAGTGCGAAGCGGCTATCCCCCGTCCGATCGCTACGTCGGTAGGTTCCGACGGCGTTCGCGAGCAACGCCGCGGTCCCGATCACGTAGAGGACCAGCCCACCGATCGTAACCTCGTCACGAGCCAGCCACGGGCCGACGACGAGCCCCGTCGCACCGACCGTAAGCCCCCAGTACGTGACCGCACAGAGACGAGGAAATCGAAGCTGCGTCTCGTACAATCGAGGGACGATCGTCAGCAGGACGCCCGCGACGACCAGCGCGAGAAACCCCCAGACGTTGGCGTGGACGTGCGCCTCGAGCGAACCGACGTACCCGCCGGGTCCGTGAACGCCGAACACCATTCCGAACGCGGCCGCGATCCCGACGACGAGAAACCACGGTGCCGTTCGGACGTATCGAGTACGCTGATCCGATCCGCCCGACGGTGTCCGGAGGCGGTAGAGCCGTCCGAGCAGTATCGAAAGTGCGACGAGTACGATCGCCGCACCGGCGCCCGTCGTCGTCGGCGCCCCCCTCGTCATCCCGATCAGAACGAGCGGATAGCCCGCGTTCAACGACCCCCACTGCAGCCATCGATATCGGTGATCCACCGCTCTCGATCCGGCCTCCATCGCTGTGACGATCTCCGGTAAAAGGCCGAAGACCGCCTGTGTCAACCCCCCGATCGTGACGAAGTGGATCATCACCCACCGGAGGCGAGGCAACGAATCGACGAATCCAGCCTCGAGGGACAGTGTCCAGACCGCGGCGAGCAATCCGAGTACCAGGTACAGTCCGGCCATCACGAGGAACGGGTTGCGTTCGAGTGTGCGCGCGCATAGCCAGTCAGTGTCCCGACGTAGGTCGCCTCGGCGGGTAGGTCTTCAGACGAACCGGTTCGGCCGTCCCGAACGTGTTAGTGTTACCCCACCACGTTAGCGATAGGTCCAAGGTGGTCTCCCACCTCACGACGCCTATGCCGCGGGCCGAACTCACAATCTCGCTCCCCGAGGGCGTCTGGATCCGAGAGGTGTCGAGAGAGCATCCAGAAACGGTCTTCGAGTCGTGACCGCGCTCGCAGGCGAACGAGCCTGGATCGCGCTCGTCGAGTTGACCACGGACGATCCGCTCTCGATACTAACGGCCATCCAGCAGCAACCGGACGTCGTCCAACTCGAACTGCTGTGGAAGCAGGCTACGACCGCCCTCTTGCAAGTCGAGACGACCAGTCCGCCACTTCTCCTTCCGCTGTGGGAGGCTGGGATTCCGATCAAGCTGCCGTTCTCGATACAGAACGGCGAAGCGACGTGGGAGCTCACGACGTCGGACTCGCGCTTTTCTGCACTCGGAACCGAACTCGAGAACGCCGGCATCGACTTCGAACTCGAGTCCGTCTCGTCGGTCGACTCGACCCGGGCCGATCGACTGGTCACGAATCGACAACAGGACGTGCTGGCGACCGCACTCGAGGCCGGCTACTACGCTACTCCCCGAGAAGCGACGCTAACGGACGTCGCCGACCGCCTCGGCATCTCGAAGGCGACCTGCAGCGAAATCCTCCACCGGGCCGAGGGAAGCGTCATCCGGTGGTTCCTCGCGGAACGATCCGGGACGGAATCCGAGCCCGACTCAGTTCTCAGCGACTGAGCCGCGAAGAAACGAGCGCCTCGAGATGCGTCTGGGGAAGTGAGAAGTTTCAGGAGGCCGCGTCCGTCGGCCCGACAGCGATCCGAGACCCGAACGACCGGCGGCCGTGATCGGTCGGGTATCGCCGGAGACCACGGTCGTCGATCACGACTCGCAACTCGAGCGAGCGGTCCGCCACCGGAGGACGGCACCGACGATCACGAGGGTGCAGACGGTGACCACCGTTTGCAAGAGACCGCTGCTCGACCCGCTGACCGCGGTCCCCCCGGCAACGGCGGTTCCACCGGCGAATGCCACGGTTCCGGAGCCGACACAGCAGATGCTCGCCAGTCCTGCAAGCCCGAGCAGCGATCGACGGGATGCCGAATCCGAATCCATTACTGGACCGTCAGGCGGACTGAACGGATACGTATTGTGGTCCGGTCGACTCGGGACGGCTCACTGCAAAAGCGATTCGAACGGGCTCACTACAAAAGCGATCCGCTCGTTCTAGAGGTGGCTCTCCACGACGTTCCGGAGCTGCGACTCGTTTTGCATCCCGACGAGTCGCTCCACCGGTTGCCCGTCCGCGAAGAGGACGAGCGTGGGGACCCCACGGACACCGTACTCGGCGGCGAGCGGCTGGTTGTCGTCGATGTCGACCTTTGCAACGGCTGCGTCGGTGTCGGCCGCGATCGACTCGACGATCGGTTCGAGCATTTGGCACGGACCGCACCACTCGGCGTGAAAGTCGACCAGGACGACATCGTGGTCAGCGACGGTTTCGTTCAGACTCGCCGAACCCTGTACCGGGAACGGTTCCGTCGGACTCTCTCGAGTCGTCTCTCCACCGTCCTCTCCCGCAGCGCGGTCGCGAAGCTGCTCGAGTTTTTGCTTGCGAATCTCCTCGAGTGTTTCGTCGTCTGTCATAGCTGGGAATTCGAGGTGCAACGTCTTAGGTGTTTTGTGTGATGGGCACAATACAGCGCACTACGGGTTCCGACCAACGAGTTCGGACCGGCGAAACTGGCGCAGTCGGGAAAGTGGGGTGATAGTGAAGGGGGGATGGGGGAAGGATGGTGCCTCTGGGTGTAGGCAGAAGGCATCCGATTATTATTGGGTATTAGTAATAGTCCTTTCGGTCCGTATAGTTGGCGCTGTTCAGATTGGAGTTCGAAGAAACGAGGCGGTGGAGTTCGAAGTGTCTATGCCCGAATTCACCACCTTCATCGGTTCTAGCGCCGACGTTCAGGTGGGTTTCGTGGAGCGCGAGGCGACACCGTGCGAGCTGATGGGCCTCAGTCTCCAGTTGCACTTGCGAGGTCGCTTACTGATACTGTTCGAGTCCTCGAGAATTTCGGTGTCGAACGCCGCTTCCGGGAGATCAAACGCCGCACCGACCAGTTCGGCAACTGCTTCAGAAACGCCGATCCGAAAACAGCCGACAAATGGCTTCAGAGCTATCCATACCTATGAAACAGCCTTATCTGAACATTGCCTCCAGAGCGAGGCAGTATACATGGATGAACCGCAGACATAACTCACGGCAGCTGAGGACGACCAACGAGAGCCGCCGGATTTCGACGCATTGGCGTCTCCTGAAGAGGCAGCCCGCGGTGACCGGACATACGACGATTTTTTGACGCCGTCCTCGACCTGGATAGCCCGGTGACGGCGAATGAGGTTGCCGAACTCGCGGGCCATGGAGTCGATGCTGCACGAGAGTACCTCGAGTGGTCCAAACAACTGGGAATCGTTACGCGAGTTACCGAATCGCCAGCGACGTACCAGCGCAATCAGGAGTCTCTGAACTGGCGTCGTATCCAGCGACTCAAAGCCGAATATACAGCAGACGAACTCCTTGCCCTCCTAGAGGCGGAAACGGAGCGTGAGGAGGGCTTCACCGATCGGTTCGACGTTGAATCGCCCGATGCAGTATCGATTACGACACATCCATCTAACACCGAGCAGTCGATAGAAGAGGTGGGGAGGACGTTTCCGCACGGAAAACTGTCCGCCGCCGAATCACGCTGCTCGAGCGAGTGCCGACGACTGGGTCCGGTGATGCCGACGACCATCGGACTGCTGTCTGACTCGAGGGCGACGGTGTGAGGAGTGCATCAATTGATTTTGACCGGCTTGACCTCATCAGGAAACGGTTAGCGACGGATAGCCGGTTCGAAAGCATCGACGATCAACTCGAGTTTGCCTCCGACCGGCTTGTCTGTGTGTATGATCTCAAATTCTATCCAAGCAGTATTGAACGAGCCCACGTAGAAATCGTGTGGTTCGAAAACGGCGACTTCTCGGTACAGTATCACGAGGATAACGACGAAGGGACGTTTGACCACCGATGGGATAGCCATCCCTCAGGTCACAATATGGCATGACCGGCTCTGTTGAAACGCTCAGACCTTGACAGAAAGTGCGTGCAACATACAGAGGGTGAGTGTCGCAAATGCGCTACGGTTTCAACGGGAGGCTCGTTCTGCCGTTCGAGCGCATGACTTCTCTGTTGCGGTCGGGCCACACCAGTAACCGATCACGTAGCAACTCCCCATCGGCTGTCTTCGGATCATAGCCACCTATCTTGGCGGTGAGCATCAAAAAACCAGCCACCGTACCCGAGGATAACAGTCACATCGGTCAGTATGATAATTGAGGCGCACACCCTCACAATGCGCTTTCTGAGCCGTACATCTGCAGTATTCGATTCATTTGATGTTGATATGTTTCTAACTACTATAGATGGTTTCAAAAAGGTAGTGGCACTTTTCTCGGTAGTGTTCAGATAAGCGGATTCCATATGAAAGCGAATTAGCTCTACCACTCGTCGGCAGTTTCTTCTTCGGCGTTACTGAAACAGTTTGATAAATAGATAGTTCGTCGGTCTATCTCTCTAAATACACGTTCGACGCTATTCCGATTTCCGTGACGTTCGTCCCTGAAATCGAGGCCGTGTCGAGAGCAGGCGCCTTGGAGCGGTGGCGATCCATCGACGAGAAATACGGCGTCGTCGACGTCGTGTTTCTCACGTAACTCAGTGAAGAACGCGTGAGCAAAAAACGTTGTTCTTACCGGTTCAAGCTTCTTGTGGGGTAAATCGTTCGTCGCTGGATCGACTGCAGCGTACAACCAGTATTGCTCATCATCAAGTTGGATCACAGTCTCGTCGACCGCAACGTGATCCGGACTTCGTCCATCCCCGGGCTGTAGATTGGCTTGGTGAACCCAGTTGTGAACGGTCGAACGCGCTCGTTCAACACCGAATATCTCGAGCATAGAAACTGTATTCGAAAGTAGTAGCTCTGTAAGATGGTGCTGAAATCGAGCTTCATAAACAGACTCGGTGTTGCTTCTTGCTTCACAAAATCTAACTCGATCTCATTCAAACAACTGTTGATTCGGTCGCTTTCGGGCATAGATCACTCAGAAAACGAATCGCCTCACCCTTCGTCTCTATTTGAACACCATCTCCCACCGAAGGGAACAAACATGTGCAAAGACCGCCCTGCCTTCGGCGAGAGGCTGGAGGATATTGTTGACTGGGGGCAAAGAGTTTCGGCCCGAGACGCTCGACGCTCTCGTCGAGCGGCGTCTCAAGACAATCTGGGCAGCGCGATCTTGCCCGAACTGTGGTGAGAATAGCCTCCACGCGCTTGAGGCCTCTACGCGTATCTGGCGTGGTCGCTGTGACTGGAAGACGACGTATACCCATGGTACACAATTATTACGATTTGGAACTCGCTTATGGCGAGTTCCTCATCGTCTTCATCCTCTACGCTGATACCCTCCTCAGTATCAACCAAATCGGCTCTGTTGAAATCCATCGTGGTTGATGCGAACGTTGTGCTGCATACAGAGGGTGTGTCTGTCACTTCGTTGTACGAGAAAGTACTTACATCCCAACGATTGACTACCCGACATGAAGCGCCGTCAGGTCCTCGCGGCGGTCGGAACAGCAGCCCTCACCTCCGTGGCAGGCTGTACTGAGTCGCTACCGTTTGGGAGCGACCCACCAGACACTACTGCCGTTATCACGGGATATCACTACGAAGAAACCGATTTGGTCGTTCAGTTCAGTGACGACTTCGATATTGAACGGGCCACCATCTACGATTCATCGAGCGATACACAGCATGCGTCGGTAGAAAATCCATCGTCTACTTGTCGGTTTCAGGTAATTTTCCCTGACCGATTAGAAACGAATGCCACGAAATCACTCCATCTTGACGTAGAAACAGCCCGTGGGACAGTCACTGAGTGGATTTGGAAGGGCCCCGGGCATGGTTACACGGACGCTGTTGAGGCTGGAACTGACGGTCGAGCCCAATTTGACATCACAAATCAGGGTGAAACGCCACTACTCGTGCGGTTCGTCGCTATTCACGGTGACGTATCCAATCCAACAATCAATCCACAACACGAGTCGTTCGACCCAGCAACTCTCGGGTTTGGGCCGGGGGTGCTGGGCACTGGGTCAAACCGCCCACGGTCCCCGAACCGGTCAGACTTAGTCATCTCGTCCGGGGAGACAGCACCGTTCGAGACGACATATGCCCCGTTTGCGGTTCCTGAAGACAGCTCTAACGAGTGGGGCGAGAAAGAGTGGACCGGCAAAATCACCATTATTTCAGGGTCGGGGGGAAGCATGCAGTACGACTTTACGTACCGCCTTGTCGGCTAATAAACGACAGCCGCGAAATTCGATGTTGACTGATACACTTGCGCTGTGAGTTCAGCACGACTCGCTCAACCTATACTGAAACTGGTAGAAAGCGCGTGCAAGATACAGAGGGTGAGTGCAGCAAGCCAACTGCATTCAATTCAGTCCCAATCTACGGATTGGAGAAGCACTAGGGTTATATAAGATGGGTAACCGAGCGGGGACGATTTATGGCGCTGGTACTCTGGAGAATCGATCCCGAGCCCATACTTTCAAATAGGTTACATTTCTGATTTAGTGGCTGACAAAATAAGGTATTTTATGGCCTCGTCTTCCGGCGAACACGAAGACAACAGCGCTTGTAAGGTTTGTGCAGGCGCTATGATTCTTGCTGTCGGACTCTATCTGACGATATTTGTCCCGGTACTTGCCACCGTCTTCCCGGAAGAATATCTCTCCACATTAACATGGTTTTGGACTTAATCGAAGGCGTATGTCTTCCCCTTTTTTGCCTCCGTTCTCGGCGGATATCTAATCAAAAATTACATGGGCATCACGATCGCGGATGTTGCTGAACGAGTCAATGATGCAAACGAAAAGCTGAATGAGTTACTGTCCAGAACCGCGAATGAGACTGTATCAGTCTTCAGCCGAGTGCTACTGGTCATTGTCGGCGCTGTGGCGATAGTAGCGGTAATCTGGTTGGTTCTATCCGTCATCCTGTTTATAACGAATGCTATCATCGGGCTGGTTACTGGAATCTTCTCGGAATTCGAAGGTCTAATACAACCGATATCGATAGTTGGCGGGCTTCTAGTTGCTATCTTGCTGTTTATTGGCGGTTTCGTGGTACGGGGATGGTGGAACGGAGACAGCGAACCAATTGAATCAGGAGATGGTGATACGGAATCCACGAACGAAGCAACCGAATTAGTAGGGGAGAATGAAGAAAGCAGTCAGCACGAACAAGCGCCGGTTATAGACGCCCCACCAGAGCAAACGTCGCCTCAAGGATTAGAAATGGTCTTTCCGAATTACAACATCGTACCGACTCGAAACCAGTTAGCCGTTAATCCGGGAGATGTGATCGAGATAGGCGTCTATCTAAGCGGCCATGGTTCTGTTGAACACAACAATTTACAGTTCTATTCATCGCCTCGCCTTCTCAACGAAGATCATCCGATACAGGTACGCCTGAATCGTCAACCGGATGCTGCAACAGAGGATTCGGGTCAGGCAGAGTCTCAGTCCGGAGATGACACACAGAAGTACGAGTTCGGCACCCCTGGCGGCAGTATAGTTCTCCCTCCAAGCAGTTTCCAACCGGCTGAGGGAGTCAACGAACGATATCCTCTGATACAACGGGCCTCTGATCAAGTCCCCTCCATCACTCTGGAATTGCACGTTGATGACGCGGCCAGTCCGGGCGACTATCTACTCCAGCTAGACTTCACGTATGGCTCAAAAGGTGCGAATTTCCAAAGCAGTCAATCGGTTGATATCCATGTGAATAGTCTGGTTGAGCGGTATGAGCAGCAACTTTGGTTGTTAGGAATTCTCATCGCACTATTGATCTTAGGAATATTGGCGCTGCCCTTCGTCCTAGATATTATCCAAATCATATGAACCGCTGCACGCGCTATGGCCCGGTTGGAGGCAACAGTTCTTTCCATATCGGTTGACCGCGCATCAGCTGGTAGATCGGTGTGCTGTAAGTAACGGTTCCAACATCCACGTTCGGAAGCAACTGGCGTGCGAGACTCGCGCCCCGTATTCAGCAGATACTGAACGTTCTACTCAGATTCTGTCAGAATCTGCCTGCTGAATGGAGAGGTTCTATCCAGCACAGTGACATCTACAGGATAGTAAGGTATTCACAACGTGTGCTATCCCCTCAACTTTCAAGATATTCTATGTGTGCGCCGTACGCACTACCAAATGCTGAAAAGAATGAGGCTAATCCGACAGCAACAAACAGTTGTGTCGACCAAATTAGTGAAGCAATATAGGTTAGAACCAATGTAATTGTGAGTGAAATAACTCCTGCAATAGCTGATTTTTTGAGTGCCTGTGAATTCATACAGCAAACCACATGATGATGTTACAAAGAATTATCCACGGTACCTTCGTGCCTTCTATTCAGCAGAGGCTACAAGAGTAGTGAGTAGCCTGTTAGTTATCGATGATGCGCTTGTCGGAGTGCATCTGCGGTCGCTGTTCCGGAAATTCGGATGTATTTCTGGGTAGTGGCGAGATCGCTCCAGCGCATCAATGCCTGAAGAGGGACTGGCGCAACTCCCTGATAGGCATGGTAGCTCGCAGCGGTTGCTCGTAAACAATGTGGGTAGACACGCCCTCGAAGATCGGCACACTCGGCTGCTTCTTTCACCCGTCTATTAATTGTCGAGCGCGAATGCGGGAACGAATCGTAGCGATTGACGAACCGTTCGATACACAATTCGAGACGTAACGACAGGTCGAAGGGGATCGCCCGTGCGGAGGAGACGGTCTTTGGGTGCCACCGTGCCCCTACTGCCTCGGCTTCTGTGAGGTCGTCACAGTGGCTCGCTTCCTGAGCTGCTTGGCGACGACAGTACCCACAAGAACACGGCTCGTGCTGTGGAATCTGGATAAGCTTCCGATCCCAGTCGAACCACGTGGTATTGAGGTGTGAAATCTCTCTCGCCCGCAATCCAAGCCGACCTGTTGCCAAACAGATGAGCCGCGCTTAGAAATCACGTGGACTGGGTAACTCCGAACAGGCTTCGAGTAATAACTCGAACGTGTCGATGCCCTGCTTGGGTGCTTCGGTTCCGCGTATTGATTATGTCCGGTTTCATCCATCACAATTGATCGACATCATTCGCTATAGGTATCAGATAGGAAATATGAAATTCTGACTGGAGAGACGAAGAGATTTTCTACTCTTACCCGGATCCCAGTTATTACAACTAACTTCGAGGCGGGAGCCACCAACTTTTCAGCAGCGTTTCTCGCACGGTCGGTTGCTGTTTGTCCAAATCGCTCTCTCTCTCTCGGGTCGCCCACCCCATCGACGGTAATTTACCACCGGACGTCTACCGCTTCTCGAGGACAAAGCTTTAGAATACTAGTATGTATTATCACATCAATGTTCGATAATCGAGAACTCGAGGAGATACGAGAGCGGCGGGAAGAGTGGGAAGCGGACACGCTCGAGCCGTCGCTGGAACGCGGCGAGCGAAAGGACCGATTTGCGACTGTCTCGAACCACGAGGTCGACCGGCTCTACACCCCCGACGATATTGCTGATCTCGATTTCGAGGAAGACCTTGGATTTCCCGGGGAACCACCGTATACGCGTGGGCCGTATCCGACGATGCACCGCGGGCGGACGTGGACGATGCGACAGTTCGCCGGCTTCGGCACCGCCGAGGAGACAAACGAGCGCTTTCATTATCTGATCGACGAGGGCCAGACGGGGCTGTCGACGGCGTTCGACATGCCGTCGCTGATGGGCATCGACTCCGATCACCCGATGAGCGATGGCGAAGTCGGCAAGGAGGGCGTCGCCGTCGACACGCTCGCCGACATGGAAGTGCTGTTCGACGGCATCGACATCGGCGAGGTCTCGACGTCGTTCACCATCAACCCGTCTGCGCCGGTGATCTATGCGATGTATATCGCGCTCGCCGATCAGCAAGGCGTGCCCCGCGAAGAGATCAGGGGCACGCTCCAGAACGATATGCTCAAAGAGTTCATCGCACAGAAGGAGTGGGTCATTCCGCCGGAGCCGGCCCTTGAGGTCGTCACGGACACGATCGAGTTCGCTGTCGAGGAGACGCCGAAGTTCCATCCGGTCTCGATCTCCGGCTACCACATCCGCGAGGCCGGCTCGACTGCTGCCCAGGAGGCCGCATTTACGCTCGCCGACGGCTTCGCCTACGTCGAGGACTGCCTCGACCGGGATCTTGACGTCGACGACTTCGCGCCGCTGCTCTCCTTCTTCTTCAATTCGCACAACTCGATTTTCGAAGAAGTCGCGAAGTTCCGTGCGACGCGCCGCCTCTATGCGCACGTCATGGAAGACTGGTACGGCGCGGAAGCCGACGAGTCCAAGCGCCTGAAGTTCCACACGCAGACGGCCGGCCAGTCGCTGACGGCCCAGCAGCCGCTCAACAACATCGTCCGCGTCACCATTCAGGCACTGGCCGGCGTCCTCGGGGGCACCCAGTCGCTGCACACTAACAGCTTCGACGAGGCGCTGGCACTGCCCAGCGAGAAGGCCGTCCGCGTCGCCCTCCGAACTCAGCAGATTATCGCCGAGGAGTCAGGCGCGGTCGACATCGTCGACCCGATGGGGGGAAGTTTCGCCATCGAGACGCTCACCAACGAGATGGAAAACGAGATCATGGACTACCTCGAGGAGATCCGCGAGATGGGCGACGGCTCGATCCGCGACGGCGTCCTCACCGGGATCGAGCGGGGCTACTTCCATCGCGAGATCCACGAGGCCTCATACGAGTACCAGGAGCGCGTCGAGCGCGGCGAGGAGGTTGTCGTCGGCGTCAACGAGTACACGATCGAGGAAGACACCTCGCCGGAGATCCTCCAGATCGACGAAACGACGCGGGACCGCCAACTCGAACGCCTCGAGCGCGTCAAAGACGAGCGCGACGACGAGGCGGTCGATGCGACGCTCGAGGCGCTCTCGGACGCGATCGAGAACGGCGAGAACGTCATGCCGTACGTCGTCGACGCCGTGAAGGCCTACGCGACGATGGGTGAGATCATGGCGGTCTTCGAGGAGCACCACGGTAGTTATCAAGAAGAGGTCGCCCCCGTCTAACGGTCGATCGGCGGACAGGGGGAGAATCCGTTCCGTTCGGCCGCGCACCTGTTCGACGATGAGTCGTGCGAGGATTGTCTGCGTGTCCGATAGAACAATAGGCCCGACGAGAATAGATCATCCCATGAGCACTGAGACCAAACAGCAATCGATTCGGTGTCAGGTCGCGAAAGTCGGCCTCGACGGTCACGACCGCGGTGCACACGTCATCGCGCGTGCGTTCCGCGACGCCGGGTTCGAGGTCATCTACTCCGGATTGCACAAGTCCCCCGACGAGATCATCCAGGCCGCCGTCCAGGAGGACGTCGACGTCCTCGGGATCTCCATCCTCTCGGGCGCCCACGACACGCTCGTCCCGAAAATCATGGACGGGCTCGAGGAGTACGACGCCGCAGACGACACGCTGGTCCTCGTCGGCGGAGTAATCCCCGAAGAAGACCGGCCGGACCTCAAAGACGAAGGCGTCGCGGCGATCTTCGGCCCGGGTACGTCGATCGAAGAGACGATCGAATTCGTCCGGGAGAACGCTCCGGAGCGATGACCGACGGGGGAGCGAGTGACCGATCGTCGGACGCCGAGAGAGCCCCCGCGGCTGTCGCTACGGTCGACTAAACGCTCTCGCGAAGCAGAAGCGGTTCCGACCGAAAACGGGCTGTGAACGCGGTGGCGGAATCCGCTATGCGGTTTCGACTCGTGGCAGGATCGTCACCCCATTTTATACGATCGAACGACGTTCAGCTAGTGAACACTTTCCATGGACACGACAGAGATCGATACGATCGCGGTTATCGGTGCGGGAAGCATGGGCCACGGAATCGCTGAAGTCGCGGCCCTCTCCGGATACACGATCCACCTCAGAGACGTCTCGGCGGAACTCGTTCGGGACGGCTACGACCGAATCGAGCAGAGTCTGACGAAACTCGTCGACGCCGGACGGATCGCGGAGGACGACCCCGCGGCGGCGCTCGAGCGCATCGAGACGTTCGTCGACGTCGAGGCCGCCGTGCGGGACGCGGACGTCGTCATCGAGGCCGTCCCCGAGCGAATGGCTCTGAAAAAGGATGTGTACCGAGAACTCGACGCCCACGCCCCCGACGACGTGGTGTACGCGACGAACACGTCGACGCTCTCGATCAGCGAACTGTCCGAAACGGTCGACGACCCGGCGCGGTTCTGCGGCATGCACTTCTTCAATCCACCGGTGCGGATGCCGCTCGTCGAAGTCATTCGGGGCGAACACACGGACGAGGAGACGCTCGATCTCGCCGAAGCCCTGACCGAGTCGTTCGACAAGACCCCGATCCGGGTCCGCAAGGACACCCCTGGATTCATCGTCAATCGCGTCCTCGTGCCGATGCTCAACGAAGCCGCCTGGATCGTCTACGGGGACGACGCCACCGTCGCCGAGGTCGACAGCACCGCCAAATTCGGCCTCGGCCTCCCGATGGGCTGTTTCGAACTCTGTGATCAGATCGGGATCGACGTCGCAGTCGACGTACTCGAGTACATGCACGAAACCCTCGGTGAGGGGTATGCCCCCTGCCCGCTGCTCGAGGCGAAGGTCGAGGACGGGGCGTTCGGAAAGAAGGCCGGACGTGGCTTCTACGACTGGGAAGACGGCGGGGCGGACGTGCCGAACGACGCAGCGCGCGAGGAAATAGAAGCGCGGCTAGTCGCCGTCGGGATCAACGAGGCGGCGAAACTCGTCGCGGCCGACGCGGCCGATCCCGACGAGATCGACGAGGGGCTGCGTCTCGGCGCCGGCTTCCCGGAGGGACCGACGCGTCTGGCCGCCGAGCACGGCTACGATCGGCTTCGGGATCTCCTCCTTGCGCTACACGAAGAGACGGATGCAGTTCGATACGCCCCCGCGGACCGGCTGGAAGAGTGGGCCGTCGAAGGCGGTCTAGGTGCGGACGGTGGAAGCGAGGGGCCGGCCTGATCACCCGGTCGGACTCGGATTCGAGTCGCGCGTGAGGAACAGTACGCTGATTCCGGCGATGCCGATGAGGGCATAGAGGAAGAACGTCGTCTCCCACGAGAACGCGCCGATCAGCCAGCCGCCCAGCGTCGGTGAGACTAGCGTGCCACTGAACGCGATCGACGTGAACACGGCGAGGCTCGTCCCGCCGGTCCCCTCGGCGGCGAGCTCTCGCGTGTAGACGTAGTAGACGCCCATGCCGAACTGGAGCGAGAACCCGACGCCGAGCATGACAGCCGAGAAGAGGAGCGTCGAGATGGTTCGCGAGACGACGAAGAACGCCGGGAGCGCGAACGCGAGCGAGCAGACGACGATCAGCCGTCGGCGGTAGCCGACGTAGTCCGAGAGCCAGCCGCCGACGGGTCGTGCGAGCATGCCGACGGCCGGCAACAGCGCCGTTATCGCCCCCGCTTCGCCCAGCGTCAGCGGCAGCCGTTCGGTCGCATACGTCGGCATCCACGAGTTCATGAAGATGTAAAGGACGTACGAGCAGAACCCGGAGAGCGAGACGAGCAGCACTGCTCGGTTTCGTAACGCGTTGCCGAACTCTCGGAGCGAGGTCCGATCGCCGGTGCGAATCGCCGTCGGTCTGGAGAGACGAAAGACGAGATAGCCCATCGCGGAGAGGAGCGGGTAGGCGACGAACACGGCCTGCCAGCCGAACGTGGCAGCGAGGATCGGACCGCCGAACTGGCTGATCGCGAATCCGAAAGGGGCACTCGCGATGAATACGGTGGTTACGACCCCCTGTCGCTCCCCGGCGAACACCTGCGCAACGACGTTGGTTCCGAGGACGAACACGGCACCGCCGGCGATCCCAGCGGCGGCCCGACTCGCGAGAAAGAGCGGATAGCTCGCCGCGAACGATCCTCCGATCGCGACCGGCACGAACACGGCCGTTCCAGCGGTCATCAGCAGCCGGTTGTCGTACCGATCCATCAGGAACCCGAACGGGATCTGGACGACGACGGAGCCCAACACGGCTGCGCTGATCGCGACGCCCGCCCCGGCCTTGTCGACGTCGAATGCCTCGACGAGCAGCGGAATGATGCTCGCCGGAGCGATCATGTACGCGTTCACTCCGGCCGAAACCAGAAAGCACGCCGCGAAAACGCCCGATCGAGTGCGCTGCGTGACCATTCCGCTCACACCCATTGTTCTCGAATCACTGAGTAACGTGTACGCATACTGTACTGGCTGGGAAACTAGCCAATCCTGTTATTTATATTTGTACCGATGGGTTGGCCGCGGCCGGGATCAGACTGAGAGAGACACCAGCGGCGAGCGCCGGACCCAAACCGTCCGCTCTATCTTGTCGTGATATATCTTATCACAACTTGTATTACTCACGTGGTTATCTATCATTGCATGAGTACTACGGACCGGCTCGAAGCATACCACTTCTACGAGCGCGACTGGGACGACTACGACCGGCTTCTCGAGGAGTTCGAGTGGGAGGTGCCGGAGACGTTCAATATGGCGACGTACGTGTGCGACCGCTGGGCCGAAGACGAGGGGAGGGTCGCGCTGTTCGCCGACGACGGCGATGGTGGGAGTGAAACGTACACGTTCCGGCGAGTCCGAAACACCGCCAACGCGCTGGCCAACGCCATGCGAGATCGGGGCGTCGAACGGGGTGATCGAATCGCCATCAACATGCGCCAACGGCCCGAGACGGTCATCGCGCACGTGGCTTGCTGGAAATTAGGCGCGGTTTCCGTTCCGTTGAGTACGCTGTTCGGCACCGACGCTGTCTCCTACCGTCTGAACGACGCCGACGCGGTCGCCTGTTTCGTCGACGGTACGAACGTCGAGACGGTCCGGGACGTGGCGACTGACTCGCCGTCACTGGAGACCGTCGTTACCGTCGGTGACGTAGACCCCGAGGACGACGAGTTCGCGTTCCAGGAACTGATCGACACCCACTCCCGGGAGTTCGAGACCGTGCGAACCGACGCCGAGGACGACGCCATCATCATCTACACCTCGGGGACGACGGGCGATCCGAAGGGCGTCCGACACGCACACCGAGTCCTCCTCGGGAACCTCCCACTGGTCATCACCGGGTTCTGTAACATGGAACTGCGGGACAGCGACATCTTCTGGACGCCATCGGAGTGGGCCTGGGTGGCAACGCTGTTCGACGTCGTCTTTCCGGCCATGTTCTACGGGCGCCCCGTCGTCGCCTACAGCGCCGACGAACAGTTCGATCCCGAGACCGCGATGGAAATCATCGAACGCTACGACGTCACCGTCTTCTTTGGCCCAGCGACGGCCCTCCGAATGATGGAACAGATGGACGACCCGGACCGATGGGACGTCTCCAGCATTCGGTGTCTGCCCAGCGGCGGCGAGTCGCTCGGACAGTCGATCGTCGAGTGGGCCCGGGACGTCTTCGACGGGGCCGCGGTCCACGAAGCGTACGGCCAGACCGAGGCCAACATGCTCGTCGGTGACTGTACGGCGCTTGCCGAGTCTCGAGAGGGAAAGATCGGGCGCCGGGCCCCCGGCCACGAGATCGCTATCGTCGATCCGGGAACGGCCGAACAGAGGATCGAGACCGGTGAGGTGGGCGAAATCGCCGTCCGATACGAGGGCGATCCGGTCTGCTTCAAAGAGTACTGGAACAAACCGAACAAGACCGCGGAGAAGGTCCGAAACGGCTGGCTGCTCACGGAAGATCTCGGCCGTCTCGACGAAGACGGCTACCTCGAGTTCGTCTCGCGGACGGACAGCGTCATCATTAGCGCGGGCTACCGAATCGGTCCTGTCGAGATAGAGGAGGCGTTAGCGAACAGCGACGCGGTCGCAGACGCGGGCGTCATCGGCGTCCCCAACGACGAGCGCGGTGAGGTGCCGAAGGCGTTCGTCGTGCTCGCGGACGGGTTCGAAGCGTCGGAGAGTCTCGAGGAGTCCCTCCAACAGGACGTCCGCGACCGCCTCGCGAAGTACGAGTACCCCCAGCAGATCGAGTTCGTCGACGAACTCCCGAAAACCTCCTCCGGAAAGATCCGACGCACCTCGCTCGAGGAACGCGAAGGGATACTCTGATCGTTTGGTCGATTCCCAGACTTGAATTCTACCCATTATTGTTTTATTTTATCTCAACGGATTATTATACCACCAATCGTAATCACGATACTGTTTCATTCTAGGAATAATGTTTATCATGAATCATGCTAATTCGGCACATGATGGCATCGTCGTTTGATCCAGACGGAGAGATCGTAAAGAGCGGGGTACCAAATATCAGAGAGAAAGTCGGTCGACGACGCTTTATGAAAGGCGCGGGCACGGCGACCGTTGCGGCGTCGATGGGCCTCGCTGGCTGTAGTAACCCTGCGAAGCAGGGTGGCGGCAGTGCGGGTGGGGGTGAAATCCCCAGTGAACCGCTTCGAATGGCCTGTATCGGATTTACGTCCGGCCCGGCCTCCGTGTTCGGCACGCCGATGATGCAGTCCGCGCGGATGGTCGTCGACCGGATCAACCAGGAGGGCGGGATCCTGGGTGAGCGGGAGATCGAGATGGAGGAGTTCGACGAGAACGTCGACGAAATCGTCCAGCAGTACCGGCGGCTGGCGACGCAGGAAGACTTCGACGTGATCGTCGGCTACATCTCGAGCGCGAACGTGCTGTCGATCGCCCCGATCGCGGAAGAGCTCGGTCAGCCGACGGTCGTCTGGGATACGGGAACGACGGACCTGTTCGACAAAGCGAACAAAGATCCCCAGTACGTGTTCCGAACGTGTGCGAGCAGTTCGACGGACGCGATCGGCGCGGCGCGGCTCCTCCAGACCGCGCTCACTGACGTGGAGACCGTCGCCGGCGTCAATCAGGACTACGCCTTCGGCCGGAATAACTGGGACCTCTTCACGCAGGCGATCGAGAGTCTCGGTATCGACGTTGAGATCGTCGATTCGCGGTTCACACCGTTCCCGAACGACGACTACAGTTCGACGATCAGCGCGCTGAACAGCACTAACCCGGACTTCATCTACTCGAGTCACTGGGGCGGTGACGCCGTGAACTTCATCACGCAGGCGAACAGTCAGGGCCTCTTCGACGATACTCTCCCCTGTTTCACCGCGGGGAGTCACGTCATTGGGAACATTCCCGACGAGATCCCGGAGGGAATCATCTTCGGCGCTCGCGGTCCGCACTACCCGTTCGGGACCCAGCAATGGAACTCGCTGCACGAGCAGTTCGTCGAAAACTACCAGAGCGAATACGGCGAACCGCCGTACGCACACGGGGCGTTCCACGCCTGGCAGGCGATTTGGGCGTACGTCTACTCGATCGAACGCGCGTACAACCTGAGCGGTCAGTACCCCACGAAAGATCAGTGGGTGAAATCGATGGAGGGAATCGGCTTCAACTCGCCGAGCGGGTTCGTTAACATGCCACAGGGGAGCCACAACGTCGTCGAGCCGTCCTTCTACGGGTTCTCGGATCCCCAAGAGGATCGGGTGGACCTTCGGGACACCGTCTGGATCGCTCCCGAGCACGTCAATCCGCCGCCGTCGATGACGACCAGCGAGTGGATCAGCAGCCTGTAAATCCCCGCGAACACGACAAATTATGGTTCAACAATTCATCAGCGAACAACTAGTAATAATCCTCAACGGATTGTCCGGAGCGGCGACGCTATTCCTGCTCGGAACCGGAATGTCGCTGATCTACGGGATGCTGAACTTCCTGAACCTCGCCCATGCCGCCTTCTTGCCCCTCGGGGCGTACTTGGGCGCGAGTCTCATTCACGCGACCGTGGGCGCGGTCGGCGGCACCCTCGGCTTCGTGGGGCTCTTCGTGGTTTTTTTCGTCCTGCTGCTCGTCGTCGTGCCAGTGACCGTCTCGGCGATCGGCCTGGCGATGGAACAGACCGCGTTCAAGCCGCTGTATGGCCTCGAAGACGATTATCAGCTGTTGGCGACGTTCGGAGTTATCCTGATGATGGAGGACGCGATGAAGTTCATCTGGGGCGGACAGCCAGTGAGCGCGACGGCTCCGGCCAACCTTCTCGGCTCGTTTAGCCTGCCCGGGCGGACGTATCCGTGGTGGTCAGTGCTGACCATCCTCGTCACCGTCTTGGTCGCCGCGACGCTCTACTACTTCTTCGAGGAGACGCGCCTCGGGAAGATCACGCTCGCGATGGCCGAAGACGACGAAGCCGTCAGCTTCACTGGGATCGACACGCGGTCGATCCACCTCAAAGTGTTCGTTATCGGCATCGCGCTAGCAGCGCTCGGTGGCGCACTCTACCTCCCCCTCGCCTCGATGACGACCGGGCTCGCGCTCGAGTTCGTTATCCTCGCGTTTGCGGTGTTGGTCATCGGCGGACTGGGGAGTCTTAAAGGAGCGATCACCGCCTCTCTCATCATCGGGATGGTGCAAGCGTACGGGTCGTACTACGTGCCGGTGTTAGAGCTCGCCATCGTGTTCCTGCTGATGGCGGCCGTGATGCTGGTCAAACCAACCGGCCTGTTCGGAGAAATCGAAGCATGAGTCAGGATACCACTACCGGAATCTCGATCGATATTAGGCAACGTCTCCGGAACCCAGGCAGCGTGGCGGGCGCCGTGCTCCTCATCGGCGCGTTCGCCTTCCCGTACCTGCCGGGGACGGGCCAGTACGAGGTGTTTCTGCTCGGACAGATACTCGCGTTCGCCATCGCTGCGCTCGCGTACAACGTCCTTCTCGGCTATACCGGACTGCTGTCGTTCGGACACGCGGCGTTCTTCGGCGGCTCGGCGTACGCGATCGGCCTCGCGATGGAGTACACCGGAACGAGTGAGCTATTGCTGCTCGTGCCCCTCGGCGTCCTCACAGCGGGCGCAATCGCGGTCGTCATCGGTTACATCTCAGTCCGACACACCGAAGTGTATTACGCGCTGTTGATGTTGGCACTCGCCCACTTGATCTACGTGATCACGGTGAAGCTCTACACCGTTACCGGCGGGACCGACGGCGTTCCGATCACGACACCGACCATCGGCGGCGTCGACTACCTCGCGAGCTGGGGGTACGCGGGCTACCTAATGGGCGTCCTCTACTACGTCATCCTGATCGCCTTCGTGATAACGATGGTGCTGCTGTGGGCGTTCATGCACTCTCCGTTCGGACTCACGCTCAAGACGATCCGAGACGATCCGGAACGAGCGCGAGCCATCGGTATCCCAGTACGGCGATACCGGTGGTACGCGAGTATCATGTCGGGTCTGTTCACCGGCTTGGGGGGCGCGATGTACGCGGTCCTCAACGGCCACGTCACGCCGGGGACCGTACTCCACTGGTCTCGGTCCGGCGAACTGGCGTTCATGACCGTCCTCGGCGGCACGGGATGGTTCTTCGGCCCGATCACTGGGGCAGGAGCGTTCATCATTATCCGCAGTCAGGCCCAACAGCTGACCGAGTACTGGCACTTCATGATGGGGCTCGTCCTGTTCCTCGTGATCGTGTTCGAACCCGAGGGGCTCTCGGGCATGGGCGCACGGATCCGTCGGCGCGTTCGCCAGTGGCGAAACAGCGGAGGTGAGCGGTGATGTCGGTACTCCAAACACAGGAGTTGACGAAGGAGTTCGGTGATCTCAGGGCCGTCGATGAGATGAACTTCGAGATCGACAGTGGCGAGATCGTCGGAATCATTGGTCCGAACGGGGCCGGGAAGACAACCTTCGTTAATCTGCTCACCGGCGTTCTCGATCCGACCGCCGGCGAGATCGTTTTCAACGGGCGGCAGCTAAACGGATCGCCGGTTCACGATCGCGCGAGGTCGGGACTCGTCCGGTCGTTCCAGATCCCGCGAGTCTGCGACGATCTCACGCTCGTAGAGAACGTTCGTTCGGCGATCCTCTCACGAGAACAGCGGAACAACTCCCTGTTTACCGTGCTCAACTGGGAGAACGACACTCGCGCCGAAGCGATCGCGCTGCTGGACGAGTTCGGCCTCGCCGATCAGCAAGAGGCGTACGCGGAAGCGATTCCCCACGGCGACAAGAAGATCCTCGACGTGT
Source organism: Natrinema caseinilyticum (assembly GCF_024227435.1). Taxonomy (GTDB): domain Archaea; phylum Halobacteriota; class Halobacteria; order Halobacteriales; family Natrialbaceae; genus Natrinema; species Natrinema caseinilyticum. Next base: position 564,978 of record NZ_CP100446.1, read on the forward strand.
GCATGAGCGTCGCCCTGCGGCCGAAGCTCCTCATCCTCGACGAACCGACGAGCGGCGTTGCCACCGAAAATAAGTACGCGATCATGGACCGACTACAGAACTACTTCGAGACGTCGGACTCGGCCGTGTTGTTCATCGAGCACGACATGGAACTCATCGCCGACTACGCCGAGCGCGTCGTCGCGATGGATCAGGGCCGGAAAATAATCGACGGTCTACCGGGAGAAGTGCTCGAAGACGAGACGGTCAAACAGCGCATTCGAGGTGAAGAGTGATGCTGCTCGAACTCGAGGAACTCGATGCGTCGATCGAGGACATCACCGTCCTCCGCGAGATCGACCTGGCTGTCGCCGAGACCGAAGTCGTTGGGATCATCGGCCGAAACGGTGCCGGGAAGACCTCGACGTTCAAGTCCGTGATGGGGCTCCAACACGTCCAGCGCGGATCGGTGTCGTTCCGCGGCGAGGACATCACGTCGTACCCGACGCACGAGCGCAAGCGCCTCGGCATCGGCTTCGCCCCCGAAGACCGACGGCTGATATCGAAGCTGACGGCACGAGAGAACATCGAAATGGCACTGTGGGGGAGCGACGACGAGGTCGATATCGACGACCGTCTCTCGGTCGTCCTCGACATCTTCCCCGCCATGGAGAAGTTCCTCGATCAACCGGCGGGGAAGCTCTCCGGTGGCCAACAGCAAATGGTCACCGTCTCCCGCGCGCTCGTCGCCGAGCCGGAGCTGGTCCTGTTGGACGAACCGTTTGAGGGCCTCGCGCCGAGCATTAAGCGAGATCTCACCGAGAGCATCTCGGTGATCCGTGACGAGCTCGGTATTGCCGTGTTCGTCGCCGAATCGCAGATCAATCAGGTCAAGGACTTCGTCGACCGATTGTACGTTATCGAACGCGGCGAGATCATCGCCGAAACGGACGAGGCCGGAGAGATAACCGAGGACGAAGAGCTGATGCAGATCATCGGTGGCGGCTGACCGACCACCGACCGCGGCACCCCACATACCACCTTCACAGAGACCGATGACTAACCGATTTGATAATGCTGACTGGCTAGACCTCACCCAGCCGCTCGACGCCGACGCACCGCACTCTGCGGCGCTCCCCGCGCCCGAGTTCCAGACGCTCAGCGACGTCGATCGCGACGGCGTCAACGCCCAGTGGATCGGAACGCCGACCCACGTCGGGACGCACGTCGACGCGCCCCGCCACATGATTCCGGACGGAGCGACGATCGACGAACTGCCGCTCGAGCGCTTCGTCGGCGAAGCGACCGTTGCAGACGTAAGCCGCGACGAGTCCGAGGTAATCTCTGCGGACGAGTTGGCGGTGGCCGCGGACGACGTTCGACCAGGAGATGTTCTCCTCGTCCGGACGGGTTGGGGCGAGCGCTACGACGACGAGGACTACGAGCGCTATCCGTGGCTCGCGGCCGACGTCGGCGACTGGCTGCTCGAACAGGACGTGAAACTGCTAGCTGTGGACACTCCGAGTCCCGACCGGCCCCGGGCGACGCGACCCGACGGCTGGGACGACTATCCGATCCACCGGACGCTGTTGTCCGAGGGTGTCCTCATCGCGGAACACCTCAGGATACCGCGTTCGCTGGTCGGCGCTCGTCCGACCGTCTTCGGATTTCCACTAGCCTTCAGGCAGGGTGACGGAGCACCAGCGCGATTCGTGGCGGCCCGAACGACCTCGCCGTAGGGTATCACGAGCACTGACCTGTCGCTCGAGTGTGAGCGACAAAACGTTTTTGCTGCTGCCGAATGAGGTCCTTGTATGTCCGAAATCGGAAACGGCCACGTCCGCATCGAGCGCGACGGTCGACGCGCCGACGTAATCATCGCCCGCCCGGAGAAGCGCAACGCGATGAACGAAGCGACCGTCGCGGACCTCACCGCCGCCGTCGAGGAAGTAGACGCCGACGACGACGTTCGCGCGGCGACCCTGCTCGGCGAGGGGTCGGTGTTCTGCGCCGGGTTCCAGCTCGAGATGATGCACGAGAAGGACGTGGCGGACCACGACGAGTTCCACCGCGCGTTCCGCGAACTGCTGGACACGATCGACGAGACGACGACCCCCATCGTCGCGGGCATCAAAGGCGCCGGCATCGCCGGCGGATTCGAACTGACCCTCCCCGCCGACCTCCGTGTGCTGGGTGAGAAGGCGAAGTACGGGATCATCGAGGTCAATCTGGGCATCTTCCCCCACCAGGGCTCCACCCAGCGCCTGCCGCGGATCGTTGGACTCGGAAAAGCGAAGGAACTGGTCCTGACGGGCGACTACATCGATCCCGAAGAAGCGGCGCAGTGCAACCTCGTCACGGACGTGGTCCCCGAGGCGGAGGTCGACGACCGAGCGAGGGAACTGGCCGACGAGCTGACCGAGAAGGCACCGCTCGGTATCGAAAATGCCCTCGAGGCGTTCCAGACGACGTTCGACGTCCCTCTCGAGGACGGCCTCTCGACCGAACACAGGCTGGCGATGCAGGTGTACGGGACCCGCGACCGGAAAGAGGGGTTCGAAGCGCAACTCGAGGGACGAGACGCGGAGTTCGAAGGGCAGTAGCCCCGGAACGCGATCACTCCTCGAGGAAGTCGGTGACCCGTCGCTGGGTCTCTTCCTCCTGATAGGCCGCGATGGCGTGGTGGATCGCCTGCTGCATCGCCTCGTCTAGGTTCGGCGGCCGGGCCGAGTGAACTTGGCGCTTGGCGAGTCCGTGGACGTATGTCGGCTTTCCGGCAAGATCATCCTCGAGCGCACGCAGTGCGGCGTCGAACGACGACGCGTCGTGAAGTTCTTCGATCAGCCCCGCGTCGTAGGCGCGCTCGGCGCCGATCGATCGGCCGGTCATGACGAGGTACTTGGTCAGCCCCTCGCCGACGAACCCCGGCAGCTTCTGTGCGCCGCCGAGGTCCATCGCGAGACCCATCTCGGACTCCGGCAGCCCAAACCGGGCGGAGTCGTCTGCAATACGGATATCACAGGCGAGAGCCAGTTCGAGGCCGCCGCCGAGCACGTGCCCCTCAAGCGCGGCGACGACGGGCGCGTCCAGTTCCTCGATGGTCCGCAGCGCGTCGTGGACCGATTCGAGCTGGTCGCGAACAGCGAGCGGATTCTCCGATCCCCACTCGGGGACGTCCGACATATCCACGCCGGCGGAGAAGGTTCCGTCTGCACCGCGGATCGTCACCAAGTCGACGCCGGCGCCCTCTAACTCGGCGACTGCGTCGCCGATCTCGACGAACATAGCTCCGGTTAGAGAGTTGGCTTTCTCGGGCCGATCGATCGTGACCGTGGCTCGTCCGTCCGATTCTTCAACGCGGATGTTATGTTCACTCACACCAATTCAATTCTCGGCCTGAAGGTTAGGTGTTGTTATCGGACGGATTTCGTAGCCCTGACCGACCGTCCACCGACGCAGCCATAACCGCTCACCAGCAGCGTCACAGATAGTCCTCACCATGCGTTGGAGAGAAGCCGATGTACCATCGGTCCGAGAATCGCCCTCGCAGCCTGCGAGTCTGCGTCGGGATACAAACCGGGTTCACTCCTGCAGCCCGTAATTGGGACTGACGTCCGATCGAAGGCGTGCTTCCGCCGATATTCGGTGAGCGTGTGTTCCCTCGAGTTCGCAGATCTTGGCCGCCAACGGAGCGATGCGCGCCGCGCCCTCCTCGGTCGCTTCCTGATGGGTCAGCGTCTTCAGGTAGGTGCCGACCCAGATACCGCCGCTGTAGCGGGCGACCTCGAGGGTCGGGAGGCTGTGGTTCGTCCCGACGGCTTTGTCACCGAAGACGACGGGCGAGTGTTCGCCGAGGAACAGTGAGCCGTAGTTAGTGAGGTCGTCGACGATCGACCGCGGCTCGTCGATCATCACCTGCAGGTGTTCGATCGCGTAGTCGTTGGCGACGGCGACCGCGTCGTCCAGGGTCTCGGCGACGATCACCTCGCCGTTTTCCTCCCAGCACTCCCGCGCGACGTCCTCTGTGCGGAGGTCGGGCAACTGCTCGTACAGTTCGTCGACGGTCTCCTCTGCGACCCGCCGATCGGTCGAGACGAGGATCGGACGGGAGTTCGGATCGTGTTCGGCCTGAGCGAGCAGGTCCGTTGCGACCAGTTCGGGATCCGCGGTCTCGTCCGCGAGGATGAGCACCTCCGTCGGGCCCGCGAGGAAATCGATACCGACGTGACCGAAGACCTGGCGCTTCGCTTCGGTGGTAAAGACGTTTCCGGGCCCCGTGATCTTCGCGACTTCCGGGACGGATTCGGTGCCGTAGGCCATGGCCCCGATGGCCTGTGCGCCGCCGATTCGGTAGATCTCATCAGCACCAGCCCGATCCATCGCGTACAGTTGCGCCGCCTGAATACTCCCATCGTCCTGTGGCGGTGCGCACGTGACGATCCGATCGACGCCGGCGACTTCGGCCGGAACGATCGACATCGCGGGCGCGGCGACGAGCGGGTGGCGGCCCCCGGGAACGTACGTCCCCGCGGATTCGACGGGGACGATGCGCTGACCGAGTCGGACGCCCTCCTCGAATTCCTTCTCAAACCCCTCGACGTGTTCGCGCTGTTCCTCGTGAAACGCCCGAACGTTCTCGATCGTGGTATCGATCGCCTCCGTCTCAGCGTCGGTCAGTTCCGCCGCTGCGGCCTCGATCTCGTCTTCGCCGACGCGGAAATCGTCGACTTCAACGCCGTCGAACCGCTCCGTGAACTCGAAGAGCGCGTCGTCGCCTCGGTCCCTCACTTCGGAGAGAATCTCGCGTACCGCGTCCGTCACGTCCCGGTCGATCTCGATCGACGCGTCGTCGGCCTTTTTGAGATACTCGATTGCGGTAGACATACTCACTCAAACACGTTCGCAACACCGACAGTTAAAGATACGGACCGGCATCGCGGACACACCCCGATCGTCACGCGACCGACCCCCGATGCTTCCGGTCCGTCGTCTCGAGACGAGTGACCCGGAACCGGTTTCGGACGGCGTAAACAGGAGGAGCATCGGGAACGATTATTGTCTCGGCGAGAAAGGGCTGGTCATGCACGACGGACAGACGTTCATCGTCACCGGTGCGAGTCGCGGAATCGGCCGGACGATCGCACGCCAGTTGCTCGCGGAAGGCGCCAACGTCGCCCTAGCGGCGCGAAGCGACGGTATCGAGGAGACGGCGGCGACGGCCGACGCTGACGATCGGGCCTTCCCGATCCGGACCGACGTGACCGACGAAGCGTCGGTCGAGGACATGATCGACCGAACCGCGGAGGCGTTCGGCGGGCTCGACGGAGTCGTGAACAACGCCGGGATCGCCGGACCGACCGCCCCCGTGACCGACGTCGACGCCGACGACTGGGATCGGACGATGGCGGTCAATGCGCGGGGACCGTTTCTCGTCTCGAAGCACGCAGCCCCTCTTCTGGCGGAGAGCGACCGCGGGAGTATCGTCACCATCTCCTCGATCAGCGGCAAGCGACCGCTCGAGGGGCGGACGCCGTACGCGGCGTCGAAAATGGCCGTGATCGGTCTCACGCGGACGCTGGCGTTCGAACTGGGAGACGACGACGTCACCGTAAACGCCGTCTGTCCCGGCGCGACAGAGGGCCCGCGAATCGAGGACGTGATCACCAGACAAGCCGAGGAGCGCGGTATCGCCTACGGAGAGGCCAAGCGGACGGTCTTCACGGATGACGCGGCCCTCGGCGAACTCGTCGACGCCGAGGACGTGGCGGACACGGTGTCGTTCCTGCTCGGACCGCGGGCACGCCACGTCACTGCACAGGATATCAACGTCGACGCCGGTACGGTCTGGTACTAGCGTCGCTCGTCGGACGCTCATAACAGGAAGCCGTTTCCGTCGTACCCGACGGCCGTGATGGAGGGCCGGATCGAGGGCCGGAAAGAGCGACTCGGCCGGTTCGGCCCGAGGATATCGGCTGCGATGAGACGGACCGGCCTCGCCCGCTTCGACGCCAGTCCCTTTGCGTTACCGCGCTATCGGTGGTCCCAGCATACTGTTAAGTATCTCCTCTTTGAATCCCACATCTGAGTATGTATGAGTCTGACACGGTATGGGAGTTCGCGGTCGCCGATCACGTCAAGTTCGGGAACGGTGCGACGGAAGAACTGGGGGACGAGGTCGCGACTCGGAACGTCTCGAGCGTTCTGATCGTCACCGACGAACAGTTACGGGAAGCCGGCGTCGTCGATACGGTCCGAGCGTCCGTCCCCGACGACGTCGACGTCGACGTGTTCGACGGAGTCGAACCGGACCCGGACGTCGACGTCTACGAATCGGCGATCGAGACCGCAACGGAGATCGATCCCGACGGCATCGTCGGCGTTGGCGGGGGGAGTTCTCTCGACGTGGCGAAGGTGTCCGGGGCGCTCGCTCCGATGGACCGCGACGTGCTCGAATACGTCGCGCCGCCGATCGGTAACGGGGTACCGGTCCCTGACTCTGAGACGCTCGTCTTCGCGATTCCGACCACCGCCGGCACCGGTTCGGAGAGTTCGCCCGCGGCGGTCGTTTCCCTGCCCGATCGGGAGCTCAAAGTAGGGATTTCCAGCCGTCACCTCTACCCCGATCTCGCGGTGGTCGATCCGCTTCTTACGGTGTCCCTTCCTCCAGCGGTCACTGCGTCCTCGGGAATGGACGCGCTCACGCACGCGATCGAGGCGTACACGACCCGTCGCTACGATGCGAAGGCGTCGCCCGACAGGGCCGGGGGGCGACCCGATTACGGCGGCCGGACCCAGGTGACCGATCTGTTCGCCGAGAAGGCCATCGAACTCATCGGCGCTAGCCTGCGACAGGCGGTCAACAACGGTTCCGACGTCGAGGCGCGACGCGATATGTCGCTCGGAAGCCTGTTGGCTGGGATCGCGTTCACCAACGCCGGCCTGGGGGCGACTCACGCGATGGCCTACCCGGTCGCCGGAGAGAACCACACCCCCCACGGCGTCACCGTGGCGGTTCTCCTCCCCGAAGTGATGCGATATAACGCTCCGGCGGTGGCCGACCGCTACGGGAAGATAGCGGAACTCCTCGGCGAACCCGTCGATGGGGCGAGCGATCGCGATGCCAGCGACCACGCCGCAGCCGCAGTCGAAACGTTGAGTTCGGACATCGGAATCCCGTCGGGGCTCGACGGGCTCGGCGTCGCAGAGGACGACGTCCCGCGTCTCGCCGAGAAAACGGCGGAGATTCAGCGGCTGCTGGTCGGCAATCCGCGTCGTGTCTCGGAGGACGACCTCGAAGCGGTCTTCGCACAGGCTCTGTGAAAATCCGGAAGGGACGGCGTTTGGATACCGATCTCGGAATGTTCACCGTTCGAGGAGAGTGAACGCTCGGGGCCTGGTCGAACGACGCGATCGATCACCCGCGTGTTGCTGCCGAGAACGACGTCGAATCGATGTACATGCGCCGTTCAGCTATCGATCACCGGCCCTCGAACTCCGGCTCGTAATCGTCTTCTGCGAACGCTCGTGCACCCTTCTCAAAGTCCTCCGTGGCGAACAACGGCTCGACGAGGCGTCGGTCGTACTTTCGGCCCTCCGCTAGTCCGACTTCCGTCGCCGCGCGAGCCGAGTCTTTGATCGCTTGAACGGCGAGCGGCGGCTTCGATGCGATCGTTTCGGCGAATTCTCGAGTGGCGCCGTCGAGGTCGTCGCCGTAGACGCGGTTAACGAGTTCGAGTTCGCTGGCTCGCTCCGCGGAGATATGGTCGCCGGTCATCGCAATCTCCATCGCGACTGATGGATTGTTCAGCCGACTGATGAACTGCGCGCCACCGGCCCCAGGAATGATCCCGAGGTCGACTTCCGGAAGCCCGAACCGAGCATCTTCGTGAGCGAACCGGAAGTCGCAACTCATCGCGGTCTCGAAGCCGCCGCCCAGACAGTAGCCGCGAATCTTCGCGATGACAGGGACGGGGAAGTCGCTGATGAACTCGTAGTGCTCACGATCGGACCTCGCGCCGGCGGCGTCTCCGCTGAACTCGGTTATGTCCGCACCGGCACAGAAGTTGCCGTCCGCGCCCTCGATAATAACAGCGCGCAGGACCACACCATCGTCGGCGTCGTTCTCTGCTTCGAGGCGCCGCAGTCCGCCAACGATGTCTTTTCGAAGTTGGTCGCTCAGCGCGTTCAGCGCATCGGGACGGTTCAGCGTTAGGTGTCCGATCCCGGTCTCTTCGTCGAACTGCACGATGGTCGTGTCGAATTCGTCTCGCATATCTTAACCGTCGACGGACGACCGTATAGTTGTTCTCGTAGACGAATTATCGTCGATCGTACTAAATGAGCCACACAACGTTTACCTCGAAGTCGGGTGCATAATCGCAAGGGAAGTGAGACGGATCGATAGACGAGGTTCTGTGGTGTGCAATACCTGACCAATAGCTTGGCGGAGCAAGACCACAGTCAATCTGGCCATCCATATCCTGTCACTCCGCTCCGCCTACCGATTCTCCGATGACGATGAGCGGGTAGTCGAGGGGTGTGAGCAGGTCATCTGCCGAAGTAGATAGTACATCTATTGGAAAACTATCGTCCCTGTGATGATAATCACTACTTAGATACATAGTGTTACCGTTTGTCAAGCAAGTATTCCGAGAAGATGTTAACACCCTAAGGCAGTTATTTGACGATATCAAAGAGAGAGTGATACTCTCAGAAAACTACTTGTTTTGGATATTGTAGGGTACGACCACTCAACAAGATTCATGAGAGACCTTTTGGTCGACAAGCACCTTCCCACTGGGGACACAGGGCAGGGAAATAGACGGAATTCCCGGTGAACTACTCCGCCCTACCGCGCTCGGGCCTCCCCGGCCCTCGCTTGGTAAGGACGGGGCTTCCTGTTTCTGTGTCGGAACGTGCAGGAACAGCCCCTACAGCGTCCACGAGGCGCTCCGCGTCTCGTGCGGCCCGGCAGAACGCCGTTGGCGTTCTGCGGACGGTTCCAGACTCCGCAGACGACTTCCCCTTGCGGGCGGTTTGGAGTGTCCCACTCCTACCGAATCGACACTCGGTCACAACCGACGCTGCACACTTGTTGTTACGTTTGAACAACGCCGGAAGCGTGATGAGCGTCTTACAGATGTACGTCCCGACTCAGTCGTCCTCGAGCGCCTCGTCGATTTCTTCGTCGGAGAGCGAGTGTGGATCGAGCCCTGGGTCCTCGACCGCCGGTGCGCCAAATGCGAGCACAGCGCCGCCGTCTTCGCTCACACAGCGGTGGCCACGCCCGATTTTTGGTGCGGCAACCCAGAAGGTTCCCTCGTCGGCCTCGACGAACTCCTCCTCGCCCGAGCGGCCCAGCTTCAGCGAGAACGTCCCCTCGAGGACGTAGAACAGTTCCTCCTGCTCGGAGTGAGCGTGGTAGCCGATCTCTTCACCCTCGTCGAAGTACCAAATTTTGACCGCGGTGTTCTGGCAGTCGAGTTCCTCGTCAATAGCGCGGATGTCGAGGTCCGGCGGCATCTCGTCGACCTCGGAGAGGTCGGTAATCGGTACGTCTTCGGTATCGGCGACGTTGTACTCCATGACGATTGGAACTACAATACAAGGAAACTATAATTTTCCGCTTAGTGTCAGACGATCATAGGCGGCGCGCTGCCGCCAGATAGACGCGCTCGACGATGAGCCAACTCCGCTGCGTGGTTGGTCACCGGCTGCGGCTACTCCGCCTTGCGCTCCTCCAGTTTGTAGCGCTGGATTTTGCCAGTCGCCGTCATCGGGAGTTCGTCGACGAACTCGATCTCGCGGGGATAGGCGTGTCTCGCGAGTCGGTCTTTGACGTGCGTCTGGAGGTCCGCGAGCGTCCCGTCCGGATCATCCGGGGTTTCGACCGGCACGACGAACGCCTTGACGATCTGTCCGCGTTGGTCGTCAGGCACGCCGATCGCGGCCGCTTCCGCGACGATCGAGTGCTCCATGAGGCTGCTTTCGACCTCGAACGGACCGATCCGGTATCCGGACGAGATGATGACGTCGTCGCTGCGTCCCTCGTACCAGAAGTACCCGTCCTCGTCCTCCCGGGCCAGATCGTCGGTGAGCAGCCAGTCATCGTGGAACGCGTCTTCTGTTTTCTCGAGCATCCCCCAGTACTCGTCCATGAGGACCCACTCTCTGGGCTTGGCCGCGACCTCTCCGATTTCGCCGGTCTCGACAGGCTCGTGGGTTTCGGGATCGAGCAACTCGACCTCGTAGCCGGGGCAGGGCCGCCCCATCGAACCGGGCTTGACCTCCATGTCGATCCCCGCGTAGTTGTTGACGATCATCCCTGCCTCGGTAAGGCCGTACGTGTCGTGGACCTGTAGCCCCAGCTGGTCTTCGAACCAGTTGTACACTTCGGGGTTCAGCGGCTCGCCTGCGCTGCTCAACACGCGCAGCTCCTCGAACTCCCGCCCCTCGAGGACCGCCTCGCCAGCCGCGATGATGCCGCGGTACGCGCTGGGAGCTGCACCCATGACCGTGACGTCGTGCTCGTCGAGGATTTCGACCCAGTGCTCCGCGTCGAACTGTCCCCCGTGGAGCAGCCGGGTCGCGCCGAACGCCATCGGCGCGAACCCGGTGGTGAACAGCCCATACGACCAGCTGGGGTCCGCCGCGCCCCAGACGAGGTCGTCCTCGGAGACGTCCAGCGCGTACTTCGTGTGCGGATATAGGATAGGCAGGACCTTGTGGGCCATGACGACGCCTTTCGGCGGCCCCGTCGTCCCCGAGGTGTACTGCATCGTCGCGGGGTCTTCCATTCCGGTGCGGACGACGTCGTACTCGGTCGACCGCCCCTCGACGAGTTCGTCGTAGGCGTGGTTGCTGGCCTCGGTCGGGCCGTCACCGACACTGATCGTCTCGAGGTCGTTGTCAACGTCGAGTGTGCCGACCGTGTCGTCGTGGTCAGTGTGGTAGACCAGCAGTTCGGGGTCACAGTCGTTGACCCGGAACTCCACGGCCTGTTTCTCGAACGCGGTGAACAGCGGAACGTGGATCGCGCCCGTCTTCCAGATGCCGAGGATCGTAATGATCGTCTCCGGAATCTTCGGCAACAGCGTCGTGACCCGGTCACCGCGTTCGATCCCGAGGTCGGTCAGCGCGTTCGCTACCCGGTTCGACGCGTCCCGCAGTTCGGCGAACGTGTACTCGGAGAGTTCCCCTTCTTTCGATACCCACGCGAAGCCGACGTTCCCTGATCCGGCGTGTCGGTCGCAGGCCTCGTGAGCCATGTTGAGCTCCGCAGGCGCGTCCCAGTCATACGACTCGAGCGCGTCGTCCCAGTCGTACGACTCGTACACCTTCTCGTACTCGCCACTTACTGGCATACTATCCGGAATATCTGCACAGTATGTCATAAAATTACCGGCAAGCGTCTGGGCCACCCGCCGGCGCGGGTGGCCTCCGTGGGTCGGGACCGAAGATCCCGCTTGCCTCAGGATTTATGATAATCGAACCCCAATCTCGGTGCATGGTAGAACGAGCCATGGTTATCGGGGCCGGTATGACGAAATTCGGCCCGCACGAGCAACCGTTACCGGAACTGTTCGCCGACGCCGCGCTGCCGGCGCTCGACGATGCCGGAATCGAACAAAATGAAATCGATGCCTTCTACCTCGGAAATACGCTGGGTGGGATGACGGAGAACGCGTCGCATCTCGCACCTGCGTTGGCGAGTCACATCGGCCTCCGCGGCGTCCCGTGTCAGCGGTTCGAGGACGCGTGTGCGACGTCCTCGAACGCGTTCAAACACGCCGTGCAAGCGGTCGAGAACGGCGTCCACGACGCGGTGCTGGTCGGGGGCGTCGAACGGTGCACGCCGACGACTGGGAAAGAGACCGCCGAGATGACGAAGATTTTCGCGAGCGCGGCCCACCGGCAGTACGAGCAACCGACCGGGGTCACCTTCCCCGGAATCTTCGCGCTTCTCACGAAGCGGTACATGCACGAACACGGGACGACGTCCGAACAGTTGGCCGAGGTCGCGGTCAAGAACCAATACCACGGCAGTCTGAATCCCCGCGCCCACTTCGGGGAGGACGCGACCGTCGACGACGTGCTCGAGAGCCCCATTATCGCGGACCCGTTCCACCTCATGGACTGCTGTCCGTTCTCGGACGGCGCGTCCGCGGTCGTCGTCACGTCGCCGGATATCGCGGAAAGCTACGACGGAACCGGCGTGAGCGTCACCGGTCTCGGACACGCGACGGACATCGTGCCGATCGCCGACAAAGAGGGGCTGACGGAGACGAGAGCCGCACGCGATGCGGCGACGGAGGCGTACGAGCAAGCCGATATCGAGGCCGCCGACGTCGACTTCGCCGAGGTCCACGACTGCTTTACCGGCGCGGAAGTGCTGGCGATCGAGGCGCTCGGCCTCGTCGGCGAGGGCGAAGGCGGAACCGCAGCGGAGACGGGACTCACAGCGCTCGGCGGCGAGATCCCGGTCAACCCGAGCGGCGGACTCAAGGCGAAGGGGCATCCGATCGGCGCGACGGGAACCGCGCAGATCGTCGAGTTGACGGAGCAACTCCGCGGCGAGGCCGGTCAACGACAGGTCGGGGACGCGAAGACCGGAATCGCACACAACCTCGGCGGCGATACCGCCACCACGTTCGTGACCGTCATGGAGGCCACAGCATGAGTGAACAGAACCTGACGATCGACGAGGCGACAGAAAACCGCTTGACGTACGGCGAATGGACGAAGGCGCTCCGCGACGGGACGCTCCTCGGGCAGCGATGCGAAGGCTGCGGTCACGTCACCGGCGCACCGAAAGCGGCCTGCGCCCGCTGCGGAAGCCGGACGCTCGAGACCACCGAACTCCCGACCGCGGGCGAAGTGTACACCGAGACCACGCTCGAGGTCGTTCCCGAGGACTTCGACGGCCCGTACCAGGTCGCACTCGTCACGCTCGGCGAAGCCCGAGTAATGGCCCATGTTCCGGAGGGTGTCGATATCGGGGAGACCGTCGAACTGACCGAGACGGTCGACGACGGTGGATCCGTCGCTCCGGTCTTCGAGCCGAACTGATCCACATCACTCACCGACCGCAACAGTTCGTCAAACGCGAGATGGCGAGCGGGTTTCGTCACTGTCCTGAACATATATACCGCAGCGTCTGTTGTTATGCTAGCGTATGCCAACCGACTATCGATTTTCGTACGATCCGGGGACCATCGTCTACGGTCGAAACTGCGTCGAGCGAATCAGCGACGAACTCAAGCGGATTGGGGTCGAGCGGGCGTTGATAGTCTGCGGATCGACGGTGGGTTCGGTCGACGAAGTCATCGGCCCCGTCGTCGATGGGACCGGCGATCGCCTCACGGACGTGTTCGACGAGACGACACCTGACAAACGATTGTCGACCGTTTTCGAAGGCGTCGAGCGAATGCGTGACGAGGAGGTCGATGCGCTCGTAAGTCTCGGTGGCGGAAGCAGTCTCGACATCGCAAAGGCGATGAGCGTCGTCGCGGCCAGCGACGCGTCTTCGGACGAGATCCGATCGACGTTCGAGCGCGAGCGGACGGTTCCGATTCCGGAGACGGAGCTCACGCCGATCGCTGCGATACCGACAACGCTCGCGGGGTCGGACCTCTCCGCGGTGGCCGGTGTTACCGCTCGTGAGGGCGGACTCACTCGGGGTGCGCTCATCGACGATCGGCTGATGCCGAACGCGCTGTTCTACGACCCGGCGCTCTTCGAGACGACGCCGCACGAGATCCTCTGTGCGTCGGCCATGAACGGGTTCGACAAGGCCGTCGAATCGCTGTACGTGCGCAACGCTACGCCGATAACGGACGGGACTGCGGTTCGGAGCCTGCGCCTTCTCGGCCGAGGCTTACCGCGGCTCGGCGACGGCGACCGGAGCGAGGAGACGCTAAACGACTCGATTATTGGAACTGTGCTCGCGCAGTACGGCGCGTTAGGCGCTGAGACGCTCACTCCGTCGGTCATCCACTCGTTCGGTCACGGTATCGCCCGCGGGTACGCGATCCAGCAGGGAGGGGCCCACGGGATAATCGCCCCCTACGCGCTCCGGCACCTGTTCGATACCGTCGACGGCCGCCGTAATCTCCTGGCCGAAGGTCTCGACGTCGACGAGGCGGATACCGCCGAGGAAACCGCGAGCGCGGTCGTCGAAGCCGTCACGGCCGTGCGCGACGCGCTCGGTCTCCCGTCGCGGCTTCGGTCCATCGACGATCTGTACGAGTCCGATTTGCCAGACGTCGCGGCCGACGTAGCGGATGACGTCATGATGGAGAACGCGCCCGAGGGATTCGAGCCGACCGAGGACGAGCTCGAGGCGGTGCTCCGCGACGCGTGGTGAACGCCGGTTCGGTCCGACCTAGAAGGTCGGAAGCGGATCGAGTTCGTCCATCTCGACGTCCTCGTACGCGTCGCGGGCGATCACGCGTTTGTGGACCTCGTCGGGACCGTCGACGATGCGGAACTGGCGAACGTTCTCGTAGAAGTCGGCGATGGGCAGGTCCTTGCCGATCCCGCTGGCCCCGCAGAACTGCAGGGCCGTATTGATCGCGTTTTCCGTGACGTTGGCGGTAAAGAACTTGCACATGGACACCTCGACGCGAGCCTGATTGCCGCGGGAGATCTCGTTGGCGGCGTGGCGGACCATCGTCCGTGCGGCGTGGAGGTTCGTCTCGGCTTCCGCGATGTCGAATCGGACTCCCTGTTTGTCGGCGACCGGCCCGCCGAATCCCTCGCGGTCGCTCGTGTACGCTTTCGCGACCTCCAGCGCTCGCGAAGCCATGCCCGAGTATCGCATACAGTGAGTGAGCCTCGCCGGACCGAGACGTTTCTGTGCGATGGTGAATCCTTGCCCTTCCTCCCCCAGGAGGTTCTCCTCCGGAACGCGAACGTCCTCGTAGAGGACTTCCGAATGTACCATTGACGTGATATCGTCGCCCATATGCGGGATGTCTCGCTTCACCTCGAGACCGGGCGTGTCTTCGGGGATAATGATGAGCGAGCAGCTCTCGTACGGGTGGCTCTCCTGATCGGTCCGGGCCAGCGTGATGAAGAAGTCCGCTTCGCTGCCGTTCGTGATCCACCACTTGTGTCCGTTGATCACCCACTCGTCCCCGTCTTTCTCTGCGGTGGTCTTGACCATCTTCGGGTCCGCACCACCCCCCTGACGGGGTTCCGTCATCGAGAACGCGGAGGTGAGTTCGCCACGGAGGAGCGGCTCGAGCCACCGCTCCTGTTGGTTTTCAGTGCCAGCGAGTTCGAGCGTGTGCATGTTGCCCTCGTCGGGAGCGTCGACGCGCATCGCCGGCGGAGCGAGGAGGCTCCGCCCTGCTTCCTCGAAAAGCGGGAGGACGTCCCGGAACTCGACGCCCATGCCGCCGTGTTCTTCGCCGATCTGGGGCGCGTACAGGTCCCGCTCTCGAGCCTCCTCGCGGAGGTCGGCGATGACGTCGTCGGGGACTTTCGTCCCACCCTCCAGTTCGCGCTCTCGGGGAATGACGACCTCGTCGACGAACGATCGTGCTCGCTGTGCTAGCTCCCTCGCTCGTTCGGAGTCTTGGTACTCCATGCCTACACGCTTGACAGAAAGTGACATATATTTATCCCTGGGGAAGCCGCGATCAGAGGTCATCGCGGTCGACTGGCTCGATACCGGCGCCGTCACCGATATCGTCGTATTCCTCGCGACCCGTCGGTCGGAGATGGACAGTCCCGAGTTTGTCACTGTTCCGGCCGACTCGACTCCGCTCGTCCGTCGCTGAGCTGACGACGGTCGGCCGACCAGCGTCGATCAGGTCGTTCGCAGCGATCGCTGTTCAGATAGCGTCGTTCTCTTCGAGTTCCGTCAGGCGATCTTCGGAGAGTACTCGTGAAAGGACGTCGTGCGTGTGTTCGCCGAACTCCGGTGCCGGCGAACGCATATCGTCGATATCGCTCGAGGACTTCGCCGGAAAGCCGACGTACGAGAAGGGGTCGCCGTCGCCGACGTCCATCTCGCGGACCATCTCTCGCGACTCGAGCTGTGGGTGTTCGAACACCTCGTCGAACTCGTTGACCGGGGCGAACATCGTCTCGTCCGAGAGATACTCCTCCCACTCGTCCCGTGTTCGGGTCTCGAATTCGGCCTGCAGTTCCTCGCGAGCGTACTCGGCGTCCGCTCCGGTCGCGAACTGGTATTCCGCCAGGTCCTCCCGTCCCAACTCCTCGAGCAACTGCTCCCAGAACTTGTCCTCGCGAGCTGCGATCGTCACGTACTCACCGTCTTTCGTCTCGTACACGTCGTAGCACGGCGCCGTCATGGCCGACGGCGATTGCTCGTCCTCGGGCACCTCCTCGCTCATGAACGCTCGCCAGCTCTGTCCGGTGCCAAGCGACGCGACGACGTCGGTCATCGACACGTCGAGATACTGGCCGCCGTTGCCGGCCTCGCGGTCCAAGAGCGCAGATGCGATCATGAACGCGCTGAACATTCCGCCGACTTTGTCTCCGATCTGGTAGGTTGGAACCGCCGGGAACGAACCGTCTTTCGAGACAGTGTCGTGCATCAAACCGGCTAAGCCGACGTAGTTGATGTCGTGGCCGACTCGGTCGCTGTACGGACCGTCCTGTCCGTACCCGGACAGCGAACAGTAGACGATGTCTTCGTTCACCGCTCGAACATCGTCGTACCCGATGCCGAGCCGATCGACGACGCCCGGTCGGAACTGCTCGAAGACGACGTCCGCATCAGCGGCCAGTTCGAGGAACGCTTCCCGTCCTTCATCGCTTTTCAGATCAAGCGTGACGCTCTTCTTGTTCCGGTTGACCGAGTGGAAGAGCGCGCCCGAATCCGTGGGCTCGACCACCGGCTCGAGCCAACGGGCGTAGTCCCCTCGCGTCGGCTCTTCGATCTTGATCACTTCGGCGCCCATGTCGCCCAGCAGCATCGTTCCGTACGGACCGGGAAGCAGCCACGTCAGGTCGAGTACCGTGTAGTCCTCGAGATTCATGCGTCCCTCCCCCGGGATGTGAGTCGTTTCCGATGGCTGGTCGTCGTCTCGGTACTCCGGACGGTTCGCTCCGATGAATGGCCGTTCGCTGGCTGTCGTGTCGCCATACCGATTGCAGAGTACGCATTCTCATATGAAGATTTGGGGGCAACAACGGGGACCATCTCGCCCGCGTCGATTCGGATCGCCCGATCCGGGACCGCCGGTGCACCGGAATTCCGCACCCGTCGGGCGTTCGACGGCGGCAGGCTTCGGCGAACGGGGTTAAGATTAAACTGCCTCGGTAACGAGCATCGAAGGGACGACAATGGCCGAAAATGAAATATATCTCGAGCGACTCGTCAACGAAGCCGCATTGAAAGCGTATCTCGAGCGAGAGCTCGGCGACGCCAGATCCGTCTCCGTTCGGTACCACGACGAAGGACACTCGAACGAGACGTTGTTCATCGAGTGGGGCGATCGAGAGCTCGTGATGCGCCGTCCACCCGCCGGAGAGACGGCCGACACGGCTCACGACGTCCTCCGAGAGTATCGCGTCATCTCCGCTCTCGATGGGACGGACGTTCCGGTCCCGACGCCGGTGCTGGGCTGTGACGATGCGTCGGTGATCGGCGGCGAGTTCTATCTGATGGACCGACTCGAGGGAGACGTTATCCGCGATCACGAACCCGAACGGTTCGCTAAGCCGGAACAGCGCCGCCGGATCAGCGAAACACTCATCGATACCCTCGCTGAGATTCACACGATCGACCCCGAAGCGGTCGGGCTTGGTGATCTCGGCCGACCCGAGGGGTACACAGAGCGGCAAATAGAGCGGTGGGGAAAGCAGTTCGACTGGGCCTACGAGACGACGAAATCCGAACGAGAGGTCCCCTACATCGAGGAGATCGACGAGTGGCTTGAGGCGAACGCTCCCGAGAAGTACGATCACACCCTTGTTCACGGCGATTACAAGCTCGATAACGTTATGTACGCACCGAGGACGCCGCCGGAAATCAACGCCGTCTTGGACTGGGAGATGGGAACTCTCGGCGATCCGTCGGCAGATCTCGGCTGGATGCTCTGTTACTGGGATACCGATCCGTTGATCGACGAACTCATGCCGACGTTCCTCGGCCGTCCGGGGTATTTGAGCCGCGACGAACTCCTCGATCGGTACGAGCGACAATCCGGACTCGAATTCACGAACCGCCGGTTCTACGTCGGTCTCGGACTGTACATGCTAATCGCGGTGTGCGAGATGTTCTACGCTCGGTATCTCAACGGCAACAGCAACGATGACCTCTACCCGAAGATGGGATCGCTCGTACCGGAGATCAGTCAGCGGGCGAAGGAAGTGATCGACGGAGAGCGAGACATCTGACCCGGCGACGCGACACCCAGAAAGCGGTCGGGATTTTCGATACCGGCCCACGCCCGCGACGCCCGCAGGCGGCCGGCGGCGATACTGTCTCCGCAGGCGCGGAACGATAATAACGGGGAAAATTATATTGTTGGGAATGGTTACTCTTTAAGCGAAGGCAACATGAGCGAGTCACTAGCCGAACGTGTAGACGCTGTCACCGTCGTCGGTGCCGGAACAATGGGCCACGGTATCGCCCAGACGTTCGCGACCGCCGGATACGACGTCACCATCGTCGACGTCGACGAGGAGATTCTGGAGACGGCGCTCGAGAAGATTGAGGGGAGCCTCGCTAAACTCGGCGAGGACCCCGACGCGGCGCTAGATCGAATCGAAACGACGACGTCAGATGAGGAGGCCTACGGCGACGCCGACCTCGTCGTCGAAGCAGTCCCCGAGGATATCGATCTGAAAGCGGAGGTCTTCGCTACCATCGACGACCTCGCACCGGACCGGGCGATACTGGCGACCAACACCAGTACGCTCCCGATCACCGAAATCGCGTCCGCGACGGATCGACCCGGTAACGTCGTCGGCATGCACTTCTCGAACCCGGTCCAGTTGATGGAAATCGTCGAAATCATCCGCGGCGAGGAGACCAGCGACGACGTGTTCGAGGCGGTCCAGGAACTCAGCGAGGAGATCGGAAAGGCGCCGGTGCTCGTCGAGAAGGACATTCCCGGCTTCCTCATCAATCGAATCAACCTCCGATTCTGGCTCGAGGCCGTTCGACAGGTCGAACAGGGCATCCAGAATAAGGAGACGATCGACGCTGCGATCCGCCGGATCGGACTGCCGATGGGTCCGTTCGAGGTTCTCGATTTCAGCGGCATCGACGTCGCCACGATGGCTGCCCGTTCGATGCGTGACCGGGGTGTCGACTTGCACGTCCCAGACCTACTTGAGAAGAAGACGGACGCCGGCGACTACGGGATGAAAACCGGCGACGGATTCTACACGTATCCGGAACCAGGGGAGTACTCGCGGGTCGACATTCCGCGCGAGCGGCGGCACGACTTCGATCCGAAACACCTCCTCGCGCCAGCCGTCAACGAGGCGGCGTGGTTGCTC
Organism: Natrinema caseinilyticum; assembly: GCF_024227435.1. Classification (GTDB taxonomy): domain Archaea; phylum Halobacteriota; class Halobacteria; order Halobacteriales; family Natrialbaceae; genus Natrinema; species Natrinema caseinilyticum. Next base: position 584,442 of record NZ_CP100446.1, read on the forward strand.
GCCAACGACGTGACGACGAAGTCGGAGATCGACAAGGCGATGAAAATCGGAATGAACTGGCCGCGCGGGCTGCTCGAGTTCGCCGACGAACTCGGTATCGACCGACTCGTCGAGACGCTGGAAACGCTCCGCGAGCGGTCGGGATGGGAGGAGTACGAACCCCATCCGCTGCTCCGCGAAATGGCCTCGAACGACGAGGTCGGTCAGAAATCGGGGATCGGCTTCTACGAGTGGGAGTACGAGCGGACGCAGTTCGAGACGGTGCAGTACGAGCGACGCGAGGACCTCGCTTGGATCACCCTCGACAGACCCGACCAGCTCAACGCGCTCGACGAGCCGAGCTGGAAGGGATTGAACGCCGCCCTCGAGCGGGCAGCGAGAGACGAAGACGTCCGTGCGACGGTTCTCACGGGATCGGGACGGGCGTTCTGTGCCGGTGACGACATCGCAGAGATCCAGAGCTGGGAATCGGCAGACGACGCCGCGGAAATGGTAGACGAGGTCCTCGGGCCGACCGCCAAGACCCTCCGAAACCACCCCAAGCCGCTGATTGCGGCTGTCAACGGCGTAGCGAATGGAGGGGGCTGCGAACTCGTTTTGCTGAGCGACCTCGCCGTCGCTTCCGAGGGGAGCGACTTCGCCCTTCCCGAAGCGAAGATCGGTGCGCTCCCGCCGATCGGCCTCACCTACGGGCGGATGAGTCTCGGAAAGAAAGACATCATGGAGCTTGCACTAACCGGTGACCAGCTGACCGCGTCCGAGGCCGAATCGATGGGGATCGTCAACTACGTGGTCGGCGACGAACAGGTGGCAGACGTCGCTCACGAACTCGCTCGTTCGACGACGGCATCAGCGCCGGGCTCCGTCGCGGAGATGAAGGACCTGTGGACGGGGATGGAAGACGATCTCCTCGACGCGTGGTTCGGTGACGCGCTGGACCGCCTCGTCGAGCGAACTCAGTCGGCGGAAGCCAGCGAGGGGCTCGCGGCATTCCTTGAGAAGCGCGATCCGGACTGGCAGCGGTAACCGTCTGGGCGAAGACTCAAGCCGCGCTCAGGCGTACCGCACCGCTACGTAACCCTTCGCGGGGCCGCACCGACGACCGGCACAACCGTTTACGTCGAGTCGGCGATGGTGCCCAACGAGTCGATGAGTGATTCGATCTCGGCGACGGACGCCTCCATCGACGGCATCGCGATGACGACATCGGCACCGTCCCGCGAGTATCGCCGGAACTGATCTCGAACGTCCGATTCCGTTCCGGAGACGGTCAGTTCGGTCACCATCCGGTCGGAGATCGCCTCGACCGCCGCGTCGCGATTGCCGTCGCGGAAACGGTCGTGTGCTCTGTCGGGCGCGTCTCCGAACCCGTACTCGTTTACCTGTTCATTGTACCCCATTGCCATCTCCTGGGCGAGGAGATACCGAACGCGTCGCTCGGCCCGGTCCGGGTCGTCGTCGACGGCCGTCGGCACCCATGGGGCGACAAGCAGGTCGTCAGGATCTCGACCGGCATTGCGTGCACTCTCCCGCACGTCCGAGACGTGGCTCGAAAACGAGGACTGCGGAATGAATGCCGGTAACCAGCCGTCGGCATACTCTCCAGTTAACGAACGATTCGCATCGCTGATGGCAGCGTTGAGTATCGGGACGTTGCCGTCCGCCTCGAGTGTCATGTTGTAGGGGCCGATATCGAACACCTCGCCGTCGTAGTCAACTGTGCCACCGGCCGTCGTCTGTCGGATAATCTCGATCGCTTCTCGGAGTCGTCGAAGCGGCCGATCGAACGCCATCCCGTGCCACCCTTCGACGATCGGCGGCGAACTTACGCCGAGTCCGAGGAGTGTACGGCCGTTCGAGAGTTGCTGGAGCGTCGCCGCACTCATTCCGAGTAACGTGGGGCTCCGAGAGTAGACGCTGGCCACGCCGGTTCCGATTTGGACGTCGGTCGTACACTGTGCGACTGCGGCGAGCGTGGCGACTCCGTTACTGCCGGACGCCTCCTGTTTCCACACCGAGTGGAGCCCCGACTCGTCGGCACGCTTTGCGAACTCCAGCGTTCGGTTGAGCGATACGTGCGAGAATTCGTCGGGGAGGACGAGACCGAGTTTAGGCATCGTCCATAGATTCACCGCCCCGGTCTTCAACCTTCGCGCCCGATTTCAATTTACGAGTACGACAAGTTCACCTGAATGACGTTCGCAGTCTCGAGGATCCGGTCCGCGCACTCTTCGCTGAGAACCGTCTCGGTGAGACGATTGGCAGGCCCGTAGATGCCGACCGCAGCGGTGACGGTGTCGACGCCGGTCTGGACCGGGGCTCCGACGCCGCGCATCCCCTCGAAGCGTTCCTCGTCGTCGATCGCGTACCCCTTCTCCCGAATTCGTTTTAATTCGTCGGACAGTTCGTCGGACTCCGTGATCGTGTGTTCGGTCTTCGGTGCCAGACCGTACCGATCGACGATCTCACAGACCCGGTCCTCGGAGAGTTGTGCGAGAATCGCTTTCCCACATGCGGTCGTACTGAGTCGCGTTTTCGTTCCAGGGTGTGTTCGCTGGATGTGTATGTTCGAACTCTTGTCCCCCTTTTTCATTCCGAGGATAACGCCAAGCCCGTCCTCTTCGACCATTAGGACGGCGTACTCGCCCGTTTCTCTCGCAAGCGATTTGAGCTCGGGCTCGGCAACCCTGTACACGTCGTACTGACTGCGAACGTGATTGCCCACTTCGAGAAACATCGACGCCACTGTGTACGTACCGTCAGACAGTTCGACTACGTATCCGAGCGATTCGAGCGTGGTGAGGTAGTCGTAGGTAGAGCTCAACGGCATATCGAGCTGTTCGGAGACTTCCGTCACCGATGCTCGATCGAGGTCGAGAAGCGCCCTAATTAACCGATCGGCCCGCTCCACCGACTTCACCGTGCTTGCCATATGACATCATTAAACACAGGGTCACATAATTGTTTTGGTAATACCGAAACCGGGGTTTCTCCCCAATGACGGGCCTGTGTGAAGCGATAGGAGAACGGCCGGTGACGCTCGAATCGGCGCTGACGGCGGTTATCAGCTGTCGTCATCGACCATCTCCTTCGGAAATAACGGATCGTCTCGTACGACCGCCTCAGAGCGGCGGAATGACTTCCGGACCAGAGATCGGCTACCGTCTCCGGAAACGGATGCGTCGGCAGTAACCGCCTTCGCTCCGTCGAAGCGCTACGAGTCGGCCGAAAACGCGGAGCCGATAATGTCGGCCCAGGCTAACAACCGTTCGTCGTCGCCGAAGCGGGCCGTACACTGGAGCCCCAGCGGCAGCCCACCGTCGGTTTCGCTAACGGGAACGGTTACGGCGGGTAGTCCGGTGTGCGTCCAGGGGAGATTCATCACGGGATCGCCGGTATCGTCGATCCCCTTCGGGGCAGGCCCCGGCGCTGCCGGGCTCACCCAGACGTCGATTCCGTGATCGTCCAGTAGGGCATCGAGTTCCCTCCGAAGTTCGAGTCGCTTCGTGCGTGCGCCACCCAGCGACCCGCTGTCGACCGTGCGCCCACTGGTGACGAGTTCGGAGATCGTTTCCGAGTATCGATCGCCGTACTCCTCGAACAGTTCGTAATGTGACAGCGAGGCCTCCGCCTCCACGAGCGTCTGATGACGTTCGATGATCGCATCGATCTCTGAGAGCGCGTTCGGAACCCGGCGTATCTCTACGCCGGCTTCTTCCAGTCGATTACACTGCGCGCGGAAGTGACGTCGGCCAGACTCAGAGGCCTTTTCGAGATACGCATCGGCGGGGACACCGAGCGTCGGCGTTCCGGGATCGGCGTTCGCCGTCCAGTCCTCGTACAAGAGCGGTGCGACGAACGTGGCGTCTGCGACCGTGGCGGTAAAGTACCCAACGTGGTCGACCGAGGGGGCCATCGGTAGCACGCCCTCGCTTGAGATCCGTCCGTGACTCGGCTTGAGACCGACTATTCCGCAGAAGGCCGCAGGGCGGACGATAGAGCCGACCGTCTGGGTTCCCAGCGCCAGCGGGCACATACCAGCAGCGACCGCTGCCGCGGATCCGCTGCTCGATCCACCGGGTGTCCGCTCGAGATCACGGGGGTTTCGCGTCGGTCCGGGATCGTAATAGCCGAATTCCGTCGTTACCGTCTTTCCGAGGACGATAGTGCCCGCCGCCCGGAGTGCGCTCACCGCTCCGCCTTCAGGTCTGGTCAGCGCTTCTGGCGGCAAATCCGTACCCGCACGGGTTTCCAGTTCGCGCGCGTGGAACAGATCTTTCACACCGACGGGGACGCCGTATAGCGGCGGCCGTTCGCCGTATGTCTCTCCATGAATTCGCTCGATTTCAGTCCGCTCACGCTCCACACGGGCCCACTGATCAGGTTCGTCGACGAACGCGTGGACATCTGGCTCCCGCTTCTCAGTTCGACGGCGGATACTGTCCACGTACTCGTCCAGTTCGGTGTCGCCTCGTCGCAGCGCTTCGGTCGTCTCCTCGAGTGACATCGCCTCGAACATAGCGATTGTATCGATCCACTATCGTATACCTCTTTTGACGAAAACGAAACGCAGTGGAGAGTGCGGTGAACACCTCCAAAGACAGCGACGGTGTTCGCAGCCCTCACTCAACCTCGACTACGGCGATCGACCGCACGTCCGGACTTCGCGGTCACGTCGCCAGATCCCGTCGGACGATACACTGCATCCGTACCGATAGCACCTCGGCGTCGTCGTTGTAGACCCGCTGTTCGAACGTCACGTCGCCGCGGTCCGCGTGACGATCGGACGCCGACTTCTCGATTACCTCGAGCTCTACTCGTAGCGTATCACCCGGTTGTACGGGACGGCGAAAGCGGAGGTCGTCCATTCCGCGTCCACCGAGATTTGCGATTTCGTCGAAGACGTCCTCTACGGTCAGTTTGCTCGCGATACACATCGTGTGATGGCCGCTCGCGATCAGTTCGCCGAATATCGACTCTCCGGCCGCGGCCTCGTCGACGTGAAACGGCTGCGGATCGAACTCCTCGGCAAACTCGACAATTTCGTCTTTTTCGATGGTATAGCTCCGCGTCTCGAACACATCACCGGGATCGAGATCTTCGAAGTAGCGAGACATACCGAACCGTTACTCCACACGAGATAAAGTACTTGCTGTCGATACCCTGGCAGATGTCCCGATGGCCCCGAGAGGCGATGGCTACTCGCCGAGGGAAGCGTTTAATCTCTTCTATATTGTTCTGGTATAACACACCATGACTAAGACCGACGACGTAACCGCGTACGACCTGCTTCATCGAGCCTGTAACAAGTACGCATCGCGCCCGATCGCTACGGTCGACGGCGAAACGTGGACGTACGGGGAGGCCTGGGAGCGAGGCGGTCAGCTGGCATGCGCGTTCTCCGACCGTGGATTCGAGAAGGGAGATCATATCGGTATCGTGATGTCGAACCAGTTGGACTACCTCACCGCGAACTTCGCCTGCGTCCGCGGCGGCTTCGTAAACGTGCCGATGAACGAGATGTTGACGGACGACGAGTTCGCGTACATACTCGAGGATTCGGGAGCGCGAGGGGCAGTAGTGGGGTCCGAGTTCACCGACACAATCGCGGAACTGCGACCCGATCTGCCCCACCTCGAAACCGTCGTCGCTGTGGACGACGCACCACGTGACGGCCAGATTCCCCTCGAGACCGCTCTCGTCACCGACGGTGTGTCAGCGCTCGACGTCACCATCGATCAGAGCGACCTCCTCCGGCTTTCCTACACCGGCGGAACGACTGGGCGGCCCAAGGGGGCTCGACACACTCACGGAGTCATCGCGATGGACATGCTGGCCCACGTCATCGCGTTCGAAATCCGCGACGGCGAAGAGATGCTCATCATGACGCCGCTCCCACACGCCGCCGGATACATCCATCTGGGTGCGCTTACACAGGGTGCTCATCTCACCATCTCTAGAGGCTTCGACTCGGATGTCTTCCTTCGGCTACTCGACGAGCGGCCGATCACCTGGGCGTTCCTCGTGCCGACAATGATCTACCGGACGCTCGACGCCGACGCGCTGGACGAGGCAGACGTGTCGGGACTCGAGACGCTGGTCTACGGTGCTGCCCCTATCTCGGAGGAGCGGCTGACCGAGGCGATCGATGCGTTCGGCGACGTGTTCATCCAAGCCTACGGGCAGACGGAAATGCCGAACGTCGGAACGGTGCTCCCGAAGGACGACCACCGACGGGGCGAAGATCGCGTTCGATCCTGTGGTCGACCGGCAACACTGGTCGATGCCGAGATCTCCGACGTTGAGGACGGAGCGATCGAGTCGTTCCTCGACCGGGGAGAGGTCGGCGAACTGGTGCTGCGGTCCCCCTATGTGATGGATGGCTATCACGGGAAGCCCGAGAAGACGGCTCGAACGCTCGTCGACGGGTGGCTTCTGACCGGCGATATCGCCCGGATGGACGACGACGGCTACGTCTATCTACTCGATCGTGCCAGCGACGTGATCGTCTCCGGAGGGATGAACGTCTACACCACCGAGGTCGAAGACGCTCTCGAGCGCCATCCCGATTTGAATCTGGTCGCTGTGATCGGCGTCCCCCATGACGATTGGGGCGAGGCAGTTCACGCCGTCGTCGATGCGGACACCGACGAGATCGATACCGCCGAGGTACTAGCCTTCGCCGACAATCAACTCGCCGATTACAAGAAACCGAAGAGCGTCGAGTTTCGCGACGATATTCCGACTACCCCGTACGGAAAAGTGGATAAGAAGGCGCTTCGAGAGCCACACTGGGAAGGCACTGACAGGCACATCCATTGAACCCCGAGCAGTTCACGATCTGCCTCCGCAGCGACTCGGCGATCGATCGATCCCCGCAGACGACGCCGCTTCACCGACCGCCCCGGTCGATGAGTCTACCGGTAGCAGACAAAAGATCGTTGGTGCACTAACTTACGTTATTCGCGCTGTCGCTTCAGCGAACGGCGTCTCTCGGACTGTAGAAGCCAACGGTGACCAGCGTTTGTAACACCGGTTAGACCACATCCGCGTATGGCCAACAGCCGTATCGGGACCGTGACATCGGCGGAAACGACAGCTAAATGTGCCATAGTCACAAACCGTATAGAAGGTGAAGCGGATCGAAACATTACTCGAAACGAGAGTCGAACGGACGCCGGACGAACCGTTTCTCACGATGGCCGACGAGACGTTCACGTTTCGCGACGTGAGGAACGAATCCAAGCGATACGCGAACGCGCTGACGGAACTCGGCGTCGAGGCCGGCGACAGAGTGGGACTGTTCCTCCCGAACCGTCCAGAGTTCGTCTTTCTCCTGTTCGCGAACGCGTACGTCGATAGCGTGACCGCGCCGTCGAATCCCGAGTACCGGCCGTCGGAACTGCGCCACTCGATCGAACTCTCACGGCCGGTGGTGCTCGTCACGACGCCCGATCTCCTCGAAATCGCTATCGAGGCTGTGGACGGAACCGGCGTCAAGCGGATCGTAACGACCGAGCCGGTCGAGGAATACGAATCGCTCCCGGGGCTTGCGGCCGACCAGTCGACCACTGTCGATGCCCACGACGGCGACGCAGAGACGGTCGGGCTACACATGTACACATCCGGGACGACTGGACCGCCGAAGGCGGTCGAATGCCAGCACGAGAACTGGACGATCAGCGCGATCGATTTCCAGAAATGGCTCGGAATCACAGTCGACGACACGCTGTTCACCGCATTGCGGCTCTTCCACGCGAACGCACAGATCTATTCGATCCTCGCCGCCGTCGCGGGAGGCGCGGAGGCCATCGTTTACGAGCGATTTTTGTCGTCGAACTGGTGGGACTGGTGTCGCGGCCACGGTGTCACAGTGTTCAACGCGATGGGCCGCATGCTCAAGATGTTGGACAATCTGCCGGAAACCGACGAGGATCACGATAATTCAGTCGAAATCGTCATGTCCGCAGGAACCCCCCCAGATCTACTCGAACCGTTCGAGGAGCGATTCGGCGTGCGCGTAGTCGATGGCTATTCGCTCACGGAAGTCCCGATGCTAATGCTCAATCCGATCGATGAATCGAAGCGACGAATCGGGAGTGTGGGGCTTCCACCGGCGGAAAAGCGCGTTCGCATCGTCGACGATGACGGAAATCCAGTGCCGATAGGCGAGAAAGGCGAGATCGTCCAGTAGTGTCCGACTCGCATGGCAGGCTATCATCGGCAGCCGGACAAGACCGACGAGGCGGTCGTCGACGGTTGGTTCCATACCGGCGATTATGGGAAGCTAGACGAGGACGGATTCCTCTACTTCCTCGATCGAAAGAAGGACATCGTTCGCGGGCCGGCGAAAACATCTCGTCGTACGAGGTCGAGAGCGTCATCAAGGCGATGGACGCGGTCGACGAGGTTGCCGTCATCCCAAGCCCCGACGAATTCTACACCGAGGTTGTGAAAGCCCTCGTCCGGGTGAAAGACGAAAGTGAGTTCGCGCCGGAGGAGATAGTTGATCACTGTCGAGACGAACTTGCGACGTTCAAGACACCGCGGTACGTCGAGTACGTCGAGGAGTTTCCGTACACGCCGACTGGCAAGATCCAAAAGCAGAAGCTCCGAGAGCGCGAAACGGACGCGGAACCGGATCACTGGGACCGGGAGAGCTAATCCGGTCCACGTCCCGCGATCGGACCACCCGACGAACACGACCGTTGCCGATCCGCACCATGCCAGCCGAGTTCACGAGACGAGAGCGAAACGAGACATCGCAGAAACAAATGCGGGATCGGCCTGTAGATCACTCGGCGCTTCCGTACTCCTGCTCGAGCTTGTACCGCTGAATCTTTCCCGACGCAGTCTTCGGAAGTTCGTCGACGAATTCGACGCGTCGCGGATACTCGTGTTTCGAGAGGCGTTGCTTGACATCAGTGCGTATTCGGTCGGCAAGTTCGTCGGACGGAGTCGCGGAAGACGCCGAAACGACGAACGCTGCGACGATCTGTCCACGTTCTTCGTCGGAGAGTCCGACGACGCCGACCTCGGCCACGGCGTCATGATTCATCAGGCTGTCCTCGACTTCCGAAGGGCCGATTCGGTACCCCGCCGAAATGATGACGTCGTCGGCGCGGCCCACGTACTGGAAGTACCCGTCTTCGTCTCGACGAGCGAGATCGTCTGATCGGAGCCAGTCACCGCCGAATTTCTCTTCACTCTTTTCGGGCATTCCGAAGTACGATTCCGCGAACGGAACTTCGTCAGCGAGGCGAAGAGCGATTTCGCCCACGTCGCCGTCGTCGACTGGCTCGTCAGTATCGGACTCGAGGAGTTCGACTTCACGACCGGGTATCGGCTTCCCCATCGTACCGGGTTTTACGTCCCATTCTCGTAGCGGATAGTTGTTTATCAACATTCCGCCCTCAGTGAATCCGTAGTGCTCGAGCACTGTTGTTCCGAAGGTCTCCTCGACCCACTCGCCGGTGCTCACGCCGACCGATTCACCACCAGAGTAAATGCGGTGGATGTCGACGGACGCGGTATCGGCGTCGATATCGAGCTGGGCCATCTGTCGGAACGCGGTCGGCGGGGCGAAGAAATTGGTCACCGGATAGTCGTCGAGAATGTCGACGAGAGCACTAGGGTCGAAATCACCACGGACCGTGATGAGTTCCGTGCCCTGTTGAAGCGGGACGACGGTGCAGTAGAACAGTCCGTAGGACCAGGCCGACGGTGCCATTCCGAGAAACGTGTCGTCCGGTCGGAGGTCGGCGGCGTATTTCGTATACGGGTAGAGGGCGATGGGACACCCGTGGGGCATTTCGACGCCTTTCGGATCGCCGGTCGTTCCGCTGGTATACTGAATGGCACAGATATCGTCGGCACTCGTATCAGCCGGATTGTAGTCCGCCTCGTACTTGCGAATGTCGCTAAACGGCGTCTCGTCTGTGTTTCCACCGCCGACGATGACGAGGTGTTCGAGGTCATCCAGTTCGGACTCGTCGATCTTTTCTCGATGTTCGGGTGTCGTTACGAGGACTTTCGTCCCTGAGTTCTCGAGGCGGTACTGAAGCGCCTCCGGGCCGAACAGCGTATACAGGGGGACGTACACGTATCCGCCGAGCCATGTTCCCGCGATCGTCGCGTACAATGCTTCTCGCGGTTCCATCACCGCCGCGACTCGAGCTCCTGTCGAGAGACCGCAATCGTCGAGGAAGTTCGCGAATTGGCGACTCCGCGTCGCTATATCAGAAACAGTTACCGTTTCCTCCGACCCGTCACTCATATCCACGACTCTGATCGCTACCGTCTCGGTGTCGTCGCCACTGCCGAGGATTTCGCTCCCGAGATTGAACGAGCGCTGCGTTCCGTCGAAGGAAGTCCACGCTTCTTCCCAGTCAAATTCGTTACAGGCCTCCTCGTACGTAACAGATAACGGATCCCTCACCGACATATGGTCACATATACCAAACTTGCACATATGTGTTACGGGGAGAACACCGGCGGACCAGTCAGCAACTGTCCGGATTCGATAAAGGAACGATGCTTGCGGTGATTGCCTATACGGTCAGTCGTCCGTTGAGTCATATGTTAACTTCACTCACTTCTCCGCTTATTTCGAAGCGGTTCGACAACGCTCAACCGACTTCAATACTTGAAGATGGAATCGTTAGCGGACGACACTGGTCACAAATATCTGTGATACACAACACATAAATAACCAAAACGAGTTCGAGGGAGTGATGTATTCACATCCATATGGTTGTAATTCCTTTCGGTATTACCGGATCGAGTGCGGCACCCCACCAGCGCCTATCGTTGCGTCCAGTTCATATGGTCGATTGTTCAAATAGTATCGTCTCATCGAGGGTTTAGCCAGTATCAGAGACCATCGTTACGCTTTTATCGGAGAAAGTTGCTCCGAATATTTCGAAAACGGAATATGATCGGAGCTCCGGATGCTATACGAGCATATCAGGGGCGCATGCTCGCAACGCGAACCCAGCCGGTCAGATTTGAAGCGGCCGATGCGGGTACAGATCAGGCGTACCGGAACGGTCGAGAAATTAGACCTGCCGGACATCCACGGGATCACAGGATCCTATCCACGTATGTATCCGCCGTTGACGCTCAGGGTCTGTCCCGTGATCCAGTCAGCTGCATCGCTCGCGAGGAACGCGACCGCATCGGCAATGTCGGTTGGCTGGCCGAGCCGATCCAGAGCGTAGGAGTTCTCAATCATCTGTTCGCGGTACTGGTCGACCACGTCCTGGGTCGCGGGCGTCTCCGTCGTCCCGGGCGAGACGCAGTTCACGCGGACGCCCTCGTCGCCGATTTCGTGGGCAACGGTGCTCGTCAGCGAGACGTTAGCCGCCTTCGCGGCCCCGTACACCGCCAGTCCGGGATCGTTCCCCTTGTAGGAGTCGCTGGCAAAGTTGACAATCGCACCCGATCCCTGATCGATCATCTGCGGGAGGGCCGCGTGCATGCAGTTCATCGTTCCGAAAAAGCAGACGCCCACCCAGAACGCCCATTCGTCGGGTTCCGTCTCGACAAATGGTTTCGCCTCCGTTAGCCCGGCGTTGTTCACGAGCACATCGAGACGACCGAACTCGTCGATGGTCGTCTCGACGAGGTTCTGCGCATCCTCATACTCGGTGACGTCCGTCTCGATGGCTTCGATGGACGCGTCATACTCCTCGGCGACCTCTCGTGCGGTTTCCTCGGCCGAATCGATCGCGACGTCGGCGATAACCACGTCGGCACCGAGTCCGGCGAACGTCTCAGCAATACCACGCCCGATTCCCTGTGCGCCGCCCGTAACGACGGCCACCTGTCTGTCGAAGTCTATCTTCTCACTGGTCGTCGTACCTGTCATGGCTACTAAAACAATTCTAATCACCATGATAAAAGTTTCGGCGGGCGGTGAGAAAGCCGGTCAACGGCAGCAGCTTCGGCTCTCACGTCGACGCCGCGCTACTGCGGTTCGTATGAGGGATGGCCGATTTGGTAGTGATGGGTCGAGACGGCACTGACGGTAACTCTCCCGGATGGCTCGACGCCGCGACCGTCTCGTTCGTCTGTGTTCGCTGTCCGGATTTCGCGATGAGGACGATAGCCGGCAAATCGGAATCGCCGTCACGTAATCCGACGAATAATTATTTATGCGTTTATCAATAGGATCCACACTGCATGGTTACGGAGTACGAAGACATCGACCTGCGTCTCGAGGACGACGGCCGAGCGGAGATACGACTAGATAGACCGGAGTCCATGAACGCGCTCAGCGACCGGATGGCCGACGAGATACTCGAGGCACTGGATCGACTCGAGGACGAAGACGTACGGGTGCTCGTCATCAAGGGCACCGAGGGGAACTTCTGTGCCGGCGCGGACGTCGGGTCGCCTCCGGCTGAAACGAAACCCCACGAGCAGACTCGTCGGTTCCGCGGACTCCGGCGGATGTTCAACCGGCTGGAAAGCTTCCCGCGCCCGACGGTCGCCGCTATCGAGGGCTACTGCCTCGGCGGGGGATGTGAGATCGCCTGCTGTTGCGATACTCGCGTCGCCGCCGAGAGCGCGACGATCGGCGTCCCCGAGATCATGCTCGGCGTCATCCCTGCCGGTGGCGGTACCCAGCGACTTTCACGACTCATCGGCCTCTCGCGAGCGCGAGACATGGTCCTCCGCGGGAAACACCACGATGCCGAGACGATGCGAGACTACGGGTTCGTCCACGAATTGGCCGACGACGACGAGTTCGAGACCGTACTCCAGGAGATAGTCGAAGAGTACCTGATTCGTCCGCCGGTCGCCATGGAGATGGCGAAGCTAACGATGAATGGCGGCTACGAGGCCGCTCTCGAGTCAGGGCTCGAGATGGAAGCGCTCGCGACCGGCGTCGTGTTCGGCACCGATGACGCACAGGAGGGTCTGGAGGCGTTTCGCGAGGATCGCGACCCAGATTTCGGAGGCGAGTGACGAGAGCGATCAGCGCCTTCGTCGCCAGTTCGATCTGTGAGCGTGAAGTAGACACCCTGTTCCGGCCGCTGCTCGGGTCGAGGTGGGTGCTGCGATGCATTGCAAGTGAATCTTTACCTAGACTTATTAGCCGCGACCTCAATTTTCAAGGTATGCGCTCCGATCGCAACTTCGAGGAGTACCGCGAATCGATGCTCGATTACCTGTGGAACGAGATCGAACCCCACGCCGAAGAGTGGGCCGAGACGGGCGACCTCCCACGGGAGGAACTGTGGGACGAATGGGACGAGATCGGCTTTCTCGGCGCGATGGCCCCCGAGGAGTACGGCGGACTCGACCTGACCCAGCAGGAGTACGTCCAACTCGAGAAGGAGTGGGCGAAAGTGTCCGGCGGACTTCGGGTCATCCTCCACGTTCACAACACGAACACTGTCCTGCTGGACCACGTCGGGACCGAGGCGCAGAAGGAACGGTGGATACCTGAGATCGTCGACGAGGGGGCGTCGTTCGCGTTCGCGCTGACCGAGCCCCACGCGGGTTCCGGGACGGATATCAAGACCCACGCGGAGAAGGACGGCGACAAATACGTCCTGAACGGCGAGAAACACCACATCACGAACGCCGACTTCACGGAGTACTTCAACGTAATCACTCGAACGGAAAACGGCTTCTCTATTCTGGTCGTCCCCCGGGATGCCAACGGATTCACGATCCGAGAGATGCCCGAAACGATGGGGAGTCACGGCTCGGAACACTGCTATCTCCACTTCGACGACGTTCGCGTCCCCGAAGAGAACCTGCTCGGTCGCGAGGAGGGAAGTGGTGTTCGAGACGCGGTTAACCACCTTCGCGTGAGCCGTATCTACATCGGTGCGAACGCGTTAGGTATCTCCGAGCGGTGTCTGGAGGAAGCGGTCACCTGGGCGAAAAAGCGAGTTACGTTCGGCAAACCGATCGCCGAACGGCAGGCCGTCCAGCAGTACCTCGGCGAGATGGCCCGCGATGTCTACGCGCTGCGCCTCGCCGTCGAGGACGCCGCACGGAAAGTTGATGAGAACGGGCGGGCGGGAATCGAGGCCGACCTCTGTAAGCTCATGGCCAAGGACGTCACGCAACAAGTCACCGACAACGCGATGCTCGTGTTCGGCGGACTCGGCTACTATCGAGAGGCACCCATCCAGCGGTTCTACCGCGACGCTCGCCTCAACTGGCTCGAGGAAGGGACCCCCTCGATCCAGCAGATAACCGCTGCGAAGAACCTCCTGAACGGCGAATACCCGTACGAACTCGATGAACAGGCGGTCGCTCATCTCGACCACCCGATCGACGACTACAATCCCGAGGGTGGCGACGAGTACAAACTGTCGTACGAACTATAAATTGTGGGTGACCGACGGTCGTCGCCGCCGTCAGATTCGATCGCGTAAAACGGGCCGCTCGTTCACTGTCGGACCGTCAGCGACGTTCGCAATCACCATACCCTCGGCCAGTCAGTATGGAGAACGGGACAGGTGACATCGATGAGAGCACGTCGACGGAAGCGTGCCGTCGAACGTGCGACCACCTCGGCTGGCCCGGTCATCGAGCCCTGAATGGAGAACCTATCCAGCCGTGTCTCGCCAGTCGTAAACAAACTGGCGCGGAATACTGCCCGTTCGGTCATCGTATTTCTCTCCTCGAGCGCCTACGTGTTAATAACCCCTAAATGTTTAATAGGGTATTGATGAACCAGAATATGTCATGGGAGAATCAGCGGCTACTGACGCGTTCAATCCCGAACGCGAGTCCATGGAACGAGACGAGATCGAGAACCGGCAAGAGCGGATGCTCCGAGAAAAGGTAGAGCACGCGTACGAGAACACGAGCCACTACCGAGAGGTGTTCGACGAAGCGGACCTCGCTCCGTCGGACATCAAGACGATCAATGACTACCAGCGCCTCGTGCCTACGATGCTCAAGGAAGATGTCCGGGACAATCGTTCGGTCGACGATCCCTTCGGGGGCTTCCTCGCCGTCGACCGGGACGAACTCGACTACCTCCACACCTCGACCGGGACGACCGGGACGCCGACGTTCATGCCGGTTCAGGAAGAGGAAGTGAGCGCAGCCGGCGAACTCATCGCACGAACGCTGTACCAGAGTGGCCTCGAGGAGGGTGACGTCGCCCTCAACGCCGGACTGTACTACCACCTCTACAGCCGGATGATCGAGAACGCATACAGCGAGCACCTCGGCATGACCCACTTCAACCGCGGTGGACTCCCGTTCGAGATCGAGAGCGATCTGGAGAACGTCGAACTGTGGAAGATGGCCGATCCGGCTATCATAAACATGACTCACTCCTCGCTACAGAAGGCGACGGCGCTCCTGCAGGAACACGACGTCGAACCCAGCGACGCGTTCCCGGACCTGAAAGCGGTCGTCACCGCCGGTGCGGTCGTCACCGGGACCGCGCGGCAGGAACTCGAGGACTTCTGGGGCGTCCCGCTCATCGAGCACGGCGGCCCGACCGATCAGATGTCGTTCATGGGAACGTTCTGCGAAGCACGGACCGAGGGATGGGGCCACTTCTTCGAGGATCAGGGATTCCACGAAATACTCGACCTCGACACCCTCGAACCGGTGGCCGAGGGCGAACGCGGCGAACACACCTACACCACTTTCCACCTCGATAGCACGCCGTACCTCCGATGGCGTTCGGAAGACGCCGGCGTCCACGGCGGCTACGACTGCTCCTGTGGCCGCTGTCACATGCGAACGCAGATCCTCGGTCGGACCGTCCAGGAGGTAAACGTTCAGGGAACCTCGGTGTTCCCGCGTGATTTCGAGGGGGTCCGGGACGATCACGGCTATCCCGAATCACCCTACCAGCTCGTGCGTCGATCCGCGCAACCGCAGGACCTCCTTAAGATGCTGTTCTCGGCCGACATTTCCGACGAGGAGCGTGACTCGATCGTCGCTGATCTCGCCGAAACCCTCGATCTCGAGGAGGCTGCCGTCGATCTCGGTCAAATCGACGAGGAGGATATCCCGATGAAGGGAGAGTGGAAGTACGAACTCATCCGGGAAAAGGACGAGGAATGAGGGCAGGCCACACGGTCGCTGCGTCGAATCGGCTTCAAACAACGGTCTGAGAGCTCCACCGTCCGAAATGCTTAACATCGGAGCGGTGGTCGTTAGCCTATGTCACGGGTACACCCAGAGTACGACGAGTCGCGGCGACTCGTCGACGGATCGATACGGACCGCCGATGACGGCGACCCGGTCCTCGTCGGTACAGAGTGCGCGGAGTGCGGGTTCGTCGTCTTCCCGACGAGACCGTTTTGCCGGAACTGCCTCTCGGAAAACGTCGACGATATCGATCTCTCGCGGAACGGTGAACTACGGACCTACACCGTCGCACACACCGGGCAGGAAGGGTTCGAGCCGCCGTATGCGTTCGGTTTCGTCGATCTCCCGGAAGGGGTCCGACTCTACTCCCTGCTCAAGGGGTGGGAATCGGGGACCCTCGAAGTCGGAGCACCGGTTGAGTTGACGCTCGACGAGATCAAGCCGGATCCGAAAACAGGTGAACCGCTGTTTGGCCACGTGTTCCGTCTCGTGGAGGGTGACGATGACTGAACGTGACGTCGCCGTCGTCGGCGTCGGGCAGTCCGACTTCGGCGAACTGGAGGGACAGCGTGTGACGGAGTTCGGCGGACGGGCCGTCCGGGAGGCGCTCCTCGCCTCGAACCTCGACAACGACGCCGTTGAGGAAGCGTACATCGGCAACGTCGCCAGCGCAGCCCAGGACCAGACCGGCGTCGTCGGTCAAGCGGTGCTCCGCGAGGTAGGAGTGACGGGCATCCCGATTACACGAGTGGAGAACGCGTGCGCCAGTTCGACGTGTGCGTTCCGCGAGGCCTACAAGAGTATTCGGTCAAACGAACGAGACGTCGTCCTCGCGCTGGGCGTCGAGAAGATGACCGGTGTGCCGACCGACGTCGCCCTGAAAGACATGAGCGGCGCCTCCGACGCGGAGGTCGAGGGTCCGATGGGTATGACGTTCATGGGCGTCTACGGGATGCGCGCGAACGCCTACATGGACCGGTTCGGCGACGTCCGCGAGGAACTGGCCGACATTGCGGTGAAAAACCATGCCAACGGACTGGCGAACCCGCACGCCCATCTGCACCTCGACGTCGACCGCGACGATGTCCTCGAGTCTCGGATGGTCGCCGATCCGATTCGCCTGCTCGACGCCTGTCCGATGTCCGACGGCGCAGCGGCGGCCGTCCTCGCGCGCGGCGACGTGGCGGAACAACTCTCGGACGAGCCGGTGTACGTGGACGCCGTCGAGGCGTCTAGCGGCCACTACCTCGACAGCGACCTGGAGTACTGGCGCGAGGAGCTTGACGAACGCGTCTCCGAGCAGGCCTATCGCGAGGCCGGGATCGGTCCAGACGACCTCGACGTCGTCGAAGTACACGACGCGGCCACCATCGGCGAACTGATGCACTACGAGGGGCTGGGGCTAGCGAGCCACGGCAAAGGGGCGTCGCTCGTTCGCAACGGCGACGTCATGCTCGACGGTCGAATCCCGGTCAACCCGAGTGGAGGACTCAAGTCTCGAGGACATCCGGTCGGGGCGACCGGAGTCGCCCAAGTCTGCGAACTCGTCTGGCAACTTCGCGGAGAGGCCGGCGATCGGCAGGTCGAGGACCCGACCATCGGTCTCGCCCAGAACTCCGGCGGAGCGCTAGTCGGCGAGGGCGGCGTCTCGACGGTGACGATACTCAGCACTCGCTGAGTCTGGACCGTTCTCAGCCGTCGATTCATACGATCGGCCGAAATAACGGAGGAGGGATCGACGCTCAGTGAGAGACGACGGGGATGGAACCGGGTGGCACTGCGACGACTTCCGGCACGTATACGTTCGGGGGACGGGTGGCGAGGAATACGACGATATCGGTGACGTCCTCCGGTTCGAGTCGGTCGACCGCTGCAATGTCGTCTGTCATTTCGGTTGCCACCTGCCCAGGGCAGACGGCGCTCACCCGAACGGGGGTGTCTTTCAGCTCCTTCGCTAGCGTGTTCGTCAGCCCCTGGATCCCGCGTTTCGACGCGCCGTACGCGCTCGTTCCGGCGAAGCCGACTTTTCCCGTGAGCGAACTCATATTGACGATGGTTCCCGCTTCGCGCTCTAGCATTCCACCTGTGAGCGCCTCCCGGCAACACCGGAACACGCCGTTGAGGTTCACGTCGAGCACCGTCTCCCACTCGTCGTCAGTGAGTTCCCAGAGGTTACCGTCGGCGGTGGTCCCCGCGTTATTCACGAGGAGGTCCACCTGCTCGAATTCTTCGCGGGTTCGATCGAATAGCGCCGTCACGTCGTCCGTCGAGGTCACGTCCGTGGGAGCCGCAACGGCCTCGCTCCCTCGGTCACGGATGGTTTCAGCCACCCGACCGATTTCGTTCTCGCTGCGGGCTGCGAGAACGACGTTCATACCTTCTTTGGCCAGTCCGAGAGCGACACTTCGTCCGATGCCGCGACCGGCACCCGTGACGACCGCCGTCCGTTCGTCCAGATCCGTCGCTGTCATCGGTCGTCGACGACGACCCCCTCGGACGTCGCCTCGAAGCCGGGCTCGATAGCGAGTTCGTCCACCGAAATGTTCAGGACCGAACGAACCTCGCCGGCGAACTCCTCTCGATCGACCGTTTCGGGATCGCCCGCAACCGTCAGCGCGACGTGGTCGGTCGTCCCTTCGGGACGGGTCAATCGTACCTCGAGGTTCTCGTGATCGAGGCCGTCGACACCCGCGACGTACATCGTCAGTTCGTCGGGATACACCTTCACCCCCTTGACCTTCTTCATGCTATCGACCCGACCGAACACGCCCTGCGGAAGGATATACTCGCCGTACTCCGAATCGCGCTTATCGAGGATGGTGAGGTCGCCGGTACGGAACCTGAGGACAGGAGTGGAATCCGGCGAGAGCGTCGTGAGAACCAGTTCTCCCTTCTCGCCGCGCTCGACGAGTTCCCCGGTCTCCGGATCGACGACTTCGGGAAACAACCGATCGGTGAACACGTGCATGCCTGCCTCCTCGCGCGACTCGAACCCGACGAACCCGACTTCGCTCAGGCCGTAGTTATCGACGACGGTCACGTCGCCACCGTAGGCCTCGCGGACCTCTTCGCGGTAGCCCTCAATGGCGGTAAACGGCTCGCCGCCGCCGATAACGATCTCGACGCCGTTGAGGGTTTCCTCCGCGGTGTTGGCGAGCTCGAGCGCGAAGCTCGGAAATCCGCTGACGACCGTGACATCGTAGTCGCGGATGATCTGGACTTGCTCCTCCGCGTCGCCCGGCCCCATCGGGATGTGGGTCGCGCCGATCGTTTCGGCAGCCCCGGCGATCGCCCATCCGAACGGGTACGGCATCATTCCGGCGGTGTTCAGTATCACGTCGTCTTCGGTGACACCGACCGATCGGTACGCTTCGGCGAGACGCTCCTGATCTCGTCGAACGTCATCTCGAGTCGCAGGGACCGGCAGCCGATTGTCCACGTACGGGCTCGGCGTGAAGTTGCACCGGACCACGTCCAGGGGGTCGACGAGGCTCCCAAACGGTGGGTTCTCCGTGATGTCTTCGGCCTGATCGCTGGCGTCCATCATCGGTAATTCGCGGAATCGATCGATCGAGTCGATATCACTTGGTTCGAGACCAGCCTCCTCGAACGCCTTCCGATAGACGTCGTGTTCGTAGAGCCGCTCGGCCGACTCACGGAGCCTTGCAACTACCTCGTCAGTCTCGTCGAGCGTCGCACGTGTCATAGCAAGCGAGTAATTGACGCACCTGTAGAAAAGCTTTGCCCAGCTACCAAAGATGGGCGTCGCGAGACCTCGACTGCCGTTTGTCCTCTCGACGCACTCGTACTCCGGACGACGAGAAGTTCGGCCAAACGATTCGTACCCTGCGGAATTACTCGACGGCGATGACTTCGTCGATGGCGACAGTGTGGACTGCCGCCTCGAAGGCCGCTGTGACGGCAGCCCGTTTCGTTTCCAGCGGATCGATCACGCTGGCATTGACGACGTCGTCAACGCGAGCAGGGCCATCTGACGGGTCGACCACTCCGGCCGTCTCTCCGGGAACGCGAGCCCGAAGCGTCGTCACTGCGTCGTGGTCGTCCAGACCCACGTTCGTCGCGAGCGTTCGGACCATCGTCTCGAATGTCTCGGCGATGGCTTCCAGAACGATCGCCTCATGCGTCGAAGTCTCCGCGGCAGCCCTGTGCAGCGCGTATGCGATTCGGATCTCGCTACACCCGCCACCGGGGACAACAGCGGGTTCGCGGACGGCGGCGGTGCTCGCTCGGATCGCAGCCTCGAGCCCCCGCTCGACCTCCTCGGCGCTCGTCCACGTCCCTCCGCGAGTGAGAACGGAGGTGGCCGCCGCGGTCTCGCACTCGCCAAGGAGTGTATACGATAGCGGTCCAAACATCAGCTCCTCGACTCGACCCGCATGTCCAAGGTCGGCCGCGCTGATATCTTGCACATCGCCGACGACGGTCGCACCCGTCGCCGCGGCCACGCTCTCCAAGATCTCCTCGGGTTTGGCCCGCCGGATGACGAGGATCCCCTCGCGGAGGAGTGCCTGAGAGACGTGCTCGTCGATCCCCTTTCGAGAAACGAGTACGTCAACGCCGGCCTCGCACATCGGCCGGACGAACCGATCGTGGATCCGCTCTTCCGCCCGGTGGAACGCGTCTAACTCCCCGGGCGAAGAGGGATTCAACCGCCGTTGTGTTTCCTCCTCGCCGTTGGCCGTTTCGAGATAGAGCTTCTGGTCAACGGTCGCCACGCGAGCGTCGCGGATCGACGTCTGATCCCGGTTGAGCAGCCCTTTCTGGACGAGAACACCGTCGAACCGTCGGGTCCGTCTCCGCGACGGACCGGTCCGAGCGATCACGTGAACACGATCGGTATCGAGCAGTAGTCCCCCCGCTTCGGAAGACCGCGCGTCTCGGGCGAGCGCCGTCAACGTCTCGGTGATCAGCGGGGCGAACTCGGAGCCATCGATGAGTTTCGTCCGCGCCTGTGACCGGGCGACCGCACGGATGGGGTCAGCGGTCGGATCGGGCTCGATTGGGACCGCGGCGTCATCGAGCGTACGTTCGGCGATCTCCTGCGCGCGCTCGAGTCCTCCTCGAACGGTCCGCGGATGAATCCCCGTCTCGGCCGTCGTTCCCAGACAGTCGGCCAGCAGTCGGGCGGTGAGGAGGACGCCAGTCACGACCCCATCGTCGTACTGCGACGACTGGTTCTTGGCGACGCCGTAGAGCAGTCGACCGACGGGGTGGTCGATCTCGACGGTCCGTAGCACCCGGAAGCAATCTCGAGTCACGACCCGCTCGCCCTCCTCCGGAACGACGATCTTGTGCATTCCGCGGGGACCGAGCATGGTCTCGGTCAGGTCGACGAACGACCCGGCTGCCGTTCGGAAGTTATCGCGCACCGCCTCGCTTGAGAGGAGACTTCCCGTTACCGGTGACCGCTCTACAGCCATAGTCTCGGGAGAACTAGCCACGGTATTAGTCGTTTGGGTCGGCCTGTCCTATCGAAACGCCGAGAGCTCGAGGAGATCGCGGGCGATGATGAGCTTGTTGATCTGCGTCGTCCCCTCTGGAATGGTCAGCATTTTCGCGTCGCGGAAGTACCGCTCGACGTCTAGTTCCCGTGATAGTCCCATCGCGCCGTGGATCTGAATGGCGTTCGAGGTGACCTCGACGGCGCTCTCGGTGGCGAACCACTTGGCCATGGCACCCTCGGTGGCCGCCCGGTGGCCGTTGTCGAAGTGGTCCAGCGCCCGGTAGGCGAGCAGCCGAGCGGCGTCGACGTACGTCGCCCCTTCGGCGATGAGCCGCTGGACCAACTGGTGTTCGCCGATAGGCTTGCCGAACTGCTCGCGGTCATTTGCGTACTCGATCGCCGCGTCGAGGGCGTTCTGTGCGGTCTTGACGCCCAACAGCGCCACGTTTGCTCGTCCCAGTTCGAACGACTGGTAGGTCCGGTCGAGCGCGTCCCCGAGTGATCCGACGACGTGCGCCTCTGGGACGCGAACCTCGTCAAAGTACAACTGGCCCATATGGTCGTAGCGGCGACCGAGCATCTCGAGGCGCTGGCGATCGAAGCCCTCGGTATCAGCGTCGACGAGGAAGTGCGTCTTCCCTTTCGGCGTGTCCGCAACGATAACGGCGACGTCGGCTATCTGTCCGTTCGAAATCCACGTCTTCGTTCCGTTAATGACCCACTCGTCGCCATCCTTCTCAGCGATCGTCTCGATTTCCCGCGGATTCGATCCGACGCCGGGTTCAGAGATGCCCGCACAGCCGACGATCTCGCCTCGAAGCAACGGACCGAGGTACTCCTCGCGAACCCGATCGGTGCCGGCAGTATGAATCATCCGCGCGGTTTCGCTCGAGATCATCGTCACGAGATCGGTTTGCATCGGGAGTTGCTCGAACATGCGCGCCCACGTGGTGTGATCGAGAGCCGCCCCGCCGACCTCTTCGGGAATGTCCCGGCCAAGTAGTCCCACCTCGGAGAACACTGACAGCACATCTAGCACGTCCGCCTTCGACAGCGGTTCTTCTTTACCGTAATTCTGCAGTATCGGCTCTACGTCGCGCTCGACTGCGTCGCGGACATTACTCACCAGCATCTGTTGCTCTCCGGATCGCTCAAACATGCTCGCCTATTCGATAGCCATACCTTAAATCAATGGGGATATATCATCTCACATGATATTTTACTCGGTGACCTCGTGAATACAGCGTCACGAAGGAAATCTAGGGGTTTTCGTTTCGTGTAGAGTAGGCAGAAATCAGACAACGGAACTGGGGCCGACCTTTGAGAGGCAGAAACCGATTCTCGTCAGAATTCGGCCGTACAGGCCGTAGCCCGTCGGCAAGACGTTCCGTATTTTGCATAAAATTTAAATACCGTCATGTGGAGTGTTAGCAATGATGTACGGAGAGATACTGGTGCCGGTGAACGGGACGGAGGAATCCGAGACAGCCATCCCTCACGCCTTCGAAATAGCAAAGGAGCGAGGGGCGACGGTACATGCGCTCTGTGCCTACAGCCGTCAAAGTCGGTACGGAGCGCTCTCTGTCGAGTCGGCGGAACATCGCGAGGAGTCACTCCACGAGCAAGCCGAACAGATCGTCGACGAGGTCGCCGAACGGGCCGCCGAAGAAGGAATCGACTGCGTTACGACCATCCGAGAGGGAGATCCGACAGAGGGAATCCTGGACTACGTCGACGACAATCGGATCGGCCTAATCGTCATCGGCGCTCGGAAGCGCTCTCCGACCGGAAAGGTGCTGTTCGGGAGTGTCTCTCAATCGGTCATCCTGAACACCACCGTTCCCGTTCTGGTCACCGGTGGACGATAGAACGACTATGCGAAACGGTGAACGTAGCAGATAGAGAGTCCAGACAATGGAAAGGTTTAATAGACAATTGATAGCATATATCACAACAGTGGGGACGCGACCCACACAGCAAGCGGTCGAAGACGGGTGACTATCCGACAATGAGTGGAGAAACAAACCGGCGTTCACAGCAGAGAAGCGCGAAAATTAGCTACAGTGACGTAGAGATACAGCGGTCAGCGGGGCTGAAGCCGATGCTCGTAACCGCTGGTGTCGTTTTAGTATCGTGGATACTCCTCACGGGCCTTCCGTTCTACTGGGAGACCGGCAGTGGTAACCTCACGCTCTTCGCCTACACGAGCGTCCTTTGGGGTGTCGTCATTATCGCCATGGGATTCGTCTACGAGTACTGGGTCACGTCCATCGAGGACGAGGAGGTAGATAGCCGATGACGCTGGCTATACCGCTCCAAGAAGGCGTAACGCCCGAAGTCTCGAGCGGCCCTCTCGCCATCGGCGTCGTCCTCGCGTACTTCGCTGTCGTCATCGGGATCGGGGCGTACTTCTACCGGAAGTCGCGGAAATCGACGAGCGACTTCTGGATCGCCGGTGGACAGATTCCGCTGTGGGTGCAGGTGTTCGCCGTCCTCTCGGTTACTGCGAGCGCAGGGTCGTTCTTCGGCTACGGAGGGTTCGCATACGCATTCGGCGCAGCGTTCGGCGAACTCGTCCTCGTAGCCGTCGCAGCGGGCGGCCTATTCATGATGATTTTCATCGCAGCACCGATCCGACGGAGCGGAGTCTACACCGTTCCCGATTACCTGAAGCGGCGTTACCAGAGCGACACCGTCCGTTTGGTGGCCGCGGTCATCTTCACCATCGCTTCGTGGGCGTACCTTATCCCCCAGCTAACGGCTGGAGGGATTACCATCGACTTCGTCCTTCCCCAACTCAGCTATCAGGCTGGAGTGATGGCAGCCGCCCTCGTCTTCGCCCTGTACGTCTCACTCGGCGGAATGTGGGCGGTCACATGGACAGACTTTTTCCAGGGTATCATAATGTTCCTGCTCACGCTCGTTCCCGTCCCGATTGTCTGGGCGCAACTGGGCGTCACGGGAACGCTTAACCAGGCGATGGCGGCCGATCCGGGATTCGGATCAACCAAGGCTCCGGGACTGATGCACCTCGGCTTGGGGCTCGTGTGGATCCTCGCGTTCCTCGCGCTTCCGCAGATGGGACAGCGCGTCCTCGCGAGCGACTCCGACAGGACCGCTCGCCGGAGTTTCATGTATATGAACGTCCTCTACATTTTCTCGTTCACGCTCTCAATATTCTGGGTGGCCGGTGCCGCCAAGGTGCTCGAACCGAATCTCGCCAACGCCGACTACTTCTATTACGCAGTTCTGAGCAGTTACTTCGGGCCCGTCATGCAGGGACTCGGTGCTGCGGGGCTACTGTCGGCCGTGATGTCCACGACCGACGCGCTTCTAGTGGCGCTGAGCGCGAGCGTCTCCCATGACATCCCGAAGTCGCTGAACGTCGACCTGTCCGAGCGCCAAGAAACGCTCCTCGGAGTCGGTGTGATGTGGACCGGTGTGATAGTCGCTGCTGTCGTGGCGTTTAATCCACCAGCTATCATCGGCCTGATGACTACTCTCGTCGCCGGAGGTGCTGCCAGCGGCCTGTTCCCGGCGCTTGCCGTTGGGACGTGGTGGAAACGGGGGAACTCGTACGGGGCAATCGCCTCGATGATTGTCGGGTTCCTTACCTACGGTATATTATTGTTCGGCGACATTATGGCAGTCCCGTACACCGAAGCGCTCGTCGCAGTTCCACTCGGACTGATCGTCTATATCGTGGTCAGTCTAGGGACCCGTCGGCCGACTGGTGACGAACTCGCCGGATTCCAAGAATTCCACTCCCATCAATCGTTCGTCGAGTCACAGACCGAAACGGACGACTGATGGTCGACCCCCTCAGAGCACCCTCAAGCGGTCCGGGTGCCCGCGGTTTGCTCGACGTTCAACCAATATCGCCAGAGCAGCCTCACTTTCAATCGGAGAAGGACTGCCAGACGGAACCCTACGTGGTGGGTGAGCTTCCACGGCGGGCGGTCGCTCCGCTCGGTTACTCCTGATAAGAGTGCCCCGACGGCGGACCGGGATTCGTCGTCGATACCGCCGACGTCGACCACACAAGCATCAGCGGTCATCTCCTCGCGCATCTCTTCCGTTGAGAAGAACTTCAGCCCGAAGGCCAGGACGGGATTACTCTTCGCGGTAACGGCATCGACGGTGAACTGATCCGGAGCCGTCACGGTGATCCGGTCGCCCTCCTCACCCGACCCCAGCATGAGCTGCTCACCGCCGCTCGTGTCGGTGGTTTCCACCGAATACTCGTACCCGAGATTGTCGAGTGTGTCCGTCGCTCTTGAGACGAAATCTTCCCTCGACATCCCGCAGAACGTGCGCCACTCACTGCCGATGTACAGCGTCAGTGCCTTCCGTAACATGTTCCGAATCAGAACTGCCAAAGAAAAGAAGTTATTGGTAACCGGATCGACTAAACCGTGTTCGCGAGGAGGGGACTGGCCGATCGTACATGAGCCAACTCTGATCCCCCGATATCAATCGGTTCGTTTCCTCCGTTGCTACCGGTTAGTCGTCTTAACCAAATAGACGCATCTGAGCTTGATTCGGTAATTCCGGAGTTGTCGGACCGCCACCTTATTTACAGTCTTATGGCTGTAATCATCATAGCGCCGGCGGAAATACTACTCTGAGGGATTCACACCCATACATTCTCCAATATTCGAAATCAGTAGTTCAACGGGGAACCGACTTCACTTCGGTCATTCCAAAGAACCGCGTCGATTTATGCTAAATCCCCTCACGGATGCGGCTGGCTGCGATTCTGCGCCATTCACTGTCATGACGCCTCCGATATGTTACGGGAATATCGTACCGTTCCCGCCATAACGGAGGACGCGTTCACGGTTTAGCGCCTCGACCAGAGGCGGACAGATGACACTACATCTGGAGCCAGCGACAGAACTAGTGGTTACCGGTCTTAATCGTGTTCCGGCTGCGGACTGTGCCACGGTCGTTGGCGTTCGAACGCTCCGCTGACTGCGAGGACGTCCGTTTCGGCGAATCGGTCACCGACTATCTGCATACCGACGGGCAAGGACCCGTCGACGAACCCAGCCGGGATCGACGCGGCCGGATGATCGGTCATATTGAAGATCCAGCTCAAAATCCAATCGACAAACGGATCGATCTCGGTCCCCTCGATTTCGGTCGGTCCGAGGCGGTCGGCCTTGAACGGCGGTACCGCTATCGTCGGCGTTACCAACAAGTCGTACGCGTCGAACACACGCCTGACATCGGCGTAGACGTCGGTCCGAACGGCGTCAGCTTGCTTGCACTCCATTGCTGAGTGAGCGCGACCGGCCTCAACGATGTTTGTGAACAGCGAATCGATCTCCGACCGATGGTCGCCGAGCAGGTCGATGGTATGCACGTCACGTATCTGGCGATCGAGATCGGCCAACATCACCTGAAAGAGGGTCTCCCACGCAGTGCGGATCTCGTCCGGATCACGATCAAAACTGACAGCGATCTCGTCGACTATCGCGCCCGCCGCCGAAAGAGCGTCGACCGCATCATCGACGGTCCGCCGGACGCGACTGTCGATCGTGAACATACCCAGCGTCGGACTGTACGCGATTTCGAGATCGTCTATCGGGCGGGTAACGCTCGCAACGTAATCCGTCTCCGTCTCTGGATGCGTGAACGGATCATTGGAGTGTGGTCCAGTCATCACGTCGAGCAGTAGCGCGGCGTCTTCAACGGTCCTGGTCAGCGGTCCGTGCTGGACGAACGGGGTGTGTTTCGCGAACGCGTTCGACGGGTTCCCGTTTGGTATCCGACCGAACGTCGGCTTGAACCCGTACACGCCACAGCAGGCGGCCGGGATCCGGATCGAGCCCCCGGCATCAGATCCCTGCGCCGCCGCTGCAAGACCGTCCGCGACGGCGGCGGCGCTCCCGCCAGAGGAGCCACCGGCGGTCCTGTCGGTGTCGAACGGCGTCCGGGTCGTTCCGACGAGGTCGTTGTCAGTGGTCGGTCGATTCCCGAATTCGGGGGTGTTCGTTTTCCCAAGAACGATTGCCCCCGCCTCCTCGAGTCGCTCGACCACGGGAGCCGTCCGGTCAGAGACGAAGTCCTCAAAGACCGTCGATCCGAACGTATGATGGACGCCCTCCTTGAACGCGAAGAGGTCCTTGATTGCGATCGGAACTCCGTGGAGCGGACCGGTCTCCTCGCCCCGCTCGACCGCGCGTTCGGCCGCGCGGGCCTCCGCACGCGCTTCCTCACCGACGACCGTACTGTACGCGCGGAGCGTCTCGTTACGTCGGTCGATCCGCTCGAGGTAGGCGTCGACTACCTCAACCGGCGACAGGTCCCCGCTGTCGATTCGTCGCGCAATCTCCATCAGTGACGTAAAGCACGGATCACTCGCCATGGCACGTTGTTTCGCGGATCGTATATTAAGCGTTCCCCACCGCTGGGGACCGAGCACCTCCGCGCGTCGGAGTTAAGTCCCGGTGCGAGGTTCTCGTCCGACGTCTCGAGCGCGGTCGTGTTCATCCGGATTATCATTATGTCGTCGCTGTCGTCGGCAATGCGCTGTTCGTACGTCACGTCCCGAGACACCCACTACATCGTACAGAGAGGTGGACAAGAAGGCGTTCCGTGAGCCCTACCGGGAGGACGCCGAACGGGAGACGAACTGAGTCCCTCTCGGAACGCCCCCTTCCGCATTCGATGGGTCTCCGCGTTCGGGACGGCCGACCGTATCGGCAGTCCGCCACCGCGCTGCTATCAAGTCCGCGAACCTCGAGTACGACCGCCTGTACCGCGATGGGACGAGCGTCAGTCACCGTGACTACCGCGGCAGTGACTGAAACGTTCCTCTTAGCGTTATATGCCTTCGTATGGAACTGCCCATATGGACCAGCGTACCATCGCGTCCCTGGGAATCCTCGGCGTACTCACCGAGAAAGAACGTGCGACCATCCGAGACGTCCACGAGACGCTTCAGCACAACTTCGGCCGATACTGGGGAGCGAGTACCGGTGTACTGAATCCGACGATGACCAGCCTCAAGAATAGCGGTCACGTCGAGTTAGTCCTCGACGACGGCGGTGGCTCGTACCGGATCACCGAATCAGGAATCAATCGACTCCAGTCGTTGCTTCGAGAGCCGATCAAAGACGTCTCTGAGTCGCCGCTACAGGCGTCGTTAGCGATGAAATTCGGCTTCTTGCATCACCTGCCACTCGCCGAACAGAGACAGGAGATCGACAGACTTGCCGACCGATTGCGAACCGCGCGAACGGAGCTGACAGACCTGCGATCGATACACGAAACGGAAGTCGAAGACGCCGAGACGGGGTACCGGCGCGACCTGATCCGACTTCGGATCTTCGTTCTCGACGCGCTCATCGAATGGCTCGAGACGGTCGAGATCGATCGTTCCGCCGAGACGTGACGGTGCAGGTCCATCCTGCGGGTCGACGAGCCACGAACTCGCGACCGTTGCGCGAGCGAAGCGAGTGTGACTACGGCGAGTCGTCGGCGTAGCGTTTCGATCGCGGAGGACGACAGGAACGATATCTGGACGGGGTGTGCTATCCGAGCGCACCGCGATACGTTGAGTTCGTCGAGGAGTTCCCTTCTACGCCGACTGGAAAAGTCCAGAGGTAAGAGCTTCGGGTGCGCGAACGGGAGGCGGAGCCGGACCATCGGAATCGGGAGACGTGATCTCGACCGCTACTGCCGGTACCGATCACAGCGAACATGACGGGGCCGACGGGACAGTTCGCAGCGGTCGCAACGGCTGACGAGACGGGCCAGTCCTTATTCGCCCGGCGTCCACCGCAGGTCGGCGTCCTCGTACTGATCCCGGACGACTTTCTTATCGAACTTTCCGGTCGCCGTTTTCGGCACCTCGTCGGCGAAAACGAACTCGTCGGGGATCCACCACCGCGGATACCGATCTAAGAGAAAGACCCGCAGCTCCTCGGCGTTGACGGTCGCGTCGGGTCTGGAGACGACGCAGGCCAGCGGACGCTCCTGCCATCGATCGTCCGGAACGCCGACGACGGCCGCCTCGAGAACGTCGTCGTGTCTCATCAGCGCGTTCTCGAGTTCGATCGTGGATATCCACTCACCGCCGCTCTTGATCACGTCGCTCTTCTGATCAACTATCTCGAGATACCCGCTCTCGTCGACTGTGACGATGTCGCCGGTCTTGAGCCACCCGTTCTCGAAATCGGCTTGGTTCGCCTCCGGCCGGTTGTAGTACTCGTTGATGACGGTCGGGCCGCGGACGTACAGTTCGCCGAACGATTCGCCGTCCCCGGGACTTCCTCGCCGTTCTCGTCGATGACTTTCGTCTCGAGTCCGGGCGATAACAATCCCTGTTTCTGGCGGATTGCGTACTCCTCGTCCGTGGGCAGCGGTTGCATGGCCGACTTCGGTCACGAATAACTCCCGACGCTCATCGTCTCGGTCATCCCCCACGCGTGCTCGATCACGACGTCGTGTTCCGCCTTGTATCGCCGCATCACGTTCTCGGGAACGGCGCTGCCGCCGGTGAGGATGCGCTCGAGGCTGGAGAGATCGGTGTCGGTCTCCGCGGCATGTTCGAGGAGGTTGATCCAGACGGTCGGAACACCCGCGGTGAAGGTGACGTCCTCGGTCTCGATGAGGTCGGCGAGGTCGGATGCGCTCGGGGACGGACCGGGATACACTTGCTTCGCACCAGTTATTGTCACCGCGTACGGGAGTTCCCATCCGTTCACGTGGAACATCGGCACGACCGGCATCACGACATCGCTCTCGTTGATGTCGAACGTCATGGGAGCAATCGCAATCAGCGAGTGCGCGTAGATCATCTCCTGGGAGTATTCGACGCCTTTCGGCATTCCCGTCGTCCCCGACGTGTAACACATCCCCGCCCGCTGACTCCCATCTAACTGGGGCTACGACGCGTCGGCGTCGTGATCGGCGATCAACTCCTCGTAGGCCATGACGCGCGAGAAATCCGTCTCAGGTACGTCGTCGTCCATCACCACAACCGACTCAACGCTCTCGAGCCGATCCCAGAGCTGTTCGATCGTCCGGAACTCTTCACCCGGATCGACGAAGAGAATCTCGTCAGCGGCGTCATTGACGATGTACTCGATGTGATCGTCCGGGAGTTGGACGTTGATCGTGTGGAGCTGTGCGCCCATCAGCGGGACGGCGAAATACGTCTCGTAGTGTCGATGATGGTTCCAGCCGAACGTGCCGACTCGAGTCCCTTGCGTAACGTCCAGTACCGAAAGGGCGTTCGCCAGGGACTCAACTCGACCGCCGAAGCCTCGATAGGTATACCTGTGTGACGAGCCGTCCGCTTCCGTACAAGACACGATTTCCGTTTCGGGAAAGTGGTTTGTTCCTCGCCAAAAGAGGGGGCGGATTGTGAAGTCTGTCTCCAGAATGACATATACTTGCGGAAAACGGACAAATAAGTGTTTGTCCGCGGGGGATCCGGTGACGAAGACGACCCACGCGGGACGATCATCCGAATAGCGGCAATCGAGAGTGGCTTCCTACCAGACGGACCAACGTCGGACCTCAGCGGTCTGATTCGACGCGGTTTTGATAGCTATCTACCGCGTCGTACAACGCGGTTCGGCGCCGCTCAAGCGCTAGGAAGTGTGTCCCGCCACCGATCTCGGCGTACTCTCGGCACGCTGTACTGTCGAGTTCGTCGTACAGCGCGAGCGCGTCAGACCGGGCCGCGGTCGGGTCGAGCGACCCGCGAACGACGAGCGTCGGAACCGATATCTCGTCGGCTCGATAAGCCGGGTCATCTTCGGTCGACGCGCGCAGGTCTTGGAACGTCCCGTTCGGTACCTCGACCGTCGGGACGTCCGCGCTCTCGAGTCGATACTGCGACGAGGCGAGTCCCTGCCAGACCGCCTCAAGGACCGGGTCTGACTCTGGTTCCCCGCTGCGCCACCTGGACGGGTTCGTCCCATCCGGAATTTGGTCGTTCCATCGCTCACGGACGTCGTCCCGCGTAATCCGACGGAACGGCTCGAGCGGTTCCACGTCGACGAACCGAGCAGCCACATCCGCGGGCGGTCGGTAGACTGGCGCGACCTGCGTCAGCGACGCGACGTCGTCGTTGACGGTCGTGACGTAGACACCGCAGACGATGCTGCCCCACGAGTAACCGACGAGATGGACGCGATCAAATCGATCGCAGATCGACTTGAGGGCCGCCTCCACGTCCGCGACGACGTCCGTCGCTCGGGCGGGAACGTCGACTCCGCTCGGTCCATCGACTGGGGTGGGGCGGTCGCTCTGCCCGTACCCGCGGAGGTCGACCGCGAACGCGGCGCGGCCCCGCTGGGCTGCAGCGCGGAGCCACGAGTACGTCTCCTCACCGTCGGCCTCGATCGGCGGTGCGAACACCGCTCGCGTCGGATACGTCGCACCGTGGACGAACAGCACTGCCTCAGTCGCGTCATCGGGCGAGACCTCCCACAGTCTGATTCGGGTTCCGTCGGCCGCCGTAATGTCGCTCTCGACGGGAGCCATACAGCCGGATTGGTCGGCAGGATGAAAATAATACGGGTACCGACAAGCGAGACTGTGAGGCTGTGAGCGCGAATCGGTTGCTTCGAGTGCCGCCGATGCAGCTCGGGTTCCGCAACCGGAACAAGGCTTTTCCGCACTCCCGGAGACGATAGGGTATGTTTCGTGAACAATCCGCATTCACCGAACTCGAGCAGCCGTTCATCTGCACGATGATTTCGGAGCCGACGGTCGCGGAGGCGCGCAGCGTGATGAAACACTCGGAGTTCGAGGGTGCCGACTCGTTCATCGTGAACCTAATGGGCGACGGCGAGTTCGGACTCGAGCGGTCGCTCCTCAACGAGTCCGATCTCGAGGACCTCTTCGAGAGCACGTCACTGCCGTCGATGGCGTGTTACTATCGGTGGAAGTACACCGGAGAACGAGTCGGAGAAACGGACGAAGAGCGAATGGAGATACTCAAAATGGCCGTCCGAGCAGGCGCTCGGGCGGTGGACATGGTGGGCGATACCTTTGATCCGATCCCCGGGCCGGACGAGTTCTCCGACGAGGCGACCGCGTTTTCGCTCGACCCGGAGTCGCCGCCGCGGGAGTTCACGACGGACCCCGACGCGGTCGAACGGCAGCGCGCCGAAATCGGGACGATTCACAAACTCGGCGGCGAGGTCCAGCTGACAGCCCACACGAGAACCCATCTCTCACCCGAGCAGGCCCTCAATATTGCGACGGCGTTCGAGCAGCGAAACGCCGACATGGTCAAAATCGTTGGAGTCGATACGAGCTGGGACGATCTCCTCGAAACACTCGAGGCGACGGTGCTTCTGAACCGCGAACTCGATATTCCGTTCGTTATGATGAGTCACGGCCAACACGGCGTGCTCGGCCGGTACGTGACCCCATTCCTCGGATCGATGCTATGTTTCACTCAGCACGAGTATCCGCCCGGCGGGTTCTACCTGCAGCCGCTGACGGAGAACGTGCGGTCGGTGTTCGACTCGGTCCGGAACGTCACGCCGACGCGCGAACCGGAGGAGGAGAACTGGCTGTAACGATGCGTCGCGACGACCAGCACGAAGCGATTAAGAGTCGCGGCGAGATATGATCCCGTATGTCACTCGATCATCTCCATGTCGGAATCATCGAGGCGTACCTCAAACATCTTCGTCACGACCGGTTCGACAAGGCGGCAGACCAGTTCACCGAGGACGCTCACTACCTTCACCCACCGACGTTCCAAGAAGACGTCCGGGAGGTCGGACGGGAGAACATCAGACGGTACTTCGTCGAAAGCCGCGGTCCGCGGGACATCGACCACAGCATCGAGCGGGCCGTTGTCGAGGGCGATGCGTGTGCGGTCTACGGGCGGATGACTGGAGAAGACGTCGATGGGGACGAACGCTTCGTCTCATACGCGGAAGTCGAGGACGGACGGCTGTCGTACTACTGCGCCGGCTTCCTGAAAGGAACGATAGAGTAATGAGCATCCCCTGATGTCAGCCGCCGGAATCGAGTGGGAATTCGGCGATCGATTGACCGCCAAAACGGACGCGACTACCGCCCCGAAACCCCAATCGTTACGTGATGGAAGGAGTACCTGAATTAGAGATGGTTCCCGATCCCCGTCGAGCGTTAGCCGAGCGGGTCTACTACGGCTGGATCATCGTCGTCGCCTGTCTGCTGGCCACGACAGCGGTCTACGGCACGAGCTATGCGTTCGGCGTCTTCTACGACGTGTTCATCGCTGAGTTCCACGTCTCGCGATCGCTACTGGCCGGCGTGTTCGGGATGCAGACCGCACTGATCTACGTCGTCGGCGTCGGTGCCGGACGATCCGTCGACCGATACGGACAGCGGAAAACGGCAGCGGTCTCCTCGGTCCTGTTCGTCGTCGGCCTCATCTGGGCCGCAATCTCGAGATCGTATCTCGAGCTCTTCATCGCGTTCGGCCTCCTCAGCGCCGTGGGAATGGGGGGGCTGTTCGTCGTGAGCTTCGCGACGATCCCGCTCTGGTTCGAAGCTCGGCGAGGGGCAGCGTCAGGGATCGCGTCCGCCGGCCTCGGCATCGGAATGGTCGTGTTTCCGTTGGGGACGAACGTGCTCATCTCGTCGGTCGGATGGCGCCGGTCGATGCTCGGGATCGCGCTCGCGGCCGCAGTTCTCTGTTTCACCTTCACCGTACTCTTTGCTGATCGACCGGACGAAGTCGGTGCAGACCCGACCGTGGAGTTCGGAGACGGCCGCTCACCGTTCGAGACATCAGAAATTCGAACAGACGGTCAGGCACAGCCCACGTCCCTCGAGACGATCACGTCCGCGCGGTTTCTCTTTGTGTTCCTCAGTTGGGTGTTGCTGTCAGCACCCGTCTACATCGTCATCAGTCACATCGTATCTTACGCGACGATCATCGGAATCGGACGCTCTGAGGGCGTCCTCGCGCTCACGACCGTCGGTGTCATGGCGACGGTTGCCCGGTTCGGCGTCGGTTCCCTGGCGGACCGTGTCGGTCGAATTCGTACCTTCATCGCCTCTACCGTCGTGCTCGGTGCGGCGATGATCGGCGTGGCGCTCGCACCGACGGTGACAGTCTTCATCGGGACGATCGTCGTCTTCGGAGTCGGATACGGCGGCTGCGGCAGTCTCTTTTCGCCTCTGGTCGCCGATTTGTTCGGTCACGACGATCTCAATACCTTGTTCGCCGTGATGTCGCTCGCCTTCGCAGTGGCGGGCCTGACGGCACCACCGCTAGCCGGGCTCTGGTTCGAAGTCAGCGGCAGTTATACGTGGGCGTTCCTGATTACGGGTCTCGGAGCCTTCGTCGGGGCCGGGTGTGTCGCGATAGCATCGCGTCTCTCATGAGGATCAAAGCAGTCTGGCGATAGCAGCCATCGTTTTCTCCTTCTCGTCTTCCGTCATACCGAAAACGAACCCCACACGAACCGCGTCGACCGAATCGGTTTCGGCATACTGTTCGACCCGCGTTCGAACCTCTTCCGGCGTTCCCGCCGCGGCGAATTCGTCGAGCATGTCGTCCGTGATCGCGTCGGCCATGGCCGCCCGATCGTCGGCGGTCCACGCTGCCCGTATCTCGTCGACGACATCCCGATATCCCTGTGCAGCGACTGAATCACCGTAGTGGGGACCGTACGCGCCGACGAGAAACGCGAGCATCGATCGCGTCGCATCCCGAGCTCGCTCTCGGTCCGTCGAGGCAAAGCACCGGAGGATCGGACTCACACGGACGTCGGCCGGATAGCGTCCGCCGAGGGCCATCCCCCGCTCGAGGTCCGAGTACCGTTCCTCGAGTCCCGCCAGCGAGAATAGTTGCGGAACCCAGCCGTCGGCGAACCGACCGGTCAGTTCCGTGGCTTTCGGTCCCAAAGTCGCGAGGTCGATCGGCGGTGGCGTCTCGGGCAACTCGCGTTCGTACGAGAGACCGTCCATGTCGAAGATTTCGCCCGCATAGCTGGCGTTCCCGTCGTCGAAGATCGACCGTACCACCTCGACGGTCTCGCGCAACCGTCGCAGCGGCCGCTCGAACGTTGCGCCGTGCCAGCTTTCGGTGAGCGGCGGCGAACTCGGGCCGAGTCCGAGACGAAATCTACCGTCGGAGAGATCCTGCAGCGCGAGTGCGGTCTGGGCGAGCATCGCGGGAGATCGGCCGTACGGCGAGAAGACGTCATTCGAGATGCCGATTTCCTCGGTCTGATTGCCGATGAGCGACAGTGCGGGAACGACGTTCCACCCCGTCGCCTCGCCCGTGGAGACGCGGCTGTAACCGAGCTCCTCTGCCCGGCGCGCTCGGTCGACCATCGTCGCGTGCGCGTCATGATCGGCCGACATGATAACGAGGTCGAGCGCTGCGTTCATCGAACGTGACCCCCCGTTCGGCGGTGATAGCTTCGTTTCATCGGTTTCACTACCCATCTAGAAGGTAATAAAAATACGTCTCGGTATCGACGACCGTAACTGTCGTTCGAAGCGTCCCAGCAATAGGCACCTGACCCTCAGCGGAAGCTTTTCTTACTCACTGACGTATTGAGTCGCATGACGGATCTCATCGTCATGAACGCACGCGTCATAGACGGGACCGGCGCACCGTGGTTTACGGGCAGCGTCCTAGTCGACGAGGGACAGATTACCTCGGTGGTTCGAGAGGCGACGCCTGACGTCGACGCGGAAACGACGGTCGACGCCGACGGCCGCGTCGTCTGTCCGGGCTTCATCGACACGCACTCCCACTCCGACATGCGACTGTTCGAAGAGCCGACGCTCGAGCCGAAAACGCGACAAGGGATCACCACCGAAATCCTCGGCCAGGACGGGTTCTCGATGGCGCCCATGTATCGCGACGGCGGCGCGAGCGAGTGGAGCGCACAGCTGGGCGCCCTCGCGGGACGGACCGACATCGACTGGACCTGGGGGAGCGTCGCGGACTACCTCGACGCCGTAGAAGAGAACGGAATCGCGCCCAACGTCGGCCTGTTCGTCGGCCACGGGACCGTCCGGTACAACCTGCTCGGTATGAACGACAGAGAGCCGACCGACGATGAGCTCGCGGAGATGAAGGAGCTGGTGACGGAAGGGCTCGAGGACGGAGCGCTCGGTCTTTCGACTGGCCTCATCTACACGCCGTGTACGTACGCAGATCGGCGCGAAGTACAGGAGCTTGCGTCGGCCCTCGAACCGTTCGGTCGCCCGTTCGTCGCCCACGTGCGAAGCGAAGGGCGCTGGATCTGGGACGCACTCGATGAGTTCGTCGACGTCGGCGCGGAGGCGGACGTCCCGTTACACCTCTCGCACTTCAAGGTCGCCGGGCTCGCACAACAGGGGAAAGCGTCGCGAGCGACGGCGCTGATCGAGACCGCCAGAGATCGGAGTGTCGACCTCACTGTCGAGCAGTATCCGTACGCCGCAGCCAGCACGATGCTCTCCGTCGTCCTGCCGCCGTGGGTGCACGCGGAGGGGCCAGAGCAGACGCTCGAGTACCTCTCCGACGAGGAGACACGGGCGCGGATCCGACGCGACGTCGAGGAGTGGCGGCTCGAGGGATGGGAGAACATCGGCGTCCTCACCGGTTGGGATGACGTTGTGATCTCGAACGTGGGGACGGACGAAAACGCCGAATTGGAAGGGAAGAGCGTCGCAGCGATCGCCGGCGACCGTGGGGTCGATCCCATCGACGCGGTCTGTGATCTGCTGATAGCGGAGGAGCTCGCCGTGAGCGCGGTCTTTCACATGATGGATGAAGACGACGTCCGTGAAATTCTCGCGTACGAACGTACCTGTGTCGGTACTGACGGCCTGTTCGGAGGCAAACCCCATCCCCGAGTGTACGGGTCCTATCCGCGTGTTCTGGAAACGTACGTCCGCGAAGAGAACCTCCTGACGCTGGAGGAGGCCGTCCGGAAGATGACGTCGCTTCCGGCCCGTGCGATGGGACTCCAGCAAAAGGGGCTCGTCCGCCCAGGAATGGACGCCGATCTCGTTGTGTTCGATCCGGGACGCGTCGCGAGTAACGCAACGTATGAAGACCCGCGCCGGTATCCGAACGGCATTGATCACGTCCTAGTCGGCGGTGAACCGATCGTTCGCGGGGGCCAGGTGACCGGCGCTACCCCTGGAGAGGTGCTCACGTGCGACTAGTCGATCGAGAGCACGCCATATGTCGGCGCCGACCGTGACGGAACGCCAGCCGACCCGTAAGTATATTCGACGGGACCCAGACAGTACATTCCAGCCATGAACCTCAGAGAAGCGTTCGATCCGCCGGTTCCGGCGATCGTCCTCGCCGAGGGGGAATTCGGCGAGGCAGGCGGAAAGACCGCCCACGGAGTAGTCATGCATAGCGATGTGTTCGACGTGGTCGCGGTGGTCGATTCGGAAACCGTAGGCGAAACACCGGCAGCGGTGCTTGACAGCCCGTCCGCGCCAGATGTCCCGATCGTCGCGTCCGTCGCGGAAGCGCTCGAGGCCGCACCGGCGGCCGACGTGCTTGTGATCGGCGTCGCCCCGGCCGGTGGACAACTGCCCGACGCGTGGGTTCGAGACATCGAAACCGGGATGGAGGCGGGGTGTGACATCGCATCGGGGCTACACACGTTTCTCAG
Organism: Natrinema caseinilyticum; assembly: GCF_024227435.1. Lineage (GTDB taxonomy): Archaea > Halobacteriota > Halobacteria > Halobacteriales > Natrialbaceae > Natrinema > Natrinema caseinilyticum. The sequence goes on from NZ_CP100446.1 coordinate 622,599, forward strand.
CGACGACGAGAAGTGGTCGTCGCTGGCTGAAGCCTGCGACGTGCGTCTCTTCGACGTACGCAAACCACCGGCGTCGGACTGGCTCAGGGTTGCCGACGGGTCGGTCGACGACGTCGACGCCGACGCCGACGTCGTCCTCGTGCTGGGAACGGACTGCGCCGTCGGGAAACGAACGACGACGTACGAACTCTTCGCGGCCGCACGCGAGATGGGTCGGAACGCAGGCTGGGTCGCGACCGGACAAACTGGGATCATGATCGGCGCTCACGAGGGCGTCGTCGTCGACCGGGTACCGTCGGACTTCGCAGCCGGCGTCGTGGAAGACCTCGTCGCGAGCGTCGCAGAGGATCACGGTCTCGTCTTCGTGGAGGGACAGGCCTCGCTCACCCACCGGGCTTACTCCGGGGTGACTCTCTCCATCCTCCACGGCGCGTGGCCGGACGCGGTCGTTCTCGCAGACGATCCGGACCGGCACCACCGTGCGCACTTCGAGCAGTTCGATGTAGACGGCGTCGAGACGGAGCGGCGACTGATCGAGGACCTGTCCGACGCCGCGGTCGCCGGCATCTCGACGTGGGGCGCCGCTACGGAACAGGCGCGCTACGATCTCCCAGCGGCGAACGTGTACGACGACGGCGGTGCGGCAGAACTGCTCGCGGCGATCGACGACGTGCTGGCGGAGGAGCGAACGTGAGCGAGATCGTCGCCGTCGACGCGGAGCCACTGGACCTCCCGCTTTCGGAACCGTTCGAAATCGCCCTCGGAACGCGGCGAGAGGCCAGCAACGTACTAGTCACGGTCGAGACCGCCGACGGGACACGAGGACACGGTGAGGGATCGCCGCTCCCGCCGGTCACGGGAGAGACAAGAACCGCCGCCCTCGAGACGGTACGCGCAGCGACCGAGCTGCTGGAGGGCGAACCTGTCGAGGAGTACCGACGGCTCACCGCCCTCGTGCGGGACGCGTTTCCTGGGATGGTCTCGGCGACGTTCGCCCTCGAGACGGCGGTGCTCGACACGTACTGTCGCGAACGGGAGATTCCCCTATCGGCGCTGTTCGGTGGACCGCCTACGACGGTCGAGACGGATCTGACCGTGCCGATCCTCCCGCCGGCGGAAGCCGGCGAGCGGGCGGCGACGGCGGTCGAACGCGGCTATAATCGCCTCAAACTCAAGCTCGGAACCGACGTCTCGACGGACGTCGAGCGCGTCGCAGCCGTTCTCGACGCCGTGCCAAACGTCGGACTAAAAATCGACGCGAATCAGGGATGGACGCCCAAGGAAACGGTCCGGTTCGCAGACCGACTCGCGGACGAAAACGTTCGCCTCGAACTGATCGAACAGCCCGTTCCGGCGTCCGACGTCACCGGACTCGCCGACGTGACGCGACGGGTCGACGTGCCGATCGCTGCCGACGAAGCGGTGTTCGCTCCGCAGGACGCCGTCAGGATCGTGCACGAAAACGCGGCCGATATCATCAACGTGAAACCATCGAAATCCGGGCTCCTCGGTGCCGCCGATATCGTTTCGATCGCACGCGGTGCGGATCTAGAACTCATGATCGGCTGCATGCTCGAGAGTGCCGTCGGAATTCACGCAAGCGCGCATCTCGTCGCCGGCAGCGGAGCATTCAGGTACGTCGACCTCGACGGAAACAGGCTACTGGCGTCAGACGTCGTTCCGACTGACGACGGTCCCGGCCACGAGATCGGCGGGCCGGGACACGGCGTCACGCCCGACCGGTAACCGGGTCGAAGCGGACCTTGATTCCGGATCAGTCGTACCGTCCGGTCCGGTCTCCGCAGTTCAGACACACCGTCAGTTTCGCCTCGCGGTCGTCCGCCCACTCGATCGTGTGAGGCGTTCGCTCACCGCAGGTTTCGCAGTCGCGCAACAGGTCGAGTCCGCCCCCGTCCTGTGGAGCACCGAGGGCGAGCGCTTCGACTCGATTGTCCCCAGTGTTCGTTCCCTGTTGGTACTCTCCCGGTGCGAACCGGATCGCCTCTCCCGATTCGACAACGGTCTCCCCCTCCTCCGTTTCGAAAGTCACCGTCCCCGAAGTGACGATGAACACCTCCTCCTGTGCGTCGTGGGCGTGGTATCCGTATGCGAAGCTATCGCCGGGCACGAGTTCGTAGTAGTTGATCGCGACGTTCGACGCGTTCAGTGCGCCGGTGAGTGGTCGGCAGACGGTCGCCGAGTCGATTCGCCGGTCGATGTCGGTGATCGTGACTATGTTCACGGTCGAAGGATCGGGAGCCATCGTCATATACTCGAAGGGCGGACCACAGCCGAGGATCGGCCGGAGCGCGAGACGCTCGTTGTCGCGTCGCTCCCGGTCTCAGTACCGCGACGGTGCCAACTCCCCGATGGTCCGTTCGACGATCCTATCGTCCGCGTTGCTCGGGATGGTCACCATAGGACGGCTGATGCAGTCGATCTGAGCGATGTCCTGAAACTGTTCGCGTGCTTGCTCGGGTGTTCCCGCGACACCCAGTGCGTCAACCATCTCGTGGGTAACGTTTCCGGCGGCAGCCGCACGGTCGCCGTCACGCCAGGCTTCGGCGACGGCCGTAGCGCCTTCGGGGAACCGCTGTGCGACCGCCTGTTCGTACCCCCGTCCGTTGCCAACGTAATACGCGACGTGGCCCCGGACGGTGTCCCTAGCTTCGTCAGGGTCGTCGCTGACGGCTGCGGGAACATATGGTGCGACGTCGATCGTCACGTCGCGTCCCGCTTCGTCCATCTGCTCAACGATATACTCGAACTCGTCGTCGAGATCGGGGAACGGAATGTTGTGGGGTATCCAGCCGTCGCACAGTCGGGCGACGACGCGCCGGTTTGCCTTCCCGAGCGCCGCGTGGTAGATCGGAACGTCGACGTTCAGCGACTGGAAGTCCCGGACGTCGAAGATTTCGCCCTCGTATTCGACGCGTCCATCGCCCTCGAGGAACGCCTTGGTGAGTTCAATGGTCTCGTGGGCTCGCCGGACCGGGTTCGGATCGTTCCACTCCATTCCGTGCAGATCCTCGACGGCTTTTCGCGTCGACGTGCCGACGCCGAGCCGGAAGCGGCCGTCGGAGACGCGGGCCAAGGACGCGGCGGTCATCGCCAAGACGGCGGGCGTCCGCGAGAAGACGTTGACGATCGCCGTGCCGATGTCGACGGTGTCGGTGTGGTTCGCGATGTCGGTCAGTTCGACGACGGAACTCGACCCCCAGAGTTCCCCGAGCCAGAGCCCGTCGTATCCGAGTTTCTCGGCACGAACTGCGAGGTCGGTGTTCGATTCCCTCGACTGCGGTAGCAGTAGATCTGTTTGCATAGCGCGTAGCACACCGTCGAACGTGAAAAATCAGTCGGTCTAACGAACGGTTCAGTAACGGTACATGGCGCCGTACTCACTGATAGCGAAGAGCGGTCTCGTTCGCTCGTATTTCGGGTCAGAGTCGGTGCTCGCGAACCGAACATTTTTTCCTTCGACGTGGAGGACGCGTCCGATGGATCCATCTACGCTCACAGACTCGAATCCGTTCGCCCAATACCTCGGCATCGAACTGGTTGAGGCGGAGGACGGTCGCGCCGAAGCGCAGCTACCGTTTCGCGATGCGCTCTCCTCGAGCGCGCACACTGAGATCGTACATGGCGACGCCACCTACGCGCTAGCGGATCATACAGGCGGCATGGCAATCATCTCTGCCGTCGAAAAGGTCTGTCCGACGGTCGACATGCGCATCGATTACCTCGCACCCGCCCAGAGTGATCTCCAGGCGACTGCGACCGTCGTCCGACGCGGCGGGCAGGTCGCGCCGGTCGATATCGAGGTCCGCGATGCGGACAGTACTCACGTCGCGACCGCCCGCGGTGTCTATAAGTCGGCCGCCCGTCATCCGGGGGAGAGAGCGAACCCGACGACAACCCCTGGCTGAGCGGCCGCGGAAATGACAGCAACTGAGGCATTTCGAGGCCCTCATAGGCACCGATCGCGGCCATCACCGTTCTCCTTCCACGACCGCATGCAATCTCGAGACATATGGAACCAAATTAGAATTTAAACTATTATATTATCATGAAATCGACGATAGAATCAGACAACTACTCACGGTCAGACTCGCGGTATTTCATCCAATAAGTGCAGAACAGCGTCTCAGGCATGAAGAACATGTCAGGATTGTAACTCAAATATAAATACATGCACCGTTCATTGTGAGTTTTATGTCTAACGACGTCCACGAAACCGTCTGAGACGTGCGGCGAGATTAAAGGCCGTTCTGTCGTCCGTCTGCGTCGACCGCTTATACTAATGCAGTAGCAGTCTCCGACGTGGCGGTCCGCGATCTAATCCTGCACAAGCAGTACGAACAGTCCGTATCTGTCAGACCGTGATCATTCGAATAGAAGAGTTCGGACGGATGCCCGACCGGAAATCGATCGTCACGGCGTGGAGACAACTTTTCCGGTGCTTGATGAATCAGTGGGCTGCCGCAGCGTCCTCGAGCGAAAATTCGCTGCCGACGGCCACCTCGAAGCCGCCGTTCGAAAACCCTTGGTCAGGTCGGAGACGGCAGTCGCGATCCAAGACGGATTGCACGCGACGGCCTGCCTCCTCGGCAGCGTGCTATCAGCGGGCGAAACTTCTATCACGGTATGTGTTGGTCACACCCAATGTCCATGAAACTATACGGTCTGGAGCAGACAGCACGGTACGAGGAAGCAGGCGTCTGGAGCGACGAGACGCTACTCGAGCGGTTCGCGGACACCGTCGATCGGTATCCCGACCGAACGGCCGTCGTCGACCCGCCGAACACGCCGGAGTTGGTCGACCGGGAACCCGAGCGATTGACGTACGCAGAGTTCGTCGAGGCCGTCGAGGCCGTCGCGACGTCGCTTCGCGAGCGCGGCATCGGGAAGGACGACTTCGTCGTGGCGCAGTTGCCGAACACGTGGGAGTTGGCCATGTTGTATCTGGCGGTCGCTCGAGCGGGCGCCGTCCTGTCGCCCATGCCGATCCAGTGGCGACGACACGAACTCGAACACGTGGTAGACGTGACGGAGGCCATCGCGTACGTCGGACCCCGGGAATTCAACGGATTCGACCACGTCGAGATGGCAACGGCGTTCGCCGACGAGTCGGCGATTCTCGACGACGTCATCTCGTTCGCGGACGTTCGCGAATTCACGACCGCCGACGCGGATACCGCGGCGCTCGTCGACGTCGAAGTCGGTGCCAACGAGGTGTTTAATCTCCAATGGACGTCGGGGACGACCGCCGATCCCAAGGCGTGCCCGATGACACACAACAACTGGCAGTCGAACCCGACGCCGCTACTGTGCGATATGAACGAGGGCGACGTGGTCCTCTGTGCGGCGCCGTTGGTCAACATGACCGCGCTCGGCGTCAATTACGTGCCGTGGCTGCTGACTCGCGGCACGCTCGTGCTCCATCACCCCATCGACCTCGGGCTAATGGTCGAACAGATGCAGGACGAGGGCGTCACGTTCACTATTCTGGTGCCGACGATGCTGAACCAGTTGCTCAAGCACCCCGACGTGGACGAGTTCGACCTGAGCGACGTCGAGACGATCACGACCGGTTCGGCCGCCCCGTCCGAGTGGGCGATGCAAGAGTTCAACGAGCAGTGGGGAATCGAGATCATCAACATCTGGGGCCAGAACGAGGGAACGTCCGCCATCAGCGGCCCGAAGACGACGCCCCTGGAGCGGCGCGCGACGGACTTTCCCCGGTTCGCCGAAGACGTCGACTGGGGCATCGACGACCCGCGAATCGATACCGTCGACATCCGTATCGTCAACCCCGAGAACGGCGAGGAAGTGACCGTGCCGGGCGAGGTCGGTGAAGTCGCGTTCAAGGGCCCAGGGCTCATGGCCGGCTATTACAACCAGCCCGAGCTCACGGCGGACGCGTTCGACGACGACGGCTACTTCTACACCGGTGATCTGTTCCAAGTCGAGGAGGACGGTTACATGAGCTTCTTCGATCGCAAGAAAGACGTGATCATCCGAGGTGGGTTCACCATCAGTGCGAAGGAAGTCGAGAACATCGTCATCGAGCATCCGAAGGTCGCCGACGCCGCCGTCGTCGGCGAACCACACGAAGACCTGGGCGAGCGGGTAGCGGTCTTCGCAGCGCCGAAGCCGGGCGAGGACCTCCGACTCCAGGACATCACGGAGTATATGGGCGACGACGTCGCCGTCTACAAGCGTCCCGAGCGACTGGAGATCGTCGAGGAGATCCCCCGGAATCCGGTCGGCAAAGTCGTCAAGACGGATCTCCGAGAACGAGTCCAGAGTCCCGACTCGAGAGACTGAAGACGCCAACCGCGATCAGTCGCGTTTCTACGTCTTGCTCGAATCGAGATTTTTATTTGTACCCGGGCGTAGCTACGACTAATGAGCGAATACGGGTGTAAAGTATGCCGAATATTAGACGAATATGGTATGAAGAGATATGAGGAGCAATTGCTCGAACAGTGGCAGGCGGACCCGCCCCAACGGAAGGGGTATCGACAACTCGCCGAGTGGTTCAACACGCTTATGCTGCGCCGCGAAATGGACCGCGCGGGCCTCTCGACGCTGGGAGACGAGGCCGAATCGAAGTACGAACGGCTCCGTGCGGACGAGACGATCGCAGAGGAAGTTGCGACGGAACTGGCCAACGCCGGAGTCCCGATCGATCGACTACGGAACGACTTCGTGTCCTATGGCGTGATCCGGACCCACCTGAAAGAGTGTCTGGACTCCGACGTCGAACTCTCGAGCGGCGAGTGGGAACAGGACGCGATCGAAATCGCCCGGGATCACGCCGGTTCGAAGATTTCGGAGGCCGTCCGATCGCTCACGAATAAAGGTCAATTGACCGCCAGCGGTGATATCGCCGTGTCCGTCACCGCGGAACTCGAATGCGAAAACTGTCACGCCCGCGTCCCCGCAGACCGAGCGATCCGTCGCGGCTACGTTTGTCGTTGTGAGGAATAACAATGTCTGATCGAACGCTTCACCTCGAACTCGAAAACATCGGTGGCATCGAACGGGAAGAGATCTCGATTACCGAGGGGGCTACCTTCATCCAGGGGCCCAACGCGGCGAACAAGAGTTCGCTGCTCAAGGGCCTCCTCTTCGCCCTCGGCGCCAGGACGGTTCCGATCCGAAGCGGAGCCGACGAGGCGCGTGCAACGCTCTCAGTCGGCGACCGGCGCGTCGAACGCGTCGCCCGCCGGACCGACGCCGGCGTCGAGACGAGCGGCGAGGCCTGGATCAGCGATTCCGACGACGTCACCCTCCTCGAGCGGTTCGCGGCGTTACTGGAGACGAACTCCCTCAGAAGCGCCGTCGCACGCAACGAAGACGTCGAGACGTTACTGAAAGAACCGATGGACATCGAAGCGCTTGAGGAGAAACGCTCGGCGAAGATGCGCCGAAAACGAGAGTTCACCGCCGACGTGGAATCGGCCGGCGACGTCGACGAGCGCCTCGGAGACCGCGAACGCGAACTCGCGGAAAAGCGCGACCGACTCGACGAACTCGAGACGACCCTCGAGGAACTCTACGACGAGCAGGACGCGAGTAGCACCGATGATGACGATGGCCTTCAGGAACTCCGCGACGAGCGAGCCGACCTCCGTTCGGACGAAACCGATCACGAGGCACAGATCGAGCAGTTGGAAAGCGCTATCGACCGGCTCGAGGAGCGGAAAACCGAGATCGAATCCGACATCGAATCGACGCGGGAGACCGTCGAATCGAACGACCTCGAGCGCCTTGAGCGCGAACGCGAGAGCGTCCGGTCCGAACTCGACGACGTAACGCGACGGCTCGACGTCTTGCAGTCGGTCCTGACCGCGAACCGGGAGATGCTCGATTCCGAGTTCACCGGCGCGCTCGGCCACGACACCGGGCTGATGGGCGACGAGGTGACCTGCTGGGCCTGCGGTCGCTCCGCCCCCCTCGAGGAGTTCGACGAGACGGTCGACGAACTGACGGAGCTCGTCAAAGATGACAAACGACGAAAGCGGGAGCGCGAACCGGAGATCGAGGAACTCACCGAGCAAATCGAGGAGGTCAGGCGGTCGGAAACGGAACTACAGGAACTCGAATCGGAGATGCGAGACGTCGAGCAGAAGCTGGCGAGTCGGCGTGACTCGCTCGACGACCGGCAGAGCCAGCTCCGGACCGTTCGCGACCGACTCGACGAACTCGACGACGGGATCGCCCAGCGGGCGGCCGATCAGCGCTCCGAGCAGTCGGCGCTCACCGAGGAGATCGAGGAGACGCGCGTCGAAATCCAGACGCTCCGGCGGGAGATCGAGCGGCTCGAAGGCACGTGTGAATCGCTTCGAGAGACGCAGGGGGAAATCGAACGAAAACGCGACGAGATCGAGGAGTTGACGGACGAGATCACGGCGCTGACCGATCGGATCGAAAACCTCGAGAGCGAACTCCGAGAGGTGTTCAACGGGACGATGGACGAACTATTGGACGCGCTCGAGTTCGAGCGGATCGAGCGCGTGTGGCTCGACGGCGAGTTTGAGCTCGTGATCGCCCGGGAAGTCGACGGACGGACCCAGCAGGACTCCCTCGACCACCTCGCCGAGAGCGAGCGGGAGATGGTCGGGCTCGTGCTCGCGCTGGCCGGTTTCGTCACGTACGACGTCGCTGACATCACGCCGGTGCTGGTCCTGGACTCGCTGGGCGCGTTCGACGCGGAACGGACGCGGAGGTTGGTCGACCACTTCGCCGACGAAACCGACTATCTGGTTGCGACGGCTCATCCGGAATCCGCCGTCGACGCGACGTTCGACACGATCACGTTCGAACCGCCCGTTCAGGGATAGTCAGACACCACAACTATTTTAAGTTTAACTGACCAGAACATAGCTAGCGTTTTCCTCACTGAAACCGCTGAAAGCCGCGTTCATAGAACTACTCAATAAACAGGGAGGTAATTTCTTATGTTTACGGCGCGGTCGGTTTCGATGAAGTGATCCATCTCTGCCACCGGATCGATCCCCCTGACCTGAACGAGTAAGTCGTCTATTTCGACGTTCGATTTCGCGGTGGCGATCGCGTACAGATCGACGGTACCGAAGCCCTCCGCGACGAACCAGAAGTCCATGTCCGACATCGCGTCGAAGACGTCCTGTTTCGCCCCGGGTTCGTCGGCAGTTCGAACCGTCACGAGGATGATCTCCCAGCTGTTTCGCTCCGGACGAGGCAGGAAGAAGCTCGTCATGTTTTCGAGCAGCGACGTCACCCGTCGGCGAACGCCCTCGCTGCTCATGTCGATGTCGTGTTCGGCGAGTTCGTCCGCGATATCCGCGTACGGGCTCCGCGGGTCGTTCGCCAGTATCTCGAGGATACGTCGATCGATTTCGTCCAGTTCGAGAAGGTCGTCGCAGGAGCCGTCTGACATGCCCGAGTGATTCGACTACAACCTCTTAAACTCTCGCGGTGGACCGGGGTCGGCGGACAGCGGTTCCCTCGTCGGGAAAGCCGTTCGAATACGGCCGAAGCAGTTTCATCGTTTCGGTAACACCGTCGACTCGGCCCTGCGCGAGAGCGAAACGACGATTGCGCCCCGGATATCGTTCTCGATTACGACAGGTACTCACTGAATCCCGTGATAGTCGACCTCACTTGAGGAGACCGTTCTGCTTGGCGATCGTATTGAGTTGGAGTTCGTCGGTCCCTTCGACGATGCGGAGGAGCCGCGCGTAGTTGAGGTGGTCCATGAAGCCGTACTCTTCGCTGAGTCCGTTTCCACCGTGGATCTGAACGGCAGCGTCCGCGGCGTTCCAGTACGTCTGCGTCGCGAGCCACTTGAAGATCGACGTGTCTTCGACGACCGAGCGGTCCCGATCCATCGCCCATGCACAGCGGAGTCCGGCTGAATCGGCCGCGTAGTGGTTCGCCTGACCGCGAGCGACTTTCGAGGAGATCTGCTGGAAGTTCCCGATGGGCTGGCCGAAGGCATCGCGCTCCTGCGCGTACTCGGCCGCTCGATCCAACACGTAGCCCGCGAGCCCGACGGCCTGTGCGCCGAGTTCTAGCCGGCCGAGCGAGAGGAAGTCCATCGCAGCGTAGAAGGCGTCGCCGACCTCGCCCAGAACGCGATCGTTCGGGAGACGGACGTCGTCGAAGCGGAGTTCCGCCTGCTGACCGAGCTGTGCCGGCGTGTTGTTGATCGAGCCGAGTTCCCACTCGTCTTCCTCGACGATGAAGCAGGTGATCCCGCCGTAGCGCCCGGCTTCGTCCGGCGGCGACGTCCGTGCGAAGACCTGTGCGAAGTCGGCGTACGGCGCGTTCGTGATCCACTGCTTCTGTCCGTTGAGTATCCACTCGTCGCCGTCCCGCTCGGCCGACGTCTGCATCGCGGGCGAATCCGAGCCCGCCGTCGGCTCCGTCTGTGCGAACGCCGTCGACTGCTCGCCGCGGACGACGGGTTCGACGTACTCGTCGCGCTGGTCCTCGTCCGCGAGCAGCAACAGCGGCTTCGGCCCTTCCGGACCCGCCAGCACGTGCTCGTTCAGTCCGCGACCCCTGGAGAAGACGTGCGTGATCGCGCGGTACCACGTCACCATCGACACGTCGGATCCGCCGACGTCTTCGGGCATGTTCATCGCGTAGAAGCCCGCGTCGGCCGACTTCTTCCGAACCGTCTCGATGAGATTGAGGTACTCGTCCGTGAGCCGTCCGTCGTTTTCGTGACCGAGCCTGGGATTCGTGAGGAGGGCTTCGTGTTCGTCCTCGAGCGGTTCGATCTCCTGTTCGGTGAACTGATCGAGGCTCTCGAGGATCAGTTCGGTTTCGTCGTCCATTTCGAAAGAGACGCTGCTCTCGGTGTGAGATGCACACATTGTGGTATGTAACGAGCGTACTGTAGAAGTGAAATAGCTTCGGGTCACTAGTATTAGATTGAGGGACGGACGCAGACTCGACGAGAGAGAGAGCGATCACGACGATATGTTGAAGTGATAACGGCGCCGGAAAATCGGAAGTCCGTCCTCACCGCTGTAGTTTCAGACACGTGGGTTGGACAGTGAGAATTGATAGGAAAGAGGCGAAAACATGTCTAGCCGGTTCATCAACGGAGCGAGCCGTGATAGCGAGGTCTATCCGTGGATTACGTGCTAGCCGGTCGCCACCGACGTGTTTCTGTTATCTTCTACGGCGTGCTTCCGGCGACTATGGACCCTCTATCGTACGTGCATACTTCGCAACACGATGATCGGTGAATACCACCATACGGAAAATTTCTATAACACCCTTCGTTCGTTATTATATTCTGCTACCCAGATAGTGTTATATGTTACCAAATCAACGGCCTGAATACGGCGAAATGATCTGATTTGTAATGCAGAAGCAGGCGAAAAAGGCGGTCAGAAGGCGATTGGGGCCGATTCGACAGTGGATTCCGTCCATGACCACAACATACTTTACATTAAATCGATAGGTTCGAGACCATTGAGCTAGTCCCTGGTCGATTAACGTACGCTGGGCGGCCAAAACACATATACGTTCCCTCGCCGACCGCTTCGGCATGGCTGTCGATGGAGCGAAATTCTTCGGCGATTTCGAGGAAGGCGAATCAGTGACGACGGCGACGCGGACGATGACGGAAGCGGATCTCGTCAACTTTTGTTCGCTCACCGGAGACTGGAACCAGCTCCACTCGAGCGAACCATTCGCCCGCGAGTCCCACATGGAACGGCGCGTCTTCGCTGCGCCGCAGGTTTTCTCCTACGCGATCGGTCTCGTCGGCCGGACGAATATCTTCGAAGGGACGGTCAAGGCAATCCTCGGGTTTGACGGCTTTACCTTTCACGTACCCGTCCATCCGGGCGACACCATTCACGTCGTCGCGACCGTCGCAGAGAAGGCAGAATCGGGATCGCAGTTCGCGGACAACGCGGGGCGAATCACGATGACCTACGACATCCGGAATACGGACGACGAGACGGTCGGTATCGGCGACCTCGATCTACTGGTGTTCAAGAAACCGGACGAGTGAAAGCGAGTCGCAGAGGGGTGACGAGCGTAGCGGCGGACGGCGACCGTCCCGTGGTGTCGCCTGATCCGAGCGGCGTTCACCTGAAAATTTAAATATTATTTTCCAGTTCTATGGAGTGGATGAGCGTATTAGGACCAACAGTACGACCGGGGATACGTGATCTATGACGACCGAACAGTTCAGCGTCGCTCGGAAGACTGTGATCGTAACGGGATCATCCCAGGGTATTGGCCGGACGATCGCACGCCAGTTCGCGGCCGACGGTGCGAACGTCGTCGTGACGTCGCGGGATGAATCGAAAGTCGAAACGATCGCCGCCGAGATCGCCGACGAGACGACCGACGGGGAGGCGATCGCCGTCGAGTGCGATGTGACCAACCGTGATGAAGTGGACGCGCTAGTCGAGGCGACTGTCGAGGCGTTCGGAACCGTCGACGTCCTGATCAACAACGCGGGCGCGAGTTTCATGGCGGACTTCGACGAAATATCCGAAAACGGGTGGAGGACAATCGTCGACATCAACCTCCACGGAACGTTTCATTGCACCCAGGCGGTCGGACCGGTGATGCGGGAGAACGGTGGCGGCGTCGTGATCAACGTTTCGAGCACCGCCGGCCAGAAGGGATCGCCCCGAATGACCCACTACAGCGCCGCGAAAGCGGGCGTGATAACGTTAACGTCAACTCTAGCGTACGAGTGGGCGGAGGATGATATACGCGTCAACTGCATCGCCCCCGGGTTCGTAGCCACGCCCGGTGTCGCGTCCCAGATGGGCGTGGACGTCGACGACGTCGATCGGGACTCGGTCAGCAGGCGAATGGGGACACCCGAAGAGATAGCGGACCTCGCACAGTTCCTCGCGAGTCCGGCCTCCTCGTACCTCGTCGGGGAAACCGTCACGGCGAAGGGCGTCCCGAGGATCGAAGAGACCCATGAGGTTTAGCCGACCGTCTTGAGCGCGGGGTTGCGACCGCCGCGACCGGAGATCAATGGCGGAATCGTTCTTGTTTCCGCCGCCGGTCGTGGTCGACGGGATAGTTGTGGTACTCCTTCCGCATAGTGGTAGTTTTGCCAAAGGATAAGATAGCAATCGCCGTTAGGTAGGACTATGATGGGCGTTCAGTTCACCTTCGATCGGCTACTCGGTCGGGCGATTGACCTCTTCCCGGATCGAAATATTGTCAGCAAAATGCCCAACGGTAGCGTCCACCGGTACACGTACGCGGATGCTGCAGCTCGGATCAGCCGGCTCGCACACGCCCTCAACGATCATCGGCGTCGAGTGGTGCGAACGGATCGCCGTCAGTGCCGTTAACCACTACCGACACTTCGAACTGAACTTCGCTCCGAGCTGTACCAGACGAAGTATCCACATGTGTAATATGCGGCTTCCCGACGAGCACTTCCAGTTCATCATCAACGACGCGGTGGACAAAGTCCTGTTCGTCGACCCGCGTCTCATCGAGAAGGTTGAGGCCATCGCGGATCAGCTGGGACCGTCGAACAGGTCGTCGTGTTGGACGACGAAGTCCCGGAGACGGACCTCGAAACGGTGCTCTTACCAGGAGTTGCTCGGCGGACAGCCCAAAACCTACGACTGGCTCAAGCTTAACGAGGAATGTGCTACACGTCCGGGACGACAGGTAAACCGAAAGGCATCGCCTACTCACATCGGGCGGTGTACCTCCACAGCATGATGGTCGGTCACACCGATGCCCACCAGTGTCGAGCGACAACGTGGTGATGCCGGTCGTCCCGATATTCCATGCGAACGGGTGGGGCTTCTCGTACGCGGCGACGTTTGTCGGCGCCAAACAGGTGTTCCCGAGCGTCCACACGGACCCGAAAGACATCGCGGAACCGATCATCGCCGAGGACGTCACGACCTCGGCGGCCGTGCCGACGATCTGGCTCGAGATGGCGAACTACCTCAACGAGCATCCCGGGATGGACATCGCCAACATCGATCGCCTACTCGTCTGCGGCAGCGCGCCGCTGGAATCGTTGATCCGCAAGTACGACCAGGAGTGTGACGCGCCCATCCTCCAGGGCAGGGGTATGACGGAGACGACACCTGCTGGAACTATCAGTCAGCCCTGTGCGGAACTCGAAAATGCGATGCGAACGTTCGGTACGAGTATCAGGCGAAAGCTGGACTGCCAGTTCCCGGCATTCAACCCCGAATTCGGAATGAAGAGAGTGAGAGAAAGTGCCGCGTGACGGCGAGTAGATGGGCGAAGTGGAAGTCTGCGGACCGTGGGTCCTCGACTAGTACCACGACCGTCCCGAGGAGACCGCCGCCTCGTTCACCGACGATGGGTAGTTCAAGACCGGCGATATCGCCACGCAGGACGAGCTGGGATACGTTGACATCGTCAACCGGAAGAAAGACGTCATCAAGAGTAGCGGGAAGTGGATCTCATCGGTCGAACTTGAGAACGAGCTGATGAGCCACGAGGCGGTGATCGAGGCGACCGTGATCGCAGTCCCCACGAGAAATGGCAGGAACGACCCCTAGCTTGCGTCGTCACCGCCGACGAGTTCCGAGACCACCTCGGCGAGCGGTTCCCGAAGTGGTGGCTCCCGGACGCGATCGGGTTCGCCGGCGAAATTCCTCGTACGAGTACCGGCAAATTCGACAAGATGGAGCTTCGAGAGCGATTCGACGAGACCGTTCTCGAGGAAGCCCAGCGGTAGCGCCACCGTGCCGCCCGTAGGTTACCGACCGCGGTCGGAATCGCTCCTCTCACCGGGTTCGTGACGGCCGCCCTGATTCGCCCGGCGGGTGGGTGGGTTTAAGCCGCTGGCCGTGAGACTCGGGGTATGGAACTCGACGGCATCAGGATCGTCGATCTGACACGGTTACTTCCAGGCCCGTACGCCACCCAACTGCTCGCGGACATGGGGGCCGAGGTGATCAAAGTTGAGGACCCAAACGTCGGAGACTACGCGCGGTTCACCGAACCGATGGCACCCAACGACGTCGGGGCTGTCTTCTCGGCCGTCAACCGCGGTAAGAAGAGCGTGACGATCGACCTCAAGGACGACGCCGGGCTTGAGGCCTTCTACGAACTGATCGCGGACGCCGACGCCGTGATCGAGCAGTTCCGACCCGGCGTCGCCGAGCGACTCGAGGTGGGATACGAGTCCGTCCGCGAACACAACCCCGACGTCGTCTACTGTTCGCTCTCTGGGTACGGGCAGGACGGTCCCTACCGGAACCGAGTCGGCCACGACCTCAACTACGCGAGCGTAGCGGGGCTCGTCGACATGACCCGCGAGGACGAGGACGAGAAACCCGCGATCCCCGGCTACCCGATCGGCGACATGGCAGGCGGTACGTTCGCGGCCCTCAGCGTCGTGAGTTCTCTGCTGAGTCGGGCGCTGGGGAACGAGGCCGGGAACTACGTCGACGTCTCCATGACGGAGGCCGTACTCTCGTTCTCCCAAGCGGTTGCGCCGCTCGCCCTGTACGGCGGCGATCCACGCCCTGGCGAAACTGAACTGACCGGGACGTATCCCTGCTACGACGTCTACAGGACCGCGGATGATCGGTTCGTCTCGATCGCCGCGCTCGAGCCAAAATTCTGGGAGATCCTGTGTACCGAACTCGACCGGGAGGAGTTGATCGAAAATCACCGCGCGGAGGACGAAGCGACGCGGGCCGCGGTCCGGGAGACGCTCGCCGAGACCTTTCGCTCGAAGACCCAGTCGGAGTGGGAAGACGAACTCGGCGAGACAGACGCGATGTTCGCGCCGGTACGGACTCCACGCGAGGCCGTGAATGACCCCCAGATCCGGAGTCGGGAGATCGTAACGGACGCCGACGGACCGATGCCGCGGATTGGGTTCCCCGCCGCGTCGCGCCACGGACTCGCCGGGAGCGGGGACGACGTCCCGGAAATGGGCGAACACACCGCGGAGGTACTCGAGGCAGTCGGCGTCGACGAAGACGCGATCGACGAGTTGCGGGCGCGGGACGTCGTGTAAGGACTGTTTTGGGACGAGAGAGCGAAACCCGATCACCCTTCCCATAGATTTAATGCCACTATCGGTATATGGTGCCGTGTCATGTCTTACCAAATAGGTTGTGACGTCGGCGGGACGTTCACGGATGTCGTCGTCGCCGACGATCGGGGTAACGTGTGGAACGATAAGGCAGATACGACGCCGGGCGACCTGAGCGAAGGCGTCGAACGGGCGATCGAGAACGTGTCCGGGAAGGTCGGCGTCCCCGCGACCGAGTTGCTGGAGCGGACGGATCGATTCGTCAACGGGACGACGGTCGTCACGAACAACGTTGTGGAACTCGACGGAGCGAAAACGGGACTGCTCGTCACGAAGGGAACGAAGGATACGCTCCGAATCGCTCGCTCGCCGCGCACGTCGGAGCTGGATCACACGAAACAATCGAACGTCCCGGATATCGTCCCCCGGGACTGCATCAGGGAGATCCCGGAACGGATCGACTACAACGGTGACGAAGTCGTCGAACTGGACGAGCAAGCGGTCAAGACGACCGTTGACGAACTGGTCGAAGAGGAGAACGTCGAGGCGATTGCGGTCTGTTATCTCTGGAGTTTCCGGAATCCAGACCACGAGGACCGAACGCGGGAGATCGTCAAAGAGGCGTATCCGGACCTGTATGTCACGACCTCCAACGAGGTGTACCCGGTGATCCGGGAGTTCGAACGGATGGTAACGACACTGCTCAACTCGTACTCGGCGCCGGACGTATCAACGTATATCGACCGTTTGCAAGAGCGGTTATCGGGCAAGGGACTCGACCGCGACGCCATTACGTTCATGCAATCCGCCGGCGGCGGAACGACGCCGGAACGAGCGAAGGCGGAGCCGGTCCGACTGATCGACTCCGGTCCCGTCGGCGGCGTAATCGGGGTCCAGTCGCTCGGTCGGCAGCTCGGTGCCGACAACCTCATTTGTGCGGACATGGGCGGGACGAGTTTCGAGTGTTCGATCATCGAGGACAGTGAGGTGAACGTCACCGAACGGACGGAAATACGGGAATTTCTGACGGGACTGACGAAAATCGAAACGAACACCATCGGCGCCGGGGGCGGTTCGATAACGTGGATCGACAACCGGGGAATCCCGCAGGTCGGTCCCGAGAGCGCCGGCGCGGACCCGGGGCCGGTCTGTTACGGCCGGGGCGGAACCGATCCGACGCTGACCGACGCAGCGGTCGCTCTTGACCTCCTCGATCCGAACGCATTCCTCGGCGGTCGGCGAAGCCTGGAGGAAGGGGAGGCGAGGACGGAACTCGAGCGCACCGTCGCCGATCCACTCGGAACGACCGTCGAAGAGGCGGCGGCCGCGGTGTACGACCTGGCGGTCACGTCGATGAGCAACGCGATCAGGAACGTCACGGTCGAGGAGGGCCGTGATCCGGACGGTTTCACCCTCGTCGCGTACGGCGGGGCGCTTCCGATGTACGCGGCGGACATCTGCGATACGCTCGACATCGATCGCGTCGTCGTCCCGAACACGGCACCCGTGTTCTCCGCGTACGGGTTGCTCCAGGCGGACGACGTCCGGACGTATACGGAGACCCTTTCGTGGAACCCCGGTGATCCGGTCGACAAAATCAATGAGGCCCTCGAGGATCTGGAGTCACGAATCCGGACGGAGATGGAAACGGCGGGGTTCGACGACGAAGACGTGACTATCCAGCGCGAAGGAATGTTCAAATTCAAGGGCCAACTTTTCGACTACAGCGTCGACCTTCCGGCGGACACCATCTCCCGCGACGATATCGAACGGATTCAGGAGGAGTTTCCGGAGCGGTACGAGTCGGAGTACGGCCCGGGCACCGCGTGGGTCGAGTCACCGGTCATCATGCGTGCCGTGCGGGTCACTGGCACTGCGACGACGGAGAAACCGCCTCTGAAGGAGTTCGCCGACCAAGACGGCGACGCCGAACCAACGTCGACTCGCGAAGTCTACTTGCCGTCCCAGCGGATCCACGCGGAGGTCGCCATCTACGATCAGGACGCGGTGACCGTCGGTACCCGCGTCGACGGTCCGGCGGTCGTTGAAGAAGGGATCACGACGGTGTTCGTTCCGGACGATTTCAGCATGACCGTGGACGAATACGGCAACTACGTCCTCACGAAGGCGGACACCGAGACCGAACGGCGCGCGGAAACGACTCGAGCGGAGGACTAACGATGAGCGAACCATCTGAACCACAGACGGAGACGGACGCGAGCGGAATCGAATCAGACTACGACCCGGTCACGGCCGAAGTCATCCGACGACGGCTGTACAACATCGCTGAGGAGATGGGGACGGCGATGATCCGCACCTCTGGGAACCCAATCATTTCGGAGGCGGTCGACTTCTCGACGTTCATCGCCGATGCGAACGGCGAGATTGCCTCTTGGTCGCCGTACCTTCCGATCCACTCGGCCCCGGCGCGGGAGGCCGTCGATCACATCCAGAACACGTTCTCGGAGGGTGATATCCGACCGGGCGATCAGTTCATTTGTAACGATCCCTTCAAGACGAAGGTGTGTCACCAGCCGGACGTCGGCGTCGTCAAGCCGATCTTCCACGACGACGAACTCGTCGCGTGGTGCTGGGCTGAAGCGCACATGCTGGACGTTGGCGGGATGGCCCCCGGTGGATTCGCGCCCCACGCCGACGAATCCTACGCGGAAGCGCTCGTCTGGCCGGGGGTCAAGATCGTCGAGGAGGGGGAGATCAACGACACCGTCAAGCGTCTCATCGAGTCGAACGTCCGCATTCCGACGCGGGTGTTCAACGACCTCCGCGCCCTCGTCGCCGCGAACAACCGTTGTGACCGTCGTCTCCAGGACACGATCGAGGAGTTCGGACAGGACGCGTACGAGAAGTACGTCGAGGTGAACAAGGACCTCACTGAGGCGGCGTTCAAAGAGCGAATCGAACAGCTCCCCGATGGGACGTACGCGACGACCGAAACCGTCGAACACGACGGTCACGAGAACGCACTGTACACGGTCGCGGCGGAGATGACGATTGACGGGAGCGAACTCACGATGGACTTCACGGGGTCGTCGCCCCAGGCTCCGGGGTTCATCAACGCGAGCCTCGGCACGACCTATGGGTTCGTGATGAACCCCGCGATCATGCTGCTCGGCCCGGACATTCCGATCAACGAGGGGATGTACCGGGCGATCGATATCGTCGCACCGGACGGTACGATCGTAAACCCCGAGATGCCGGCACCGATGTCCTCGGGTCACATGGAAACCGGTATGGCAATCTCGGACTCGACGATGGTCCTATTCAACCGCGCGATGGGACAGTCGAGAGACGAGTTCGTCCGCGAGCACGTGATGGGATCGTTCCAGAACGTGTTCGCGGTCTCGACCTTCTACGGGGAGAACCAGCACGGCGAACCCGACGTCTTCATGGACATGAACGGCGGCGGTGCGGGGGCCGGCGCGTGTACGATGCAGGACGGACTCGACGCCGCGTCACCAATCTCATCGCTCAACCCCGGACTGCCGGACCTCGAGATCAACGAGGACGAACACCCCATGCTGTATCTCTGGCGTCGCATCAATGCCGATTCGGGCGGTCCCGGCGAGCACAGGGGCGGACAGGGAGTCGAGTTCGCCTGGACGCTCCACGACGTCGGGGGCGGAAGCGAGTCGGTCACCTCAGCCAGCACCCAGGTACCGACGGAGGGCGCACACGGCGGGTATCCCGGTAGTACGACGATCTTCGAACTCGTGCGCGAGACCGACGTGACGGCGATCCTCGAGGGCGGCGACGTTCCCGAATCGGTCGACGACCTCTCGGGATCGTCCGAACAGCTGCCCGCAAAGGAGCCCGACATTCCGATCGATTCGGACGTGGTGTTCGTCAACCGGCTCGGCGGCGGTAGCGGCGTCGGCGATCCGCTCTTGCGCGATCCGGAGGCGGTCCGATCGGATCTAGAAGACGGTTACATCACGCGGGAGATGGCCGAGGGGACGTACGGCGTCGTCGTCGCCGACGGATCGATCGACGAGGGGGCGACCGAGCAGCGCCGCGAGGAACTCCGTGCCGAGCGTACCGAATGGTCTAGCGAGAGTCGTCTCGAGAAGCCTGTAGAAACGGTGACCTGCGCGAAGCCGTTCCACAGATACGTCGCGGTCGTCACCGCGGACGGCGACGAGTACCTCCGGTGTACAGAGTGTGACTCGGTCTTCGCACCGTACTCCGGTGCAGACGACACCGAGTGGCTCGACTACACCGCGACGAACGAATCGCCCGTCCACGAGCGATTCGAGGACCTCTCGCTGTTGATCCAGGAGCGCCATCGGGAGCCGGACGTCCTCCTCCGCGAACACGCCTGTCCCGACTGCGGGACGATGTTCCAGACTGCCGTCGAGACGGATGACGATAGTAGCAGCTGAAACGTTTCACACACTGATCGCGACGCAGTCGTGCGATCAGGTGTGCAACGGCTTTCAGTTGCCACTGTAACACGGGATCCGCGCCCGTCGCCCATGCCGTTTTCGACGGAAGCTATAAGTGAGACTGTGCCAACTGCTATCACATGGCTGACAATGTGCCGTCGGTCGGCGAGCTGACCCCGTATCACTTCTACGACCATGAGTGGGAGAGCTACGAGGCGCTCCGTGACGAGTTCGAGTGGGAGATCCCCGACCGGATGAACATCGCCAGGTACGTCTGCGACCGGCACGCGTCGGACGGGGACGCCGTCGGCATGCGCTACGAGGACAGTCGCGGTCGAGAGGGAGCGTTCACGTTCGCCGAGATGAAAGCGACGACCGACCGACTCGCGAACTACCTGGCCGACGTCGGACTCACGCGCGGCGATCGAGCCGCGATCTGCGTCCCCCAGAAACCAGAGACGGTCCTCTCGCACATCGCAATCTGGAAGACGGGCAGCGTGTCCGTTCCCCTCTCGACGTTGTTCGGGCCCGATGCGCTTCGCTACCGCCTCGAGAACAGCGACGCGGACATCGCGATCGTCGACGAGACAAACCTCGAGAACCTGCGGGCGATCAAGGACGAACTCGACGGTCTCGGGGAGGTACTCGTCGTCGGCGACGCCGACCTCGAGGCGGACGAGACCGACTTCTGGACGGCGGTCAGAGCCAGCCCCGAGGGCTTCGAACCGGTCGAGACGGCGGCTGCGGACACCGCCGTGATCGTCTACACGAGTGGGACGACTGGTGATCCGAAGGGGGTCGTTCACACTCACAGCATGTTGCTCGGACAACTTCCCGGGTTTGTCTGTATCTTCTGCAACGCGGCCCTCGAGGCAGACGACATCTTCTGGGTCGTCGCGGATTGGGCGTGGAAGGGATCCCTGTTCGACTTCGTGTTCCCGGCGCTGTTCTATGGGAAACCGGTGCTCGCCTACGAAGGGTACGGCTCGTTCGATCCGGAAACAGCGTTCGAACTCGTCGAGAGTTACAGTCTGACGAGTCTGTACATCCCGCCGACAGCGCTCCGGGGGATGATGAACGAGGTCGACAATCCGAACAGCCGGTACGATACCCGCTCGGTCCGCGTACTGGGCAGCGGCGGCGAAGCGCTGGGAAAGACGCTTCCACGCTGGGTCGAGGATGTTTTCGACGCCACGGTACACGAGGGATACGGCCAGACGGAGGCATCGCCGCTGACCGGGAACTGCGTCAAGTACTTCCGTTACGAGCGCAACATCGGCAAGCCGGTCCCCGGCGTCGAACTCGATATCGTCGACCCCGATGATCAGACGCCGGTCTCACCGGGCGAGACCGGCGAGATCGCTGTGAAGGCTGATCACCCCAATATGTTCAAAGAATACTGGAAGAAACCGGAGGAGACCGATGTTAAGTTCCATAGCGGCTGGATGCTCACAGAGGATCTGGCGGTCGAGACTGAGGACGGCTTCCTCGACTTCGTCGGTCGGAAAGATGACGTCATCATCTCCTCAGGCTACCGTATCGGACCGGAGGAGGTCGAGGACGCCGTCGCGAACCACGAAGCAGTTGCCGACGCTGGCGTGATCGGCGTTCCTGATGAGAAACGGGGGAGCGCCGTCAAGGCATACGTCACCCTCACTGACGGCTTCGGCCCGTCGGCCGACCTCCGGGAATCGATCCAGTTATTCGTCAAGGAGCGGCTAGCGAAGTACGAGTACCCGCGGGAGATCGAGTTCATCGACGAACTCCCGAAGTCGACCACGGGGAAGATCCGCCGGGCGTCGCTTCAGGAGATGGAAGCGGACCGACGGTGACCCCTCGGGGTTACGGCTCGACGAGGATCTTGACGTGTTCACTGTCCGGCTTGAGGAGGCGCTCGAACCCCTTCGGAACGATTTCCTCGAGTTCGATCCGGCCGGTGACCATCGGCTCGGCCTCGATCCGCCCGTCGTCGAGCAGTTCGATCGCTGTCTCGAATTCGCCGGTTCGCGACCGGGCCCCGCCCCGGTAGCCGTACGATCCCGTGACCGTTCGTTCCGCCATCATGACGTAGTTCAGGTTCAGCGATACTGCCTCCTCGTAAACGCTCACGACGACGACATCCCCCGTCTTCCGCGTGCTCCTGATCGCTTCCGTAACCGTCGCTTCGACGCCCGCGACCTCGAACGCGACATCGGTCCCACCGTCCGTCGCCGCCGAGATGCGTCGAACCGGATCCGTGTCCGCCGGGTCGATCACCTCCGTCGCACCCAGCCTCGCGGCGAGTTCGCGCCGCTCCGTCCGCGGCTCGCTGATGTACACGCGCTTGGCGCCGGCGGCGATCGCCACCTGCAGCACGCCTAGCCCGATCGGCCCAGCGCCGAAGATTGAGACGGTGTCCCCCACCTCGAGGTCGGATCGGCGGACCGCGTGCAGGGCAACGCTCAGTGGTTCGACCAGCGCGCCGTACTCCGTCAGGAACCCCTTGGGGAGACGGACGGCGTTCTCCGCCGGAACGACAAGATTGTCTGCGAACCCGCCGCCGTGGCCGTGGATGCCGACGTTCACGAGCGAGTCACAGAGATAATACCGCCCCGCTATACACATCGGACAGTCGCCACAGCCGATGATCGGGTTCACGACGACCGGATCGCCCTCCGCGAGCGACTCCACGTCCCGTCCCGTCTCCGTGACGTGGCCGGTCACCTCGTGGCCGAGCGGCAACGGGAGCGACTCCCCAGTCCCCGGATGCGGCTCGTCGGACGGGATCGCAATCGGTCCCTGCGCATACTCGTGCAAGTCGGAGCCACAGATCCCGCAGGCGTCGACCCGGACGCGCACCGCGGTCGGCTCGAGCGGTTGTTCGTCGATCTCCTCGACGCGAAGGTCCTCCCGCCCATGGTAGACGGCTGCTCTCATACGGCCGACTAGACGGCCCTCGGTAGTATATAGCTACTGCCGAGCATGAACATCCGTCGTGGGTCCGACGTCGCAATACTGTCGGTTCACGACCGTGGTAGTCACAAACATATATGTGGGTGGTCCCAGAGGGTTGGAGTATCGTATGGAGTTCAACGACTCTGAGCGAGCGACCGAAGTCGCCCGACGCATCCGCAAGTTCGTCGACGAAGTCGTACTGCCCGTCGAACGGGACCAGCCCGGGGGCCAGCCGGTATCCGAGGAACTGATCGACGAGTTGCGGGCGGAAGCGCGAGCCCACGACGTGTTTGCGCCCCAGGTCTCCGAGGAGTATGGCGGACTCGGCCTCGACTTCCGCGACGCCCTGCCGGCCTACGAGGAGGGCGGGCGGAGTTTCCTCGCGATGCCGGCCATCCGGACGGACCCGCCGGACGAGGGGAACATCCACCTGCTAGAGCTGCTGGGGACAGACGACCAGAAGGAGAAGTGGTTACAGCCGCTCGTCGACGGGGACCTCACGTCGGCCTTCGCCATGACCGAGCCGATGCAGGGCGGCGGGGCCGATCCGACGATGATCAAGGCCAGCGCCGAGAAGGACGGCGACGAGTGGGTCCTCAACGGCCACAAGTGGTGGATCACGAACGGCAGCGACGCCGACTTCCTTCTAGTGATGGCACGGACGGACCCCGACGTCCATCCCTACGAGGGGTGCTCGATGCTTCTCGTCCCGGCGGACACGCCCGGGATCGACGTCGTCCGGGACATCCCTCATATGGGTGAGGATATGCTCTCACGGGTTCACACCGAACTGATCTTCAACGACGTTCGGATCCCCGAGGAGAACGTGCTCGGGGAGATCGACGCGGGGTTCCAACACGCCCAACAGCGGATGGTACCCGCACGGCTCGCCCGGTCGATGCAGTTCTCGGGAATGGCCGAGCGGGCGCTCGACATCGCGAAGGCGTTCATGAGCGAACGGGAGGTGTTCGGGGGAACCGTCGCCGAAAAGCAGGGCCCCCGATTCGGTATCGCCGAGGCGGAGACCAAACTCCACGCGGCGAAGGCGACCACACGTCAGGCGGCGAGCGTCTACGCGGAAGGGAGCCAGGCCCGGACCGAGGCGGCAGTCGCAAAGTATTACACTACGAACGTTGCCCAGGAGGTCATCGACACGGCGTTGCAGTTCTGCGGGTCGAACGGGATTGGGCAGGACCTCCCGCTCGCGGAGTTCTACCAGGACGTCCGCATCATCCGGATCGCCGACGGGCCGGACGAGGTTCAGAAACGGGTCATCGCCCGAGATGCGTTTGAAGACGTCGACGAGCGCGAGGTTGAACACCTCTCGCGCTACATGGATCCACGCACGCGCCGTAACTGAGGCGACTCGCGTTTCCTGAAAGAAGGGAAAAGTATAAGATTGTGACTATAACACATGAGATATGGTCTACCATGGCATAGAAGAGAGTGCAGGGTCCGAATTAACTGGTGGAAGCGGAGTCAATAGGCGAACGTTTCTGACGGCGGCCAGTACAGGAACGGTCGCGACGGTCGCGGGCTGTCTCGGTGGCAGTGGAAGTGACGGGCTGAAAGTGGGACTGCTGACGCCACAGGCGACCGACGTCGGGGTAGGCGCGGAGCGGATGGCCGAACTCTACGTTGAACAACTCAACGCGGACGGTGGGATCATGGACGAGGAGATCGAACTGCTCGTGGCCGACACCGAACTGTCGCCGTCAACGGCCAACTCCGCCGTCCAGAACTTCCTGCAGGAAGGGGTCAACATGATTGCGGGCACATTCGCGAGCGAGACGGCCCTTGGGGTTATGGAACGGATCGGCCAATCCGACGCAATGTTTTTCACCGGGGGACCGGCGTCCACAAAGATCGTCCAAGATTTTCCCGGGGAAGACTATGAGCAGTACAAGAACGTCTTCCAGATGTGTACGAACTCGATCGATCAGGCCGAGGGCTACGCCGATTACGCTGCGTTCCTAAGCGATACCCATGGATGGAACGAGTTCTCGGTAATGGTCGAGGACGCGGCCTGGACTGAAGACATCACCGATAATACCGCCGCCCGAATGGAGGAGGAATACGGACTGACCGTCAACTCGAACTCCCGCGTCGCTCGCGATACGAGCGACTGGTCACCACTGCTTGATAATGTCGAATCGGAGGGATCCGAGGTATTACTGAAGGCCCTCGCGCAGGTACCAGGAACCGGAATGCTGTCGGACTGGGCGGAAAACGAGTATCCGTTTGCCCAGGAGGGAACGAACGTCTCCTCGATGTCCTCGCGCTACTGGGAGTCGACAAACGGGAACTGCCTTTACGAGACGACCGGCGGCTGTACGACCGGCGGCTCGGCGATCATCAACGAACGCACCGAAGAGGCCGTGTCGATGTATCAGGACGAGTACGACGACCACCCGCAGCTCCCGATGTACGTGGGACTCGAGTTTATCGACTCACTGCGCGCGTACAAACTCGCCGCAGAGGAGGTCGGGTCGCTGGACGACACCGATGCCATCTCCGAGGAAGTCGCGGCGATGGACGAGCCCGGGGCCGGCGGACGGATTCGATTCTACGATCAGGACAGTGACTTCCCGAACTCGCGGAACAAGGAGTATCGGGTCTTCCTTCCACAGTGGCAGCCAGGTGAGGGTGGCGGCGGCGAGAAAGTCCCAGTCTGGCCGGACCAGATCGCGGACGGCGAGCACATGATCCCGGACTGGTTGTAAGAATCGAGCCCCATCATGGCAGAAATAATCTCAATACTTATCGTCGGTGCACTAATAAGCGCGGTGTACGCGCTCATCGCGATTGGCTTCTCGCTGATCTTCGGCGTTGGTAGCGTATTGAACTTGGCACACGGCGCGCTCTTGATGGTCGGGGCCTACGTCTTCCTCTATACGTCAGAGGACGTCACTCCGGTCGGGGGATTGCTCCTCGCGATCCTCGCTACGGCCCTCGTCTCGTACCTGATCTACCGGGGTGCGGTTCGCTACATCGAGCACAACATGGTCACGACGTTCCTCGTGACGCTGACGATCGCGTTGATCCTTGAGGAACTCGCCATCATCCAGTTCTCGAGCGAGCCAGCGTCTCTCGAGCCGATCGTCTCCGGAGCGACCGTCGTCCTTGGGAACCGGGTCACGTACAATCAAATCTTCGGGTTCGTCGTCTCGTGGGCCTCGCTCGGCGCAGTGTGGTACTACGTGACGAGGACCCAGCGAGGACGGGCGACGCTCGCGCTCGCTATGTCCGAGAAAGGAGCCAAGTATACTGGTGTGAACATCGGCCGCGTACGGGCGGAGACGTGGTTGCTCGCGGGCGGACTTGCCGGGCTCGGTGGCGTCTTCCTCGGTGCCACCATTGAGACGAGTCCGACGATGTGGCTAGACCCGTTGGTCATCGCCTTTATCATCGTCGTCGTCGGAGGTCTAGGAAGCATTAAGGGATCGATCGTCGGTGCCTATCTCATCGGGTACCTGGAAACAATCGCCGTCGAACTCGGCGGTCCGCAGTTCCGAAGTATTACCGCACTGATCGTGCTGGTTGTCATCATGCTCTATCGTCCACAAGGACTGTTCGGTCGCGAACTGATCGAGGAATCGGGTGAGTGAACAATGGGAACCGAAACGCAGGACACGGCGGACGGGTTCGGACGGACCTACACCGACTGGCTGGACTGGCTGGGGGTCAACTCGCTTCAGGTGCTCGGAATCGGCGCGTCGCTGCTGGTGCTGGCGGCCGTCCCCTTCTGGGCCGGCCCGTACACGTACAGTCTCGCGCTGGCGTGCATCTGGGCGATCTTCGCGATGGGATGGGACATCCTCTCAGGATACACCCGGTACATCAGCTTCGGTCACACGCTGCTCTCCGGCGTCGCCGCTTACACCACGGCGTTGCTGGTCACGTACGTGGATCCAGAGCTATCGATCGCGATTTCGCTCCCGCTCTCGGTCGCCGCCGCGCTCTTGGCGGGCTACCTGTTCGCGTTCCCCTCGCTTCGGCTGAGCGGCCCGTACTTCTCGCTGATCACCCTCGTCGGGGTCCTGATCGCTACGCGGGCGATCTTCATTTTCAGCGGGCACACCGGTGGCGAACTCGGGCTGAATATCGGCGCGATCACGTACGATTCGACCGAGATTTACTACTACACGTTCGTCCCGATGGTGCTGATCGCTGCGGGGCTCGTGGCCGTCAGCCGCTCCAACATCGGGGGCGTGTTCAGGGCGATCGGGCAGAACGAAACGGCCGTCGAGACCGCCGGGCTCGACACGACGAAGTTCAAGCTCTGGGCGTTCACCTACAGCGCGATCCCGATGGGGATCGGCGGTGCGCTGATCGCCCACTTCTACGGCACCGTCGATCCGGGGACGGTGCTCGAAGTCGGACTCAACATCGAGATCATCGCAATGGCCGTTATTGGCGGTATGGGAACCGTCCTTGGCCCGGTCGGCGGGGCGTTCCTCTTCGTCCTGCTCCGCGACGAAATCCTGCTCGGTCCCCTCGGATCACACGTCCGGTACATCGTCCTCTGGGCAATCATGCTGGTCATCTTCATGAAGTTCCCTGACGGACTCTTCAAGAAGGTCTGGGACCTGCTCGGCAGGTTCGGGGGTGGTGACTCGTGAGCACGACCGCCAGCCCGCTCAGGGTCGAGGATCTCACGAAGAAGTTCGGCGGCCTCGTGGCCGTCGACTCGCTGTCGTTCGAGGTCCAAGAAAACGAGATGCTCGGGTTCATCGGTCCCAACGGGGCGGGCAAGACCACCGTTTTCAACTGCATCATGGGCGAATACGCGGTCACGAACGGGTCCGTCTACTTCCACGACGAGGACATCACGGGCCGGAAGACACACGAGATCGTCAACGGTGGGCTCGCGCGGGTCTCCCAGGAATCGAACCCTATCGACTCCATGACGGCCAAGGAGAACATCCACATCTTCACGCTCCCGAACAGCGGACTGGCGTTCAGGGGCGGCGCGTCGGACGCGGAGATCCGGGAGATCGCCGCCCGTGTCGGCCTCCAAGACGAACTCGAAACGTATCCGACGTCGATGCCCCACGCCGACCGGAGGCGCCTTGAAATTGCGAAGGCGATCGCAACCGAGCCGGACGTATTGCTCTTGGATGAACCGTTCGCAGGGCTAAACCATGAGGAGGTCATGTCACTATCGGATCAGATACGGTCGCTCCGAGACGAGGGAACGACCATCGTCGTCGTCGACCACAACATGAAGGGACTGATGACGCTCGTCGATAGGGTCATTGTACTGAACGAGGGCGCTCTCCTCGCCAAGGGAACGCCCGAAAAGATTGCAAATGATGAACGAGTCCAGAACGCGTATCTTGCCGGCCAAACGGAGGCGATCTGAATGTCCAGACACGCATTCTTCGAGGTTAAGAACCTCGACGTCTACTACGATCGGGTACAGGCCCTCGACGGAGTCTCCATTTCTGTCGACAGGGGAGAGATCGTCAGTATAATCGGACCCAACGGCGCAGGCAAAACGACAATGCTCAACGCAATCAGCGGCGACCTTGAGTACGCCGGAGACATAATTTTCGAGGAGACCGACCTCTCGACACTGAATGAAAAAGATATCGTTGAGCAAGGTGTGATCCACTGCACGGAGGATCGCGACTTGTTCCCCTTCTTTACTGTCCACGAGAATCTGCTCATGGGCGCGCACCTCCTGGACGACACAAAGACCCAGGAACAGCTCGGGTTCGTCTACGATCTTTTCCCGCGATTGGATGAGCGGCGGGATCAGGAGGCTCACACCATGAGTGGCGGCGAACAACAGATGCTCGCGATCGGCCGCGCACTGATGAGCGATCCGGAACTCCTGATGCTGGACGAGCCCACCCAAGGGCTCGCACCGATCATCATCGAAGACATCAGCGAGGCAATGATGGAACTGCGCGAGCAGGGGCTCTCGATCCTGCTAGCCGAGCAGAATTCCTCATTCGCACTGCGACACGCCGAACGACTCTATCTGCTCGAGACGGGGACGATCGAACTCACTGGATCCAACGAGGAGTTCAAAGACAATGAGTACGTCCGCGACGCCTACATCGGGGTGACGTGATCGCCGCGCGCGGCGACGACCACACCGACCCGGGTCCGGAACGTTATTTCCGGATTCATCGTCAATCACGTTCTCGTCCCGATTCTCAACGAGGTCGCGTGTATCCGTCGATGCCGCGACGCCACCGTGACCGAAGTCGACAGCGCCGCCAAATACGGCTTCGACCTCCCGATCGGCTGTTTCGAACTCTGCGATCAGATCGGAGTCGACATCAAGATCGACGTCCTCGAGTACATGCACGAGACGCTCGGCGAGGGATACGCCCCGTGTTCGGTACTCGAACGAAAGGTCAACGAAGAGCAATTTGGGAAGAAAACCAAACAGGGGTTCTGCGGCTGGGAAAACAGTGGTGCGGACGTCCCAAGCGACATGGGACGCGAGAAGCTCGAGTCTCGGCTGGTCGCTGTCGCGATCAACGAAGCGGCAAAGCCCGTCGGGAACGAGGTTACCGATTCCGACGTGATCGACGAGGGATTTCGACTCGGGGCCGGCCTTCCGGATGGACCGACGCGCATGGCCGCCGGTTTTGGATACACTCGCCTTCGGGATGTCCTGATCGCACTGCACGACGAGGCGGGTGCGGCTCGGTACACTCCCGCAGACTACCTGGAAATGTGGCAGCTCCGGACGGATCAGAGTCGGACGACGGGAGCGAGGAGATCAATTAAAGCTGAGCGCCACGCCTCAGCCAAAGCCGCGATTCCCGGCGCTAACGTTCGGGCTCGAGTCGCGCGGTCAGAATCGAACCAGCGTTCCCAATGTTGGTGATCCGATGCCGAGGTAGCGGATTCGGAGAAGGGAGCCGCCGTACAGTAGTTATATTACGGTAGCTCAAAATAATAGTGGTGGGTTTGACATAGCATGAAGATTGCAGTCCTGGGAGCGGGCTCTATGGGCAACGGTATCGCTCACGTCAGCGCTCTCGGCAGACACTCTGTTATCGTTCGCGACGTCGAACAGGCACTCGTCAGAGATGGCCTCGAGCAGATCGGGGCGAACCTCGAGGAAGGGATCGAGCGAGAGAAGATCACACCGGCCGAGAAGGAAGACGCCGTCGAACGAATCACCGGAACGGTCTCGCTCGAGGCCGCCGTCGAGGAGGCCGACCTCGTCATCGAGGCGGTGCCCGAACGGCTCGATGTTAAACAGAACGTCTTCGAGGAGGTCGAGGAGTTCGCGCCCGACGACGCCGTCGTGGCGACGAACACCTCGTCGCTGTCGGTCACGGAGATCGCGAGCGTTCTCAATGAACCGTCTCGCTGCATCGGGCTTCACTTCTTCAACCCGGCTCACATCATGCCGCTGGTGGAGATCGTCGTCGCGGAGCAGACGAGCGCGGACACGAAGGAGTTCGCCGACCACTACGTCGAGAGCATCGAGAAGACGCCGACGACCGTCAACGACGTTCCCGGGTTCGCGTCGTCTCGACTCGGCGCGATGTTCAGCCTCGAGGCGATCCGGATGGCTCAGGAGGGCGTAGCGAGTATCGAGGACATCGACGAAACGATGCGACTGGGATACAACCTCCCGATGGGGCCGATCGAACTCGTCGATCACACCGGCGTCGACGTCAACGTCGAAGTGATGGAGTATCTCCGAGAAGAGTTGGGCGAACGGTTCAAGCCACCCCAACTGCTGAAACGCAAACTCCGCGCCGGCAAACTCGGTCGAAAGACAGGAGAGGGGTTCTATGTCTGGGAGGACGGCGATATCGTGGGCGTGAGCGGCGAGGAGTAGTTCGACCGATCGGCGGCCGCCTTTCGTCTTCGGTTTCGATAGACTCCGGGTTCCCAGTCGACTGGCAGAATAGCGAGACGACCCGATCACGGTCGCTGTCCGCAGACCGCCGAAGGTGGATGATGTCTTAGTATTTTTCGCGCTCGGCGATCGCCGGCCGAGTTGAGTGAAGGCGTTTGAGATTCACCGCTCGCCTACGGTTAATAACGAGCTTAGGATGTTATAGACCCCTTGACGAAAGAGAGAGTAGTATGCAAAATCAAATCGGAGAGATGTGTGGTACAAAATAATATAGAAGACAGTGCTGACTCCGTGGCAACAGGAGTACCGAAGAACGAAGCTATCGATAGAGTCGTTCGAGACCGAGATCCGAGGAATCGTCAGCGAGGAGTCGATGCTGATAACGGTTCTTCGCGAACCGTGATCCGGTAGTAATCAGTGAACTTGACGAGATCGTACGGTTCGAGCGCAGCGACGACCTGTTGGGAACCGGCCAGTTCTGAAGTATCGGTCCGGATCAGACGTGGCAGATACTCTTTCACATTTTCGGGGAGTTCGTCGTAATGGTAAACCCTCACGTCCGACGGAACATGCTCTATCTGCGAAATTACGACATTTCCTGTCATGACATTCTGTGTCACAGTGTGTGCTCCGTCCGTTTGTATATTCCTTCAGCGGAAAACTACGTTCGAGACCGAAATCGGTCGATCGAATCTGTCTCAGTGTCCCTCAAATTCCGGTTCGCGCTTCTCTACGAACGCCGCGACGCCTTCGGCGTGATCGTCGGTCTCTGCTCCCTTGGCGATCGCATCGGTCTCCGCGGCGAGTTGCTCCTCGAGGGATCGATCGAAGCTCCGGGTGAGGAGCTGTTTCGCGGCGCCGTACGCTCGCGTGGGACCGGACGCCAGTTCGTCGGCCAGTTCGTCGAGCCGTTCGTCTAATTCCTCGTCGGGAACTGCTTCGGTCGCTAGTCCCCATTCGACAGCCTCGTCCGGCGAGATCGGTCTGTCGAGCAGGGCGATATCCTTTGCCGTCCGAAGACCGACGAGCCGCGGGAGGTGGAATGTCGCACCGCCGTCACCCGGAAGTCCGAGGCGCGGGTAGCCGTATTCGAAGCGAGCATCCTCACTGACAAGAACGAGGTCTCCCAGAAGCGCGATTCCAAGTCCGGCACCGGTCGCGACGCCGTTGACGCCGGTGATCAGCGGCACGTCCGCCTGATGAAACTGGACGATCGCGTCGTGGAGGATCGATGCCCCACGTCGGACCGAATCGGGACCATGACCGTCTTCGGCGAAGCTCTCGACGTCGGCACCGGCGCAAAACACGCCGTCGGAGCCCGTCATGACGGCACATCGCACACCGTCGTCGACGTCGAGGAACGCCGCTAATTCGAGTAGTTTGTCGCCCATCGTGTCGTTGAGCGAATTAAATTTCGTCGTGCTGTCGATCGTGATCGAGAGGGCATCGTCGTCTCTTTCGAGGACGAAGTTTTCACACTCCGGTAGTGATCGTGCCATGCTATCATTCATACAATCGACCGTTATAATTCTCCTGTCCAGTCCGACCGTTCGAACCGACCGGTTCGGCGATGCCATCGTCGCCGACGTGTCCGTGATGGATATTGTGAACGCCGCTGGTGCGATCCGTTCCGCTGTGAGAACCGACGTCTCGCCGTCTGAGAAGGGAATCGCGGTGGGAAGCTGCCGGCGCCGGATCGGCTCGAGTACTCGCCCGGCGAGGGTTCGCCGACAGTCCGCAGTCACCCGCCGTGGATCGGTAGAGCCGATCGAGGAGTCGAAATCGTCGCTCGGTCGGGGATGTACATTTAAGACGACGGGAGCCAACGTGTGAGTCGTATGACGAACCGAGACCTTTTTCTCCCGGTCGGTGCACAGCCCACCCTCGACGGCCTCGTCGATCAGGCAGTGACCGCGGAGGAGTTGGGATACGATCGCGCCTGGTTTCCCGAATCGTGGGGCCGAGACGTCGTGACGCCGATCGCAACGGCCGCCGAACGGACCGACGATATCGGTCTCGGAACCAGCATCGCCAACGTTTACTCCCGATCGCCGGCCCTGCTGGGTCAGACGGCCGCGACGCTCCAGGAAGCCAGCGACGGCCGGTTCCGCCTGGGCGTCGGTCCCAGCGGCCCGATCGTCGTCGAAAACTGGCACGGGATGGAGTTCGGAAACCCGCTCCGTCGCACTCGAGAGACGGTGGAGATCGTCAAGGAAGTCCTCTCAGGCGACCCGGTTGACTACGACGGCGAGTACTTCACCCTCGACGGCTTCCGACTCCGCTGTGAGGCGCCCAATCCCGAACCGCCGATCGACGCCGCCGGTCTCGGGCCGAAGGCCGTCGAACTCGCCGGCCGCTTCGCCGACGGCTGGCACGCCGTCAACTACACTCGGGAGGGAGTCGCGGAACGGCTCGAGGATCTTCGCCGAGGGGCCGAAATGGGCGATAAAGACCCCGACGACAGCCGCGTCACCCTCTCCGTGAGCTGCTGTGCCCTTGAGGACGGCGAGCGCGCTCGCGAACTCGTCGCTCAACACATCGCGTTCTACCTCGGCGGAATGGGAACGTTCTACCGCGACAACCTCGCGCGACAGGGACGCGAGGAACTCGCCCACGAGATCTACGACGCCTGGCAACGGGAGGACCGCGAGCACGCCACGGAGCTGGTACGGTCGGAGCTCCGCGATCAGATGGGCGCCGCCGGGACGCCCGAGGAGGCACGGGAGCAGCTAGAACAATTCGAGAATATCGACGGCGTTGATGCGATCTATATCTCGTTCCCGCGGGGGGCGGACCCCGAGGAGATACGCGAGACCATGGTAGCGATGGCGCCGTAGTTCGATCGACCAATCTCGATGAGGTGGGGATTCGGCCTTCGGCCGACCGCTACGTGCGCCACGATAGGATGACAGGCCTCCGCTCGCCGCGCGACGGCGCCGGTAGGGGACGGCTTTGCCGCTAATCGAAACTTATCGATCGTGGTTCACCACAGCTATCGCTATGAGCGAGTCAGATCGGACGGCCGTCGGCGATCGCGATGCGATCGTCCACCGACTGGAGTTCTCCGTCGAGTGGCCGCCGGGTCACGCGGCGGCGTACGTGATACCGGGTGACGAGCCGATTCTCATCGACGCGGGGACGCCTGGTGAGCGCGGCTCCGAGGAATTATACGCGGAACTGGGCGATCAGGGGTATGATCCGTCGGACATCGAACACGTAGTGCTCACGCACGGCCACACGGATCACATCGGTCAGACGCCGACGTTACTTGAGGCCGGGTCGCCGACCGTCTACGCGCCGAAACAATTACGAGATCGATTCGGACGAGACATGGAAACGGTCGCCGAGAGAACGCAAGCGAATCTGCTCGAAGCCGGCCTCGAACCCGAGTACCTCGATTCTGCCAGCGACCGCTTGCTGTCTGCTCACCGCACGGTGCGCGAGTCGCTTCCCGCAGACGCGGTCGATGTCTGGATCGATGACGATCCGTTTACCGTCGGGACGCACGAGATCGAACCGGTCTATTCACCCGGCCACCATATCAGCCACTACTGTTTTGGGACGACTCTCGATGGTGAGCGCGTGGTGTTTTCCGGCGACATGGCGATCGAACCGTTCCGCGCGCCGGCGCTACTCGTCAACTTCGACGACGGTGTCGAAGACAGCGTGCGAACGTTCTGTACGACGCTAGAGCACCTCAAGACGTATCAATTCGAGCGTGTCTTCCCGGGTCACGGGCCGATACACGAGCGGTATGAGGAGTGTCTCGACAGATCGATCGCGGATCTAGAGTCCAAACTCGAGCGGAGTCTCGATCGGATCGAATCGGGCCGAACGACGGCCTTTCAGATCGCGGCGGAGAGAGCGGGCACGAAACGCGGCATCAGTCGTATCCTCGCGGAGACCGTCGGACTCGTCGAGTATCTCGAGGATCGAGGGGACGTCGGGAGCGTTCTCGAGGACGGCGTTCGGTTCTACGAGAGTAAGTGAGCGGTGTGCGATGACTTCGAGCGTGAACTACCTCGGGACTTGACCCCGAGGCACCCGGCCTGCTCCGCCTGCAGAGCGAGTCCCCTCGTCCGGTCCAATTTGTAGAACGCTTGGTACCGAGCATAGCCGTTCGACAGACGGTAGTATTAATACGAGCGCCGTGATCCCCATGCCACATGGTGTCATGGATTGACCAGTATCACTTCTACGAACGAGAGTGGGACAACTACGAGCAGCTTCGCGAGTCCTTCGAGTGGGAAATCCCCGAGAAGCTCAACATGGCGGAGTACGTCTGCGACCGGTGGACTCGAGAGCGTGGTCGCGTCGCGTTCTTCGCCGAGGACGAGTCGGGCGACCGCCGAACGGTCACGTTTCGGGACGTCCAGCACGGCGCGAATCGCCTCGCGAACTATCTCTCGGCGGAAGGCGTCGCCGCGGGCGATCGGATCGGTATCTGTCTCGGTCAGCGACCGGAAGCAGCCGTCGCTCATATCGCGGCGTGGAAGCTCGGCACCGTCTCAGTGCCGCTCAGCACGCAGTTCGGAGACGACGCCCTCGGGTACCGACTCGACGACTGCCGCGCGACGGCCTGTATCGTCGGCGACTCGAGCGCGGAGACGCTCCGATCGATCCGCGACGACCTCGACGCACTGGAGACCGTGGTGACCGTCGATACCGAACCGACAGAAACGGAGACGTCGTGGGACGCACTCGAGACGCGGGCGTCACGACAATTCGACAAGACGGCGACGAACGCCGACGACGATGCGATTATCATCTATACGAGCGGGACCACCGGCGACCCGAAGGGGGTACTGCACGCCCATCGGTTGCTCCTCGGTCACCTGCCGACGTTCGCCGAGGCCTTCATCGACAGGGGGACGACGGACGGGACCGTCTTCTGGACGCCCGTCGAGTGGTCGTGGATCGGCTCGCTGTTCACGCTCGTGATGCCGGCGCTGTACTACGGACGGCCCGTGGTCGCCCACGACGCCGACCGGTTCGAACGCCGAATCGGCGTTCGAACTCCTCGAGCGGTACGAGGTGACGGACTTCGGGGCGCCGCCGACGGCCCTGCGGATGATGATGCAACTCGACGCTCCGGCGGACCGGTACGATCTGGGGTCCGTCCGCCGCGTCGGTGCGGTCGGCGAAAGCGTCGTCGACTGGGTGGCAGATACGTTCGACGGGGCGCCAGTCGAAGAACTCTACGGGCAGACCGAAGCGAATCTCGTCATCGGCGACTGTAGCTCGCTGAAGCGACCTCGTCCGGGGAAGATGGGGCTCGCTGCGCCGGGTCACGAGGTAGCGATCGTCGATCCGGAGACGGCCGAGCAGATAGACGAACCCGGCGAGATCGGCGAGATCGCGGTCCGGTACGAGGACGACCCGATCTGCTTCGAGGAGTATTGGAAGAAACCGAACCTGACCGATCAGAAGGTCCGGAACGGCTGGCTGCTGACCGAAGACCTCGGCTCGGTCGACGAAGACGGGTTCTTCTCGTTCGAGGGCCGCAAAGACGACGTGATCATCACGTCAGGATACCGCGTGAGCCCCGAGGAAATCGAGGAGACGATGGCGAGCCACGCGGCCGTCGCCAACGTCGCAGTTGTCGGTATCCCCGACGATGAACGAGGAACGGTCCCGAAAGCGTTCGTCGTCACCGCGGACGACGGGCAACCGACGACCGAACTGAGGGAGACGCTCGAGACGCGAGTCAAGGAGCGACTGGCACCCTACGAATACCCGCGGGAGATCGAGTTCATCGACGAACTCCCCAAGACATCCACCGGGAAGATCCGCCGAAAATCCCTCCGCGAGCGCGAGAGCGTCGCGAACTCTTGAGAGCGTGTCGACGCACGCGGACAGTCTCAAGCGACTCTCGTTCGATCGCGTTCGACGATATCACCTCGAAGTAACACGCGAGCGAAACGAGTATAAACGCTCGGCAGCGCAATCTCTCGAGCGGTACGTTCAGAGCCGTTGCGAGCGAGCAGTGCCGAGCATCGTCGACTCGCTCCGTATCTCGCGTTCGCTTCTCCGCCGTCGATCGGACCCGCTCGCGACGGGTGCGCGAATCGCGCCTGGAGAATGCGTAACCGTCTCATTCGAAATACTACCGATGACCACTCCGATAACACACTTAGGTCGTTATCAGTAGCCGAAACGCGTCGATGCGAAACAGATAACCAAACTGGAACGCTGATTGTGACAAAGTGGCACGATTGAGTCGCGTTAATCGGTTTGTTCAGTCATATATTTTACACACAATAGATACTAAACAAAGCCTATTACGACTGCGGTTGTTAGCAACACTCGTACCTATGAGAGACGCCGTAATCGTCGATGCAGTGCGAACACCGTTCGGTAAGCGAGACGGATCGTTTCGCGACACACATCCGCAAGACCTCGCAGCGGAACCGTTATCCGCCTTGCGCGAGCGCAACGGGTTCGAGCCGGAAACGATCGAGGACGTCATCTACGGCTGTGTGACACCAGTCGACGAACAGGGGCTCAACATCGGCAGACTCGCACCGATGGTCGCCGGCTGGGGCGATATCGTATCCGGTGTTCAGCTGAACCGGATGTGCGGTTCCGGCCAGCAGGCGACTAACTTCGCCGCGGCGAACGTCATGGCCGGTCAGCACGACGTCCTGATCGCGGGCGGTGTCGAGCACATGAGCCGCGTCCCGATGGGGTCGGACGGGGCTGATGGCGCAGACGGAGAAGGGTCCGTCACCGACACCTACTTCGAGCACTTCGACGAGTTGACCCACCAGGGCGAAGGCGCCGAGCGCATCGCCGAGGAGTACGGCTTCTCGCGATCGGGGCTCGACGAGCTCGCCGCCGACTCCCAGCGCCGTTGGAAGCGAGCCTGGGACGAGGGGCGGTACGACGATCAGATCACGCCCATCGAAACCGAACTCGACGGCGAGAAAATCGTTGTCGAGCAGGACGAACACCCGCGTCCCGGCACCGACGAGGAGACGCTGGCCGAACTCCCGCTATCGTTCCGCGAGGCGGGCGAGGGCTTCCACCACCCCGGCAACTCCTCGGGGATCGTCGATGGCTCGGCCGCGCTGTTGATCGCCAGCGAGGAGGCCGCCGAAGAACACGGGTGGGAGCCGATGGCTCGTATCGTCCAGACCGAAGTCGTCGGCGTCGATCCGATTACGATGCTAAAGGGGCCGATCCCGGCGACCGAGAACGTCCTCGAGAAGGCCGACATGGACCTCACGGATATCGATCTGTTCGAGGTCAACGAGGCGTTCGCGTCTGTCGTCGCGGCCTGGCTCGAGGAGACCGGCGCGTCCTGGGAGGACGTCAACGTCAACGGCGGCGCGATCGCCCACGGCCACCCGCTGGGCGCGACCGGCGCAATGCTGCTGACGAAACTGGCCCACGAACTCGAGCGCACCGGCCAGGACACCGCGTTGTCGACGATGTGCATCGGCTTCGGCCAGGGCGTTGCGACTATCCTCGAGCGGGTCTAGCGGCGAAGGCTCGGCTCGATGACCGCTGGCGATTGCGGCGGTCAGATCCGGAGAATAGAGTTCCAGCTATCCTCGGTACCAGTTTCCAACGAGTAGCCCAGAACTCGTGTCATATAACGGTGACCGATGTCTCCCATACTAACGAAGGACTCATCGGCAGATGCTTATCCTCACAGGGAGCAGGCGCTAACGGATACGATATCTACTCCCTGCCGCAGGTGACTGTCTTACTGACTTGCTCTCTGACGCCCGTCAGAAGCTATTAATAGCAGTATGTTAACAACAACCAGATATGATGGTGCGTACAACTGTCATGTCTCGGTTCGAAGTTGAACAGAAAAACCGGGGTCGAGATGGAGGGCGCCCATGTTATATCTCGAAGAGACGTTCGTGTACGACGCCGTCACGCACTCGTACAACATGGCCCCAGCGAACTACCGTAACGAACAGCACGCCGAGGGAATCACCAAATGCTCTTCGGGAACGTGTCAGCCGTCGTTCCCGATGAGTACACCCTCACCCCGGAAGGCTTCGTGCGGGATTGGGGCGTCGAAGAGACGGCGACCATGCTGTTCGAAGAAAGCTATACGGACATGGCGACATTCCATCCTGTCCCGATGTACGCATTTCATGACGGGTTGGTCGCCAACGACAAAGCGGGCGAAGTCGTGGACCGATGGCCCGATCGGTTCCGTTCCTACGCCTGCGTGGATCCGCTTCGAGACGGATGGGAGGGCGAACTCGAGGCACAGATCCAGGACTTCGATCCGCTCGGAATCAAACTGTATCCGTCCCACTGGAGCGAGGATCATCACGAAGGCTGGAGTATGGGGGATCCAGAGGTCGCGTTCCCCGTCTTCGAGAAGGCCCACGATCTCGGTATCGAGCTCATCGACATCCACAAAGCGATTCCGTTTGGGCCCGTCCCACGAGGGCCGTACCATCCCGGCGACGTCGACGAGGCGGCCGAGAGCTTCCCCGATCTCACGTTCAGTATCGTCCACGGCGGTTATTCGTTTACCGAGGAGACGGCCTGGCAGCTCGCTCGCTTCCCGAACGTCTACGTCAATCTCGAAGGGCTGCCGGCAATTTTTCTCGGTAACGAACGACGGTTCGGGGAGTTACTCGCTGAACTGATTAGTTTCCTCGGAGAGGACGGAATGGACCGGCTGTTCTGGAGTTCAGGGGCGATGTCCGTCCACCCGCGGCCCCCAACTTGAGGCGTTCCGCGACTTCGAATTTTCCGAGGAAGTTCGCAAGAACAGGCTGTGTTGACTCGCCATACGGCGGTGAATTTCACTGTTTGACGGCCCGTTTGATGTTATAGACGACACCCATCAAGGTGACTTCACGGAACACTCGATACCAGGCACGCGCTCGCTCGGCCACGCCGTGCGAGCGCTTGATTGTAGAGTTTACGGTTTTAGTCAATGACCACTGAACGTACCGGTCTTTGTCAATCCGAGCAATGTGAGCGTGATCGTATGGGGCGAAGATCCGATGTTTGATCAGTAGGCGAATGTCAAGTTCACGGAGCTGTTCGCGGAGCGCTTGCTTATCGTAGCCCTTGTCAGCGGCAAGTGACCGCATATCGCCCGCGTTTCGGCGGGCGATCTGCTCACAGAGGTCTGAGTCACTTCCTTTTAACACCGTCGAACAGTGGAGATCAAGAACAGCTTGCGTTGCTGTATCGACGGTTTTTGTGACTTTGAGCGTTTGTACGCGATAATTCGTTCGGTGGCAGTAGTGGCGGCTCGCACGATTTCGTTCGTAGAATGTTGCGTCAATAGCAGCGTGTTCAGAGGGATCGTGCTGCTGCGCCGACCGGCGCAGCAGCACTCGACAGACACTCATCTCGATCCGATCAAACGCCTTACACAGTCGTCATGAACAACCGAAGTCTTCCTGTTTCAACACCTTCGATTTACTGACATTCCTTGACGCCAACTAGTGATTCAACGCAGCCGTTTTAGCTCACATCTGGTTTAGTGATGACTTCGTTTCCGGCGATCCGATAGACACGACCCGGGGGTCGTTCGTCATTGGATCGATACGGCAACTCATCCGCGAGGATGGCTTGAAGCCCCTCGTGGTACTCATCTAGCAGCGAAAGTTCGTCGCCCGACATTGGCGGGTTGTGAGCCGTATACAGGGTATCGAAAACACCCTCATCGCGTAATTCCCGTAAACGAGCAAAGGTATCAACGTAGTCGTGGATGTCACAGCCTCCGAAGTGGATATACAGGTTTTGTTGTATGTGGATGACATCGCCACCATAGAGGTCGCCTCGTTCACGGTCCAGCGCACCGAGTTGGCCTGGAGCGTGTCCGGGTAAGTGGATGAATTCCAGCTCTCTATTCCCAATATCAACAACCTCGCCCTCCGCTACGTCTGTTATGTTGGACGCGGGCTGAATCTCATAATTCTCCGGATCGAAGCCGTCTGGGAATTGTCCTCCCTGATCACGCCATGAATCGATCCAACCCGAGAGGTCGACATGGAATTCCTCGGCGACGTAGTCCGAACGCACAGTGCCATCCGAGGGAAGTTCTGCGTTGTGAACCCGAACATCGTCGAACTGATGGGCAGCACC
Organism: Natrinema caseinilyticum; assembly: GCF_024227435.1. Classification (GTDB taxonomy): domain Archaea; phylum Halobacteriota; class Halobacteria; order Halobacteriales; family Natrialbaceae; genus Natrinema; species Natrinema caseinilyticum. Next base: position 663,886 of record NZ_CP100446.1, read on the forward strand.
CATATGATCCCAGTGCGAGTGAGTGAGCACGACCGTCACGGGAACGTCAACAAGCGTCTCCACCATGGCTCGAAGATTGCCGATGCCGACGGAAGCGTCCAAGAGAAGCGCCCGTTCCTCTCCTGCGAAAAGGTAGTCGTTGAAGAAAGTGGCCTCTGAGATGCGCCAACTGTTATCGGAAATCTCTTCGATATCGAACCAGTCGTCCGTATCGTTCATACTGACGCCAACTCCCCGAACCGAGTTATACGTTCCGGCAGCCGTCCGAATACGCTTCCAGAAGGTTCAGAGTTCATCAGCCGCGTTTGGCAGTCGTCAGTGAGCGATAAAACGCAATACAGGTGCAGCATGGGAACAGTATAGGGGTTTCAATTGCATTCAAACGGAAACCCTGTCTGACTAGTCTGTGAGTGAACTCCGTTTTATCTTTCCTGTCACCGAAGTTGGAAACTCCTCGACGAATTCTACCTCACGGGGATATTCGTATTTAGCGAGTTGGTCTTTCACCAGTGATTGAATCTCCAGTTTGAGATCATCTGAATGATTCTCTGGTGAGTGTGTTTTCACAAACGCCTTAACAATATTCCCACGAATATCGTCGGGTACGCCGGCCACACCGACTTCTGCCACTGACGGATGCTCTATAATCGTATTCTCGACTTCAACAGGGGAGATACGGTATCCCGACGAAATGATCACGTCGTCTGCTCGAGATTTAAACCAAAAGTAGCCGTTCTCATCTTCCCGAGCGAGGTCTCCCGTCAAAAACCAATCTCCCTCAAAGTACTCTTCAGTTTCCACCTCGCCGACATATCGTTTTAGCTGAGCGGGATCTGGGCGCTTGAGGGCAATTTCACCGACTTCGCCCTGTTCAACCGGTTCCCCGTTCTTCCGAAGTTGGATTTCGTGACCTGGTACTGGACGACCCATACTTCCCTTCTTAACATCAAAAAAGTATTCACAGTTACATATCAATGGATTCGACTCGGTTTGTCCATATCCTTCTAAGATCGGAATCTCTCGGGACCGCCAGTACGTCAATGTTTCTGGAGAAAGTGCTTCTCCTCCTGAGACAATCACTCTCAGTTGAATATCATATCCAGAATCATTACCTTCTCGAAGTATATTTAGTGCTGTTGGGGGGAAATTACCGTGCGTAACGCCATACCGTTCCAATATCGATAGCTGCTCATCAGCTTTGAAAGAGGTGTAGTTTGAGCCGACGATCGTCTGTCCTGTAAGTAACGCGGGCATGATCGTTGTTAGTGATCCCATCCAAGACCAGTCGACGGCTGTATAATAGACGCCGTCGGTATTCACGTTGTACTTCATGTTAAATCCCGGTAACGTTCCGAGCATTACCCGGTGGGCATGCATCACCCCCTTCGGATCGCCTGTCGTACCGGATGTATAGACTAATAATGCATCTTCTTCTGCTTTCGTTTCTGCAGGAGAAGCCTCTACAGGCTGTTTGTCGAGGAAATCGTCAAAGTGATACTCATTTTCATGTTCGGGGCTCTCATCACCGACAATGATGATATGTTCTAACTGATCGAGATCGTTATATAGGTCACGAACTTCGTCTAAAAGATTATCGTGGACGAGAACTGCCCGGGACTCCGAGTGAGCTAGTCGGTACTCAAGTCCCTCGTCTCCAAGAATTACGGGCAGAGGAAGGGAGACTGCACCGTACTTCCAAGTCCCAGTATGACTGATGACGGTCTCTGGTCTCTCAGGAAGGCAAATACCAACAACATCGCCTCGTTCTATTCCGACCTCCGAGAGGGCATTGCAGAATTGATTAGTCCGCTGTCTTAACTGCCAGAACGTCCATATTTCATCCGCTCCCTTTTGATTGTCCCAAAAAAGCGCTACCCTTCCTCGTTTCTGTGCGTTTCGATCGATAATTGCCCTTCCTAAGTTGAATGTATTTGGTATTTTCCATTCAAACTCTTCTACTGCTTCTGAATAGGACTCATACTGCGCGAGATCATACGCCGAGAGATCCAGCTCGTCAACCATACCTACCAGTGTGTGAGATCTCCCCATAACTGTTTGGGAACGATCCACTTAGTCGTAGTGAATGTGGCCCACCTTCCCGCCCCTAAGGCCCACTACTTTCGATTCACTTCTCCTTTGGAATGTACGGATCAAAAATCTGAATCGTCTGTCCCAAAACGGAGGAGTCCCCTCCCAAGGGCATCCATTAGGTGACGAACCATTATAGCAAATTCGTCCTCTTTACACTGCTATTATTCTCCTGAGATATCCATATGATGGTTAGATTTGAAACACCATATCGTTCTGTACGACTGTTCTGTTCCTCTGTCTGGCGTTCGGCAATTTCTACTCTACATCATGATGCTCAGTATGTGGAATTCGGGGGACCCCCTCGACGACGATCGTTTCACCTTGGATATAATTAGCGGCAGGACTAGTGAGAAACTGCGCTACTGACGCGATCTCTTCAGGCAACCCAATCTGTCTATTTACGGTGTCCGTATCGATATCTGATGCTGAGATACCGCGTTGACTCTCTAAGCCTTCCGTAGCGACGAGGCCAGGCATGATTCCGTTAAGATTGATGTCATACTTCGCCCATTCGTAGCCAAGTGTACGAGTAAGTGAGTTTAAGCCAGACTTCGCCGCCGCATAGTGGGTCATCATCGGAGCACCATCCCTTGCTGCGACACTCGAGACGTTGATTATATGCCCTCCGTCGTTTTCGATCATCTTTTCGCCAACAATCCTAGAAAAGTTGAAGGTACCGTTCAGATTAATATCTACTATGGTCTTCCACGCATTTTGACTCAATTCCTCGAACGGTGCCTCGAAACTCGCGCCCGCGTTATTGACGAGGATGTCAATCTGACCGAGTTCGGTTTCTGTCGCTTCGGCGAGTGTCTCGATAGCCTCCCAATCGCGGATATCGCATTCTATCGGAAGTGCCTTCCCAGGTCGGTTACTGTCGTTGATCGCGCTCGCTACGGCATCTACTCGCTCTTGGTCGCGAGAGGAGACTACTACGTCTACGCCAGTAGCAGTGAACCGTTCTACAATCGCACGGCCGATACCAGTGGAGGAACCGGTAACGATAGCAGTATCGCCTGAAATTTCAAACATTGAATCAGTCATTTTTGCATCACCTCATATACAACGTCGATTTGATATAAATCTGTCTTCCTATTATTAGCCACATTCATTTCAAATTGAAAATATTTAATGTAATGCCCTTGCTATTCTCCATCGTGCGTTTTGTCCTTTTTAGCACGTTTCAGCAGTGCCCGCTGTTCCCTGATGATTGGGATGTCCACCGTTGTGCCATCCACTGTGATAAGGCCAGTCTCGTCACCGGCCTTCTCAAACGCTTGGACGATTCGTTCAGCATAAGCGATTTCCTCTTCGGTGGGTGCGAATGTCTCCTCAATTACTGGAACCTGCTCGACACTCGTTGCCAATTTCCCATCGAAGCCTATTGCACGTGCATTCTCCGCTTGTGACCGTAATCCATCAAGGTTGGATCTATGGAGATAGACGGTATCAATAGCGGGAACACCGGCAGCGCTAGCTGCCATCGAAGTAACATAGCGAGGCAGATCAATATCGGGATTTTGTTCCATCGTTGGCATGCCCATATATCTCCGAAAGTCCACACTCCCAAAGACGATCGCTTCGATTCGTTGTGAGGCATGAGCTATTTCGAATAGATTGAAAATAGCGCTTGGTCGCTCAATTAACGGTATGATTCCCATCGGTTGATCGGTCGCTTGGAGATACTTCTCGATATATTGCAGGTCCGATGCACTCTGTATGTCAGGCACGAGAAGGGCTCGGGGTGATACTGACGCTGTTCGAATTGCTTCTAAGTCTTTGAACGAATGTGGAGTATTCAGTGCGTTGATCCGGATGACGATCTCCTTCTCCAAGTCACCCCATTCTTCGATCGCTTGGACGGTAGTATCACGTGCAACATCTTTTAGCGCTGGACCGACGCCATCTTCGAGATCGATGACAGTAACACTGGAGTTGGCTTTTGTTGCGTCTTCGATGGACTTAACTGGGTCATCCAGGGCAGATTCTCGAAGGCCGGGAACAATGTGGTAACTTCCTCTGAGTTCCATGTTTCTACCTTGGGAAATGATATCATAAATCTACGGATAGATTCCTCATTGCGATATGTGTATATTTTATAACTTTGTCAGCTGCGACCGAAGTAGAGAGGTGCGCCTATTTGGTCCACTTGGGGATTGGGGAGATAGACGAAGGTCGCAACAACTGAACCAGATATAGGCAGAGGAGGAGCGAGACGATGACCTTCGCAGTGAATGGACCGAAGAAGATAACGAAAGCCATCGCTGCTCCGAAAATTCTGAAGGGCCATGTGAGGTTGCGGTTTCCATCATGGCCGATAGCAACCGCCGCGATAGCAAAGACACCGATGAACGTCATCGAGGTCATATAGGCTGTCCGGGGGAACGCCCAGTAGATAAGACTCTGATTATACGCAAATACAAAGGGTAAGAGAAAGCCAATGATCCCAATTCGGAAGGCCTGGAACGCTGATTTCAGGAAACCAGCATCAGCGATACGGGAACCCACGGCTACAGCCACGGCCACTGGTGGCGTAATTGCTGACAGCATCGCGAAGTAGAAGACGAACATATGTGCCGAGAGCGGCTTGATTCCTAGCTCTATGAGTGGAGGTGCAGTCAAGATTACCACGAGGATGTACGCGGCTGGCGTCGGCATGCCCAGTCCAAACATAAGGCTCGTTATCATGGCGAGAATGAGGACTAGGATAAGCGTTCCTCCTGCGAGTCCGATCATCTGAACGCTAATCTTCTGCGAGAGTCCGGACTGGGTCACCATACTCACAATGATCCCGATTGCCCCAAGTAGGCCAACGAGAGGGGCCATATCGATCATCCCCTGCCTTAGGCCAATGATAGTTTCTCTCGTCGTCTTCCGAAGCGCACTCAACGAAACGCCATCCGTGTACAGATTTGTTGCGAACTGTGTTATCATGGCTGTTATCAGAGTGTACAGTCCCGCAGTCAGCGGTGATAACTGCATTATCACGAGAGCATACAGTAGAACGCCGATCGCTGGAGCAAAGCGAAGTCCCTGTCGCAGGACAGCCAGTTTGAACTCTCCGTCAGCATCCGCCATCCACCCGGATTTGATCACAAGTAGATGGACGGCTATCGCAGTGCTACCATAGAAGAGCAGAGCAGGAAGTATTCCGGCCCGAACGACCTCTAGGTACGGTATTCCCAGGATATCAGCCATAAGGAATGCTGCGACACCCATCACCGGTGGAAGAATTTGCCCTCCGCTGGAGGCTACGCTTTCTATCGCTGCTGCGACCTCACCTTTGATGCCCTGATTTTTCATCATCGGGATCGTGAAGCTACCGGTAGTTGCAGTGTTCGCTGCAGCGCTTCCTGTGATCGACCCCATGATCATACTGGAGATTATCGCAATATGCACTACGCCTGTTCGGAAGACGTTGCTGAATTCCTCTCCGAGGTCGAGCAGAAATCTGGTCAATCCATACTGTGTTGCTACTCCTGCAAAGATGATGAATATCGCTACCCACGTTGCACCGACACCTAAGATGAATCCAAAGACGCCACGAAGTTCGATCGAACCGAACTTAATCACCTGAGTGACGGACATCCCTCCGTGACTGAGGATCCCCGGAAAGAATGGGCCAAAGAGTCCGTAGACTACAGAGAGTGCTATCACCCCTGCAAGAACGTTCCCGTACTCGCGTCTCGTCACATCGATAGCTAGGATCATCATGACCCCGCCAACAAGGAGGTCTATTTGCTTGTACCCTAGCGCTGGTGCATCCCATTGGAGATACTGCCAGTTAGCTAGCAAGTATGCTGTAGCAGCCACACTTGTTACAGCGAGAACGACACAAATTACGCTCTGTATGGGCGCACTGAATCGTCCGGCAGTGGGAAACCGGGATGACAGTTCGTTGATACGACCACCTCCCTCTTCCGTTAACTCCTCCTCGAACAGTTCATCGGGATTGATACTTCCCCAATATTGCTCGTGGATATCGACCAGATAGTACAACGCAATACTCCCACCGAAGAAGATGACGCTGTGCTTGGTTCTTGAGAACGGATATTCTACCGCGTAGTAGACCAGATAAACCGCTAACCCGACTCCTACGACGGTAATTAACCATCGGAGCCAACGAGATACGTTCATTGGTGATCGTTCAATTTTATCAATTGTTATTCTTCTCCTCGAGTGAACTCGTCTCTCCAGACACCCTGCTCTTCGTAGAAGTCAGCGGCTGCTGGGTGGAAAGGCATATCGAAGGTGTTCTCTACCCACCAGTCAAGCTCTGTTGCAGCACCCCACATAGCGTGACTCTCTTTGATCGCATCGATGTTATCGTTTAGCTGTGTTAGGTACTCGTACACAGCATCGTAAGTATAGTCGTTTCGGACGAGGAAGCTGTATCCGTGTGTGACGACCGCAATGGGGTCATGGATATAACTCCAGTTCTCCCGACCGCTCGTTTCATATTCCGTAACTAGTGTATACGGGTCTTGGTTGAGTTGCTGCATAGCTGAGTTAGGGATACCGACTGTTCGCAAATTTGCTGAACTCTTCGTCTGTTGGAGCCACCCTGTTTCAGTCGTCCCATTTACCGTTGCTCCGATTCCAACATCGAGACGGTCAGACTTCATGGCACTTGCTTGTTGCGTGAACTCAATACTCCGACGTTGATAATCGATATCCAAGACGCTGAGCGCGTGGTCTAGGGCCTCTCCAGAACCAGACCCTTGGGGTCCGGGAGAAACAGAATGATTGGATTCGATATCGTTTATTGTTTTGATATCTTCGTTGTTGGTGATGAAGAACCAATTCACGTCGTAAAGATGGAAGACCTGATTCGGTGTGAAAGAAAGATCGCTGAAGGGGTCATCTCCCTCGTTTATGAGACCTGCCGTGTAGGTTTGCGTGTATCCCATGTCAGCCTCCTCATTTTTAAGGCGATTGATGTTTGCTCGCGAGCCCCCTGGTCGAGCATCCACCTCGATATCATCACTCGCTTCATTAATTTCGGCGGCAGCACCCTGCATCATGGCGTGACCTGCCGAATCCGATGGGCCAGATACGACCACCATCGAGTCGCTTCCACTGCTGTTTGAACTATTCGCACACCCGGCTAAGGGGGAGGCCAAGAGTCCAGCAGCGGTTGTTTTCAAGAAGTCTTTTCGGCTGATATTACCCACCCTGAAATCTGAGGTCTCTTTCGGCTTGTTAGCCATAACCACAGTGTTAGCACCAATCCATTTAAACGTTTCTATACATTATAATTCATGGATGGATATATATTACCATGGCCTCCTATTCCAAAATAGTCAGTTTCAACGATTCAGGGGCTAGACTGGCCGAAACCGCATTTATTCGTATAGATCGCGGGCAATGACTGTGCGGTTTACTTCATTCGTCCCTTCGTATATCTGCGTTCCTTTTGCTTCGCGCATGTACCGTTCTACGGGATAATCTGTTGAATATCCACGCGACCCATGGATCTGCACCGCTTCAGTAGCGGCGTCCATTGCCACGTCCGTGGCGAACGTTTTTGCCATCGAAGCTTCTTGAGTTACTGAATCTGCACCGCCGTCTAGCCGTGCCGCAGTCTGATATGTAAGTAACCGTGAGGCCTCTAGATTCATTTTCATGTCCGCCAATTTGAACGACACTCCCTGAAAGTCACGAATCGGTTGACCGAACTGTTCACGCTCATCGGCGTACTCGGTGCTGGCGTCAAGACATCCCTGTGTTATCCCTACAGCCTGTGCAGCAACGCCGATACGCCCAATATCCAGCGCCTGCATTATGTACTGGAATCCCTTTCCTTCTTCACCGACAAGGAACTCCGCTGGCAGGCGGACATCGTCATAGATTACTTCGCTTTCCACGGCCGCATCGCCCTCCATACAAGGAATATTTCTAATGAATTTCAGCCCGTCGTATTCCTGTGGATCCGGAATCGCAAACATACTCACGTCGTTATGATTTCCGGTATCATCCGTCCGCGCGACTACTAAGATGAGATCTGCAATTTCACCGTGCGTCGTCCACACTTTGTGGCCGTTTAGGATATACTCGTCACCGTCTCGTTCTGCAGTGGTCTCAAGTGCATTAGCGTCGCTTCCAGCCTGCGGTTCTGTGAGCGACACCGCAGTGATTTGATTTTCTGTGAAGATATCTCGAAGCCACTCCTTTTGACGCTCCGTACCCACGTTCTGAAGTGTATGTCCTATGAGACCGCAGGATAGGGAGAGGACGCCAGCCGGGAGCTTGTAGACACGGCTGATCTCCTCTACAGCGATAACGAACGAGCGAGTGTCGAGACCCTCTCCTCCAAATTCTTCGGGGACGTTAATACCATATAGTCCTGCATCACCGAGTACATCTATGAGCTCCGTGGGAAATTCGCCGCGTTCCTCGTACTTTTCGATAGCCGGTTCAATTTCCGTCTCGGAAAAGGACCGGACTCGTTCACGAAAGTCATGGTGGCGCGGTTCGAGGCCAATAGTGTCGTGCATTGTTAACTCCATTCTATGAGAGACACTATCTCCGATTTATATCTTGGGGGTGAACGTAGCAATCGCCCTCTTTCCAAGAACACCGTCTCCACTTCTGGCAGATGATCGTGAATCGGTATCATCGGACAAGATTGATACCGTTGGATTTCATACTATGGAACAGAATGGACCCCGAACCACCGATCAAAGCCACAAAAACCACGTTCACCATCATCGAAACGCTCATAGATCTCGATGGAGCCGGTATCTCAGAATTAGCAGACAACGTTGGAATTCCAAAGAGTACTGTTCATAATCATTTGAATACTCTTAATCAATTGGGATATGTGTGCAAAGATGGTAGCACTTACCAAGTTGGTACGCAATTTATCCGCCTGGGATCGCAACTCCGACGCAACCACGACATATACGGCGTTTCAAAGCAGGAAATAAAGAAGCTGGCCGAAAGTACTGGCGAACACACGAGCCTCATGATAGAGGAGAATGGACGTGGGGTTTATTTTCACACGGTGGAGGGATCTACTCCGCTCAAGGTTGTTACTATCAACGGTATGGCCACGAAACTCCATACTACTGCGCCAGGAAAGGCCATTTTAGCACATCTTCCGGAGGAAGAGCGAGAGTCGATATATGACACACACGGACTTGCAGCTACAACATCAAACACGATCGTCGATCGATCAGAGTTAGAATCACACCTCGAACAGATTCGGGAACAAGGATATGCGCTCGATACAGGGGAGACACTAGAAGCAATGCGTGGGGTAGCGGCGCCTATTGTCCACAACAACGGTAGTGTACAAGGTGCGATAAGCGTTTACGGCCCCCGTCGACGAACAGACATTGATGAATTCGAAAGCTCTATTTTAGATGATATTCTCCACAGTAAAAATGTGATTGAAGTTAATTTAAGCTATTAAGTCACACTGCCTCTGATATTTAACATTCGATGATGGTGAACGGAACTGGTACGAGATTCTGCTTTACTTCTCTCTCGTTTGTACTCCAAAATGCTTCTATTACAGTAGTACGGATGTAAAAGCCGGACGGCAAAAGACGATGAACTTGTTCAAGATGAAAATTTTATTCATTTACATAGATAAGATTTTCTGATATTCCATCATTGAACGACTAGGATGGCGTTTGGATAATATCGAATGTTAGCCAAGTCGATCTGGGGGAAGCAAAAAATAAATCCGTCACTGGATACAGCGTCTTTCGGTCAATCTCAAGTGAATGTCGCTTATCGGTCGTTCACGAGCAACAGATTCAAAACATTATATAATAATACATACTTGTAGAAATTTACCATACTCATAGATCATGCACACTACGATTGTACTGATGGCTACGCAACGATCACACTCAACCGACCTGACGTCTACAACGCCTTCAACGAGGAAATAATCCTCGGACTGAACGGCGCGCTCCAACGTGCACGCGACGACGAACACAAGGAAGCGACCCAAGCGTTCAGCAAGGGGCGCGACCCCGACTACGACCGAGAGTTCTCCTCTTGATCCTAAATTCGCTCTCCAGTGATCAAACGCCGCGGGTTTAAGCGAGGGAGGAAAGGCCGTTGCGTTTGAGGGCCGCCACGATATGATTTTCCTGGATTTCGTCAGTACCGGCAGCGAGTCGGCGGTTGCGAGCGAGTCGGTAGAGGTATTCGAAGGGATGATCCTGCTGGTAGTCGTTAGCACCGTTAATCTGCAGCGACTCACTAATCACGTGCCTGACCATCACCCCGGACGTAAGCTTCGCCAGCGAGGCATCCATACGATCGGGAATCCGGCACTGATCGCCGCGGCGGTAGGTCACGCGCGCGAGGCCTCGAGTTTCTTGGCTATGTCGACGAGTTTCCACTCATACCCTGAAAATCGGCGATCGGCTGGTCGAACTGGTCGCGCTGCTGGCCGTACTCGAGTGCCTTCTCAAGGGCACAGCAGTTGCTGTTTGAACCCCTCCTTGCCGCGCGGGTCAAGGCGTGCGTTTCGGGCACCACGATTCGTGCATACGGAACTGAGTCTGGGTGTGTTCGGCCATGTTCGTATAGTGTTGTTCGATCTTGACGTTGTCAGCGGTATCCTCAAGATTGACGACGTCCGAGCCCATGCCGTCAGGGAATTTCGCCCAGACGACAATGGCCGACGCGTGGGGGATATTGCTCACCCAGACTTTCTCACCGTTCAGGATTAGGTCATCACCATCCTCTTCGACGCGAGTAATCATCGCGCCAACATCGGAACCGGCTTCGGGTTCGGAAATCGCGATCGCGATGCTCTCGTCGCCGGCGGTGACGCCTGGTAGGTAGCGCTCTTTGACAGTCTCCCTACCCAACATTTCGATCGTCCGCGGGGCAACCACCTGTTGGTTGTAGAGGTATTCGGCAGTGGCAGGACAGATTCGGCCAACGGCTTCGATACTGAGCATAGCTTCGAACTCTCCCATACCGCCACCGCCGTACTCTTCAGCGATATTCAATCCGAGATACCCGCGATCGGCGAGCAGTTCGACGTTCTCGTGGGAAGGTTTAGTTACGGTCGTAACTTTTGCAGTCTCTCAGCACTGAGAAACCGCTCAGTCTAGGCATCTGCAAAGCTGATCTGCTCTGCGTACGATTCGTACACAGAGCGGACGAGATGCCGAAATGCGTCAGTATCTTTGACGTCTCTCGGTGAAAGGTCGCGGTGAACGCAGTTCCAGATTTGTTGGCTCGGCTTAAGACGGGGATAATAGCGTGGGAGTGGGAGACGCGTAATATCTAGCGATTCAATCACGTGATCAACGAGGGTAGCGAAATGTGAGGAGAAATTGTCGCAGACGAGCAGAATCCGGCCGGCCGGATTCTGCTCTCGGATTCGCAAGAAAAATCCGCGAAGGACTCTTTTGTTACGTCTGGCTTACACTGAACGACGCTCTCACTGTTTAACGCGTAGAATCCAAGCACTGCAACCTCGAAATTCTCAGTTGGCGTTTCTTTTTCAATCGTCGGTGTCCCGAAAGCCCACAGCCGACGGACAACCGCCGTCGGCTGTAGCCATGCTTCGCCGAGGAATCCAACCAGAATACCGCCATGAGTCACGAGGTCGCCGTCCTCATCCCCGGTCAACTCGTCGAGCGCCTCCTAGAGGCGATTGTCAAGTATGTTATCGGCATTTTCTGGTCGATCAGGGCTTGTTGACTGTGGAATCGAGTAATTCAGGCCGTATTGTTGAAACAACCGAGAGACGTGACGCTTCGAGTATGAAACACCAAACGCACTCTCGATTAATAGCTGTACTTCGGAGGCCATCCACGGCTGATGGGTTTCGAGAACGGATTTCAACCGCTGTTGTTGCTGTGCAGGAAGTTTCAGCGGCTTGCCGCCGAAACTCGGCCGCAATCCATCGACACCAAATTCATTCCACTGATCGACCTACCGACCAACAGTAGTTAAATCAGTGCCCATGCGTAGGGCTGCCTCCTCTAAGGTATCGCCGATATAGAGCGACTTCAGACACATAAGTCGGCGAACGAGGCCTGCCTCGTTCGCCTGCTGAGACTTATCTATCGCATCGTTTAACTCTCTGGGGAGAGATGGCGCTTGACCTCTTTCTACCGACCAGTCATGACGACATCTTCACGCTGAAACAATGCAAAAGTAGCGGCGTTCCATATTCTTTCCCACGAGAACGTAGTATCGGAGAACTCCTTTCGGGCGAGGTCCTCCAGCGACGATACAGCCATCTCTTGTTCGGTATATAGGGATAACCTCACGACCACCATCACAGCCTCCAGAGTAAAGTCTTCCGTTGATTCGAGTATAGCTCATGTCGACAATAACATAGGGACTGAGAGATGCTGTGGAGATCGATATCACCAGTATAGTCGTTCACTCAGAAACGCTCTTCGCGAATGTGGTATCTGTCGACAGGCCGACTTTGCGATCGGGAATTTTTGCTGGTTGTCCGGGTGGCTCGATTTGAAAGCAAAAAGACGGAAGACGGGTAATTTATTATGAACGGATATAAATGCTATCATGTGACAGTACATCTAACACGGCAGGAGCAGGACCTTCGAGCAACCGCGAGAGCATTCGGGGATGAGCATATCACATCCGTCGCGATGGAATACGTCAAGTCGGGAGAGTGGCCATGGGATGTATTCGCCAAGGCAGCGGACGCGGACCTAATTGGTCGATCATTCGACCAAGACATCGGCGGAAACCAGGCATCACTGGTCGAAGAGTGTCTCGTCGCCCAGGAGTTCTGTCGCGCCGACTCCTCGGTCGGCATTGCCATCAACGGCGCGACCGTCGGCTGTTTCGCCGTTTCGTCGTTTGGTAGCGACGAACAGCGACGTCGCTGGTTGCCGTCGGTGGCCGACGGCGAGGCGACGAGCAGCATCGCGCTGACCGAACCCGACACCGGCTCCGCGCTCTCAAAAGTCACCACTACTGCCAAAATCGACGGTGACGAGTACGTGATCAACGGAGAGAAAGACTGGATCGCCAACGGCGTGAGTAGTGACTGGGTTGCGACGCTCTGTCGTACGAATCCAGACTCGAAGGGGCCCCACCATGGACTGAGTCTGATTGTGGTCCCAACAGACGCCGACGGCTACGAAGCGCAGGCACGCAACCGACTCGGACTGGACGCGGCAGAACACGCAACGGTACACTACGACGACGTACGGGTTCCCCGGGAGAACTTGCTTGGCGAGGAGGAGGGTCAGGGCTTCTCCCAAATCCTCGAGTGGCTTGAGCACGGTCGTATCGAGATCGCAGCTGCACACCTAGGCATGGCTGAAGGCGCGTTCGATCGCGCGCTCGCGTATGCGAAGAAACGCGAACAGGGCGGCCAGCCGATCGGTGACTATCAGGGCATGCGCTGGAAACTGGCCGACATGCATAAGCAACTCGAAGTCGCCAATGCGCAAGTCTACCGCGCAGCGCGGTTGGTCGACCAGGCTGAGGCCGGTGAAGATGTCGTCGAGAGTACGACTGACCAGGCCAGCATCGCAAAGCTGTACGCGACCGAAATCGCCTGCGATGTCGCCGAGGAAGCCGTCCAAGTGTTCGGGGGTAACGGCTTCGCCCGTGAAAACGAAGTTGAACACTTCTACCGGGACGTCAAAGCTGGAACCATTTACGAGGGTACCAGCGAAGTACAGCGGAACACAATCGGTAAGGTGCTGTTCGATGAACTCTGACATGGAGTTCGGCGTGCTCCTGCCGACGCTCGGTCACCATGCGTCGCGAGAGGCAATTCAACAGTTGGCGACGACAGCGGAAGATTACAGCTTCGATGCGGTCTGGGCTGGTGACCACATTACATTCCCGCCGAAATCCCGGACAAGTACCCCTTTTCACCGACGGGTGAGTCGCCGTTTCACATCTCACAGAACGCCTATGACCTGTTCGGAGTGTTGAACTACCTTGCGGGGGTCACTGACAATATCGATATCGGGTCAAGCACCTGTATCGTTCCTTACCGGCACCCAGTCGTGCTGGCGCGCAACGCTCTCACTGTGGAAGCGCTCTCGGACGGCCAGTTCGACTTCGGCATCGGAACCGGATGGATGAAAACCGAGTTTGAGGTGCTTGACGTACCATACGACGAACGCGGCGGTCGAACCGACGAGTTTCTCGCCCTCTTTGAGCGGATCTGCGAAGAAGGAGAACTCGACTTTGACGGCTTGCATCACAGCTTTCAGGAGACGAGCTTCCACCCTGTTCCTGGCGACGATCGGCCGAAAACATGGATCGGCGGCCGGTCCGGCGCTGCGTTCCGCCGCATCGGACAGTATGGCGACGGCTGGACCATCTTCTGGGACCGGCCGGACGACATCGCATCTGCCCGCGAGCGTATCATGCGAGCATGGCGGGATTTCGACCGTGACAGTGAACCAGAGATTGCGCTAACTAGACCGATACGGCTGGGATCAGGCCCCGGCCTCGACGACTCTCGACCGCTGGTCGGCGATCCGACGTCCGTCATGGGCGACATCGACGCATACGCCGAGGTCGGCGTCACGCGCATCGTGCTCGACTTCTTCACGACCGACATCGAGGTTCAACTCGATCAGGTCCGGCGGTTCGGTGACGAAATCATCGCCGCCCGATGAAAGCAGGCAACGAGAACGAGACGCGTCGCGAGGTAACCAGTGATCAACGCGTTGCCGGCGGCAATGCTTCGACGACGGCCCGGTGAACGTCACTCGTCGCACCGCGTGGAAAGCTAATGAGCGCGGTGTCGACTGTCTCGAGGATTTCCAAGAGTCGTTCGCGTCCGTACCTGGGCCTTCCAGCAATACCGATGGCATCGAGGAGAGGGCGCGTGACCGCCGAGACGGCGACCGAACGCTGCCCGTCTTGCCATGCGTCGTGGATTTCGTGTGCTTCCTCGTGGAATCCATGCTCGGCAATGACGTCCCGATAGAACGCTGTAGAGCCGACGTACGTCGCGACGTGTTCGGCGAGGAGTTGCCGAGCCTCAGTCGGATCCTCGCTGATGGCAGTCGGGATTGACGGACAAATACGGGGTGAGCCGTCGGTTGACGCCCGTTTCCGGGCGTCTGCCAGTGCCGATTCCAAGGTCGGTAACGGGAGCAGGTGTGAGATCCACCCATCGGCGTGATCGATGGTCATCGCAAGGTTCGTTCGTCCGAGCGCCCCGTTGAACACCGGGATAGCCGCTCCGTCAGCACGGTCGAGTGTAAACCCATTCAGCTGGAACACCTCGCCGTCGTAGTCGATGGTATCACCGGAAAGCGCCAAGTTAAGAATTTCAATCGTCTCCCGGAGGCGTCGAAGCGGCCGGTCGAACAGCTGGCCGTGGAACCCTTCCACGACCGCCGGCGTGCTGGCGCCAATACCGAGAACGAACCGGCCGTCGGTCGCCTCGTGTAATGCGAGTGATCCGGCTGCGAGCGCCGACGGCGTTCGGGAGAAGCCGTTGACAACGCAAGTTCCGAGTGCGCAGTCGACCCGTTCAGCGACGCGGGCGAGCAGGACGAGTGGATCGTATCCCCACCCGCCAGCCGTCCAAACGGAGTCGAAGCCGGATTCCACTGCGTTGACGGCGAGGTTGAGCAGGTCCGTTCCCGGCCGATCGGAAGGAAGAACGAACCCGGTCCGGGGGTACTCGAATGGTCGGTTCTCCCCAGTCATTGATTGGCCACTACTGCCATCGACACCTCTCGTTGAGTTCCTTGACACCCGATGTGCGTTCCGACAGAGAGCAGTTGGCGATGCGACGGTCGGTTACGTCTGCATACGTACATAAAGGTGAGTCGTAGACAGACGACTTATGTGTTTCTCCTAAGTGGCACCGCTAGCGAGCGGTTGGTGTGTCCGCAAGTGACGGATATCAAGGCCCCAAAATTATAATGCCAGCCATACAATCTTGGTAACATGGGTCGCTATCAAGAGATACGCAAGTCCTTCAAATGGGATCAGGTGTGGGACACCTACAGAGGCGATAAAGAGTGTTGGTTCAATATCGGATACGAGGCCGTCGGAAAACACGCCGACAGCAATCGGCGTGACAAAATCGCGGTCAGGGTCGTCGACTTTGCCGACGGAGGGGCCGAGGAGATGACCTACGGAGAACTTGACCAGGCCGCCGGGCGTATGATCAACTTTCTCCATGACCTCGGACTCTCAGAGGGGGATCGAATCGCCACAATGCTTGAACCGTGTTCAGAGCTGTACACTACAACCGTCGCGGCCTGGCTCGGCGGGTTCGAACTCGTGCCCTTATCGCCACTGTTCGGTCCCGATGCAGCGAACTACCGAATCCGTGAGGCGGGTGTCGAGGCAGTCGTCACCTCTCCGAAACGCCGGGAGAAAATCGATGTCGAGTCAATCAAGCACCTTAACCACATGTTGACCGCTGGCGATCCCACCGATTTGACCGCCAACGACGATTGTCCGTTCAGTGAGTACGCGGCGTACGATCCAGAGTACCAAGTGGTCAAAACTGACCCCGACGATACCTGTACGATTCAATACACCAGCGGCACGACCGGCCCGCCAAAAGGTGTTATGGCAAAACACGCGATCATCGTTTCGATGTATCCCGGGTTCACTTGGGCCGCCGACCATCGGCCGGAACACGAGTATTTCGGCGCCGGGCCGCCGGCATGGTCCTACGGCTTGTTCGGTTGTACGGCCTTTGCGCTGTCAAAAGGCATGGGAACCATCGCGTATCGCGGAAAGTTCGAGCCCCAACCGTTCGTCGACGTACTCGAAACGTACGGTATCACCAATGTGTTCGCCCCACCGACCCTCCTACGACAGCTCTCGCAGTCCGACGTCGATTTCGACGCGCTTGATCTGGACGTCGAACTCGTCGCGACTGCGGGAGAACCTCTCGACTCGAATACGATTGAGTGGGCACAAGGAACCCTCGACGCGACGATTGTCGACCACTACGGGTTTACGGAAGGCGCAATGGCGATTAACAACTACTCATTCGACGATTGGGAAATTAAGCCCGGCAGTATGGGAAAGCCCGCACCTGGCTTCGACGTGCGGGTTCTTGACCGGGACGAGGACATTGAGGTTGAACGGAACGAAGTCGGCGAGATAGCTATCCGGACGGAAGACGCTTGTCTCAACGCGACCGGCTACCTCGACATGCCCGAGAAGACCGAGGAAACATGGGGTGGCAAGTGGATCCGCACCGACGACCTGGGTCGCGTTGACGAGGACGGTTACTTCTGGTTCGAGGGCCGGGCCGACGATGTCATCCTCAGCGCCGGCCACCGAATTGGGCCAACGGAGGTGGAGAACACGCTGTTGACCCACGACGCCATCTCGGAGGCCGGTGTTGTCGGTCTCCCCGACCAGGAACGCGGGGAGATTGTCGCCGCGTTCATTGTCCTGACCGACAACTACGAGGCGTCCAACGAATTGAAAGAAGAGGTTCAGAAATTTGTCCGCGAGGAACTGGCAAAGACCAAATATCCGCGAAAGATCACTTTTATGGACGATCTCCCAAAAACAAACTCCGGGAAGATTCGGCGCAAGGAACTCCGCGAACGTTAAGTGAGTCTCGGCGAGTCGGTACCAGCCGGGTGTGAACCCGACGAACCGACCATTGTTTATCTTCCGAGGATGACAAACAGCAGTCAGAGTTCGATTAAGAATTCGAACTGCACAAGAGCTATCTACGGGAGAGAAAGACTGTAGCCCTAATTTCCAGTAAGATTCGAACGAACTCGATCCAATCAAAAAATAGAGTTGTTTCAAAGACAGATACTGTCTCAACGAGTGGACTACCCTCGAATGTAGCCGCCGTTGACGCTGACCACTTCCGCGGTAATCCAGTCCGCAGCATCGCTTGCCAAGAAGGCGACTGTATCGGCGATATCTTGCGGTTGCCCCAGGCGATTAAGCGCATACGAGTCGAGGACTTGGTCGCGGTATTCGGCGAGCCAGTCTTCGGTCGCAGGCGTTTCGGTCGTGCCAGGGGAGACGACGTTCATCCGGATACCGTGTTCGCCGACTTCCTTGGCGACGTTCATCGTAAACGCGACGTTCCCGGCCTTCGCGCCACCATAGACGGCGAGCGAGGGATCGTTGCCCTTGTACGAGTCGCTGGCGTAGTTGATGATACAGCCGCTTTCCTGCTCGACCATGTGCGACAGCGCGGCGTGGGTACAATTCATCGTCCCGAAGTAGGTGACACCGACTGATTGGTCCCAGTCTTCGGGCTTCGACTCGAGGAACGAGGAGGTACGTGTGCTCATTCCGGCGTTGTTCACGAGCACGTCGATCGAGCCGAACTCGTCGACCGTCGTCTCGATCATCTCAGTGGCGTCTTCGTACGAAGAGACGTCTGTCTCGATCGCAATGGCCTGGGTGTCGTACTCTTCCTCGATCACAGCTACAGTTTCCTCCGCAGCGTCGACATCGATGTCCGCGATGGTGATGTCTGCGCCTAAGGAGGCGAAGGTCTCGCAGACTGCTCGGCCGATACCGCTTGCGCCGCCGGTAACCGCGACGGCGTCGCCTGTGAAGTCGAACTTATCGGTAAGTAATTGTTCAGGCACGCTTCTCTGTTTCGAGCCTTCTCATATAATAGTACTGTATCGGGGAGAATTAGTCCATTAAAGGATCTAAAACATTGAGCGGGGATATCTACGAAAGACATTGACCGGACGTCAGATCTCGTCCTCGGCGGCACCTGAATTCCTGGTGGCCTATCGAAAGTCTCATCGTAACTCCTAATACGGTATGTGTTGTCATTGCGAACGACGATGACTGAGGCTCTAATTGTCGATGCCGTCAGAACACCGTTTGGAAAACGCAAAGGCTTGTTTCGCGATACTCACCCCCAAGACCTCGCAGCCGCTCCGCTTGCGGCACTCGAGGAGCGCAATGGGTTCGATCCGGCGATCATCGAGGACGTCATGTACGGCTGTGTCAAGCCCGTGTTCGAACAAGGATCGAACATTGGTCGGATCGCCCCACTGGTAGCCGGTTGGGGTGACTCCGTCCCGGGCCTTCAACTCGATCGGATGTGCGGATCTGGCCAGCAAACGGTGAACTTAGCCGCGGCCAACGTCCGTGCCGACTTCCACGACGTTGTCGTCGCCGGTGGCGTCGAACACATGACCCGCGTCCCGATGACCAGCAATCGAAGCGGGAAGACGGCCGAACCCGATACGACCGACACCTACTTCGAACACTACGACGAGCTCGTCCACCAGGGCGAAAGCGCCGAGCGCGTCGCCGCTGAATGGGACTTCTCCCGGCGTGAACTCGACGAAATCGCTGTCGATTCTCACCGACGCTGGAAGCAAGCTAACGACGAGGGACGCTTCGACAGCCAACTCGTTCCCGTTGAGACCGAACTTGACGGCGAGTCGATCACCGTCGAACAGGACGAACACCCCCGTCCCGGTACCGACCTCGCGACGCTCGCCGACCTACCGCTGGCGTTCCGCGACGAGGGCGAGGGTGTCATCCACGCGGGCAACTCTTCGGGGATCGTTGACGGCTCCTCTGCGCTGCTTATCGCCAGCGAGGAGGCCGCCGAAGAGCACGGGTGGGAGCCGATGGCTCGTATCGTCCAGACCGAAGTCGTCGGCGTCGATCCCGTCATGATGCTCACTGGGCCTATCCCGGCGACCGAACAGGTCCTCAAGAAGGCGGAGATGGAACCATCTGATATCGATCTGTTCGAGGTCAACGAAGCGTTTGCGTCGGTCGTCGCCGCCTGGCTCGAAGAGACGGGAATCTCGTGGGAAGACACGAACGTCAACGGCGGCGCGATCGCCCACGGCCATCCGTTGGGCGCGACCGGAAGCGCGCTCCTGACAAAACTGGCTCACGAACTTGAGCGCACCGGGCAGGACACCGCGCTGACGACCATGTGTATCGGCTTCGGCCAGGCCGTCGCCACCATCATTGAACGGGTATGAGAACTCCAGCAATTTGAGGTGGCATATATCGCCCAGTTAACTACCGTCGTGGACATTATTGACGACTGGAGAGAACTTTTATAGATAGGGAGAGATCGAGTGTATCACGTGATACAGAGATTCTTTGGCGATGACGTACTAGTCCTACTTAATAACAATTTCCAATTGGTATTGTTAGCGAACCTCATGGCACCGCTTGGGAAAGCCCTTATTTCACCACTTCTAGAATCCCTACAGCAAACCTACGGCGCGACGGACGCAACGATAGGATTGATGATGGCCGTATTTACAGTTCCTGCCATCGTGATGATCCCCATAATCGGTATTTTCGCTGATCGATATGGACGAAAACCCATCTTAGTTTCCGGAATAGCTGTGTTTTCTGTTACCGGTACTGCACTCGCAATGACGACAAATTTTCACAGTGTTCTTCTCCTTCGATTCTTCCAGAGCGTTAGCTTTGCAGCAGTAACACCAATTATTATCACGAGCGTCGGCGTATTTGTCGCGAACACGATATCATCGGGCGCATGAAAGTCAAGTTTCTGACATAACTCCTTTTTGAGGTTCATCCGTTCCGGAACGACCTCAATAACAATGTCCGCATCCCTAACTGCAGCCTCAACATTAACGTGTGTCTCGATACGTTCAAGCGTCGACACGACGTCATCCTCCGGGATTTTTCGTTCTCAAGATTAGCGGCGCCTACCGACCAGGTCAGTCCTGTATGTCTTTAGATGTGCTCACGCCACCACTGCGCGAAAATTTCTGGTTCAACTGCAGATTTGAGCCATTCAT
This sequence comes from Natrinema caseinilyticum, assembly GCF_024227435.1. Lineage (GTDB taxonomy): Archaea > Halobacteriota > Halobacteria > Halobacteriales > Natrialbaceae > Natrinema > Natrinema caseinilyticum. The sequence goes on from NZ_CP100446.1 coordinate 684,687, forward strand.
AAGCGGCAATGACCGCAGCCAGAGAGTCATCGTAGTTGTACTGCCTTGCACCCGCTGTAAGTTCGATTCGGTACCAACCTGTCTCAGTACTCATCTGATTCTCAACCTCAATATGACAGGGAGAAGGGGGAAGAATACCAGACTTCCAGAGAAAGGCCGCTTTGATTGATTCGTGAGTAGATTGCAGATTAGCTATCCACCGGGTTGTCTTTCGGCTACAGAGGTGTCGGCGGGAGAATCCTCAAGACGTGTAAGCAGGTTCGCGGTGTCAGTCGACATAACACTTCATAAGTCATATTCATATGCAACTGTTCCACCATTTTCTCACTATTTTCGCCGATTTCGCCCTGCTATGAACGCTATCTACTGAGATTTCTCTTGATAGAGAAGTCGCTGCCCATGGAAATTCTGATCGGACGACTATCTCTGTAACTAGTACAAAACAGTGTGTTCAAATATTGAAGACTCAGTCCGTCTTTTATCACGAGAGCGTTGATTTCTGCATTGTTAAAAAGCCATCTGTTCTTTATTCAGTAGTTTGGTGGACAGTTCCAATGGCAGGTCAGCTGTTCGCTAGGTCGGTGTCTCGTTTTCAGAGAGAGCAGTGCCAAGCATGAGTAGGACTTGATATGGCTATTCTGAATGTGAATTCTTGCTGGTATCACTCACGTATAGTTTTTATACACTCTTCCAACCTATCGAACATAACACCCTAAGGCCGTTATAAACTGACCGTGGGCAAAAAGCCATGTCGAATCCACAGGGACCTTCATTAGCAGTTACACTGGAAATAGTGGGGGTGGGCGGTAGCCACGATTGCTCGTTCCGAGTTGTGAACATACTATTGGAAAGTTTGGACGAGATCAACCGGTTAGTAGTGTTTGATACTCATCAGACGTCCGAGATCTGTTAACCAATACGAGACATCTGCTTTTCATTTCTTGGTTAAACCTCAGCACTGAGTGCTAACTGAAATAGACAACCTACAAGAACCAGTTCGCCAATATTCACCCCCACTGTTTCAGTAAAGCGACTACACCTTCGTTTTTAACGATCCAGACGAAAACTAGTTTTCAAATCAACTGGACCATTGCGCTTCATTTTTTTTTTTTTCATTCTTCCCGCCACTGCCAGTAGTAGCGGTTATCGTTGATCCCCTTATCGTTACTGTCACCTTCGAAGGGACATCATCCGGGCGATCGTCTGGACGCTCTTCGCTCTTCCCCCACAGCAAGACGAACATCCCGCTCACGGTATTCAGTGAGTCCCTTGGCGTAGCTGGCGACGTGTCGGAGGAGCTGGGTGAGTAATCGTCAAGTGTATCGACAATCTCGGTGGGGAGTTCCGCTGAGGGTATCGGTGGCTCATGGGACAGATGGACTCAACTCTTGTAACCAACATAGACCGCCGACCGATAATTTGTTGGTTAAACGGGTAGTATCAATCTTGTGCTCGACTGCTCGAGAGATGGATGATCCCTCGCTGTTCACGGCGGGGAGGATGTCAAACCGTGCTAGGTAGCATCGAACTCGAGGACCTCTAATACCTCGACCAACCGTGAACAGTTGCCGAAATCGCCGAGCAAAGTGATAACACCGGAACAGTTGGGGTATAGTGTATATAAATATACAACGACATCGGAATCATCGGTGCTGTTCAAACAAGGCTGAAGGAGTGAGGCGTGGCGTTTTCAAAGTGATTCATGCCCGAAAACGCACGCCTTAGTCCTAGTATCGGCCAGTTCGACTTGGATTTTGTGGAGCGAGAAGCAACACCGCGGCTGTTGATGAGGCTCAGTATTCAGCTCCATCTTGCTGGACTCTCGCTTTCGAATACTGTTCGTGTTCTCGAGATATTCGGTGTTGAACGGTCTCGATCGACGATTCATAACTGGGTTCACAAGGCTGATCTACAGCCCGATTCCTGTCGAAACCCGGATCACGTTGCAGTTGACGAGACGGTGATCCGGCTCGACGATGAACAGTATTGGCTGTACGCCGCTGTCGATCCAGAGTCAAACGAATTACTCCATACAAAGCTTGAACCGACGAGAAATAAGGTAATAGCCAGTACATTCTTCACGGAATTACGCGAGAAACACGATGTCGATGACGCTGTGTTTCTCGTTGATGGCGATAAATCACTGAACTACGCCTGTCAACGGCATGGCCTCGATTTCAGATACGAACGACATGGAAATCGGAACAGTGTCGAACGTGTCTTTCGGGAGATAAAACGTCGAACCTCTTCTTTCTCAAACTGCTTTAGTAACGCTCACGCAGAAACTGCTGATCAGTGGCTCAGGTCGTTCGCCTTCGCATGGAATCAGCTTATCTGAACACGATGTATCGGAGAGGTGGAACATTTTAGGGGGGTATCGAATTAACCGTCATCCTCGTCCTGCGAACGGAGTTCGTTGGTCCGCTTCTCGAGTTGGCGGAGAATCGGGATGCGTTGTTGGTGCTGATTTTCGTAGGCGATGCAGGCTCGCAGCGCGTCCATATCGTTGATCGGCGCGATGCTGGCGTCAATAAATCGTGTGCTTGGTGCTTCGAGCCGCTGTGCTGGTGAGAGTTCGCTTGAGTTTCGAGGTTGCTCTGCTGTATCGCGGCGGAAAACCCCGTGAGTACCGATTCCGACATAAAGTGGACGAGAAATCCCAACCGAAACACCCACGCGATAACTGCAAAGACACCGACGAGAATTGTAGCAATAATGACAAGCGACGCGTATGAAGCGCTGCTTCCGCCAGCGACTGCCCCAACACCACTTGCGAGCAGGATCGCCAGCGCCGAGGTCGGTCCCACCATGACCTGCCGGGAGGTGCCAAGAAAAAGGTACGCGATGGCGGCCATCAACCCGGCGTACAAGCCAGTCTCCGGTGGCAAGTTTGCCAGCGATGCGTACGCCAACCCCTCGGGAATGACTGCCGCTGCAACGGTGATTCCCGCGACGATATCCAGACGGAGCCACGACTTATCGTACTGCGGAAGCCACTCCAGTACCGGAAGAGAGGATGAAAACCGTTGGCTAAGCCGTTCTTTTAGATCTTTTGACACTGTGACTCACCTTTTGCTTATCGCAACTCCCGTTGTTGGTGATTTCACCCGACCAGCTCGGCCTCGGGGAACTGATAGCTCCCGTTGATGATTGGCTCGCGTGGTTGATAGAGTCGGACGATATAGTGCCATCCTTCTGGCGTGTAGATGAAGTTCGGCTGATCGGGGTCGCCGCCAAAGTGAATCGTGACACTGCCGTCGTCGTCCGGCTCTGCAGTCACGTTGTTGACCGAGTACGCGTCGTACTCGTTCTCCTCGAGGTAGAGGTCACGGTTGTAGACGGTGACTGACCAGAACGCGTCGACGGGGACGTCTTCGTCGACGGTGAGTGTGTATGGCGTTGTGCCATCATTCTGGGTGGGAATCCGTTGGAGGAAGAGCGCTTCCGACGGCTGCGGGGGGCCGGTCCACCCCGACGGACTGGCGACGAAAAATTTCACGGGGTCGACTTGATCGACGTCACCATACGCGCCCGAAAAGTTCTCGAGCGTGGTAAAGACTGTCGTGAGCGCGTCGTCGAGTTGGTTGAATGATCGTTGCTCCCAGTTGGGAATCTCAAAGGAGCCAGCCGATGCTTGTTCGACGCCAATCTCATCCTGGAGTTGCCGGACTTGCGTTACATCGTCCGGGTCGTTCGGGTCAACAAACGTACGGATCAGGACGCCAGCATACCGAGTCCCGACCAGATCTTGTGTTATCGTGTACGTGCCAGGTTCGGTGACTGTCAGCTTCACATATTGATCCTCGTTCTGGACATTCATTGACTGGTAGCGGTCACCACTGTCTGGGAGCGTGATGGTGACTGGCTCGGTCAGATCGAACACCCCGAGTGAGTAAATCGTGTCACGATTTGCCTCGACGTCCAACTGCTCGCTGACTGGCGTTATATCTCTGAAATTATAGAGCTGTCCGAACCCGCCCTCGTCGACGGTTGCCTGGAATGAAGCATGACAGTTGGCGCGTGGGTAATTCTCCCATGTCACTGGGATCGACTCGCCATCTGCTGACGACTGCTGGTCCGTCTGCTGGGCGTTTGCTTCCGAGGACTGTTGGCTGGCAGTGGCGCTGCCGCCGGCTAGCGAGAGTATTCCGGCGAGACCTGCCCCGCGAAGTGCGCTTCGACGCGTTGCCCGCAGCGGTTGAGAGTCCGATACTGACGTCGTGTGGATTGTCTCTTCGCTCATAGCTCGTGCCTCTCCGAGTGGCCCACAGCAGCGATTGGAACCATCTCACACGTTCGCACTCGAGCGTTCGACATAATACAGTGACGAGACTCGAGGATAATTTCACGCCACGACGATAGTGGGAGATGGATGACTATCTCTGGATTCCCGATCAATATCCGTACCTGCAGTGAGCGATCACAGACCGCAACATTCTCCGGTCAGTTCGTGCTGCACTCGCGCCTTCGCGAGCGACCCTGTGGGGCGCGAGCGAGAGCGCGCCCGAATGTGGTGCCCCAACCAGCACCGCGCGGCGCCCTGCCGAGCAAAGCGAGGCGCGAACGGTGTGAGCGCCTCGGCGACCCGCCCGGAGCGAGCGGCCAGCTTTAAGCCGTTTCTCGCGTCCGGCCCGCGAGGGGCACAACCGAAAACGCGCTTACTGCTGGCGCCGAGATCAGATTCACTTTAGCCCGGAACGGTGAGCGACGCCAGGAGCGAACCGCAGCCTGGAATGGTCGGTCGCGAGCGACGCGGAGGGCGGCACGCGGCGAGCGGGGCGGGCCGATACCCAAGAGCGAGTAACCAACGCAATAGCATCCCGATCAATCCACGTGGGTGGGTCTGAAAGGGGCTGACACGCTCGAGGAACCCCGCCGACGCAAGCACCGCAAACCTGAGAGGAGCGCAGCGAGGCCTTCACGAGTGAAACGAACGAAGGGCAGCGAGACGCCTGCGTCTCGCCAGGCGCGGGACTCGAGCGTGCCAGGGGCTTTCTAGATCGCGATAACGAGTAACGAGTTACTGGCCTCCAGATGCAAGGTGGAGTCCGACGATACCGACGACAATCACGCCGATACATGCGATCCGAGTGAGAGTGGCCGGTTCATCAAACAGCACGATTCCAAGCGAAGCAGTTCCAACAGCTCCAATACCTGTCCACACTGCATAGGCTGTCCCCACAGGAAGATCTTTGACAGCCTGTGCCAGCAGAATCATGCTGGCGACGAGAGCGACGATGGTTCCAAGTGTGGGCCACGGTTTCGAGAATCCATCAGAGTATTCGAGTCCGACTGCCCAAACGATTTCGAACAGCCCGGCGAGTATCAGAATATACCACGACATTTCAACTCCGGACTTCCTATTCAACCGGGCTATAGTTTCGGTTCTCCGCTAACCCATGACAAATTCTCATACGGATCCTGATACTCACTATCAGGAAATTCACGCTCTGTACTGCTCTGTTTGAGGACTGAGACAAAAACACAGACCAATTCTGATCGCGGTTTAATCGATGTACTGTGATACCCACTCACGCCGATCCTTGATTGCTTGCTCTCCCTCGTCTGTAATCGCGTAGTAGTTTGTGCGCCTGTCGAGTTGTCCTTTTTCGACAAGTTCCTTGTTGACGACCGTATCGAGATTCGGATACTGCTGTTCGTGATGGATCTCGTTCAGGTAGTACTCCTCGAGTTTGCCTTTTTCGCCTTCGATCGCGAGGCCATGGGGCTCGTCTTGGCCGGCGATCACGTACAAGATGTCAACGTTGGAAGTGGGTGAATCCACTTTGGCGCAGAAAAACTGCCATCACTGATGGCTCACTCGTCCCACAACCTGGTAATTCGTTCTTCGATCTTATCGAGGACGAGCCGCAGTACATCCCGATGATCGCTTGGCCACGAACTGTCCTCGCCGGGTGTCGGGGCAGTGGGCGGAGGATGAAAGTGGTCTCGCGTATTGTGAGGGTTCGGATGCCGGTCCCACCGGCACTCCCAGGCGTGATCAGGATGCACCTCTCGGTAATGGATTTTGAAGTCGTCGTTCGTGTACCAGCGAACAGTGAGACTCGCCTCCGCTACGGTTTCAGGATAGTACGATGGTGCGAGTGTTACACGGAGTTCAAGATGTCCACTCGAATCCGTGATCGTCGCTCGAGCGGCCTGTGCTGTGGCTTGGAGACGTGTCTGGAGAAACTCGAGAACTGGGTGGTCGATAGGGGCAGGGCTACGTCCATCTCCTGCAGGCGGCGTCATCGATGGGATTACCCGGATGCTTGGTCGGTCTCAGCGCCAGCGCGTTGCTGACGGGCGCGTTCGTAGCGCTTGCGCTCATCTCGAGCGGTCGCCCAGTCGGCAAGGTCGCTATACACATCGTCGATTGTCTGTTCGTCGCTCGTCTCTGCAGCATCGACAGCGTCGACAGCTGCCGGTGTCGTGGCATCGTACGTTTCTTCGTAATCGGTAATCCGTGTCGTGAGGTTGCGGACGTGCTCTTGGAGTTCGTCGACGGTGTGCTCGGCAGCAAGTTGGTTGATGCGCCGCCACTGGAAGTATGCATCATTGCGCTCGTAGGTCGTCGGATGGCCGTCGTGGCGCGTGACGATCCCGAGGTCGCTGAACCAGCCTAGATATTTTCGAGCGGTCTTTGGGTCGCACTCGGCTTGCTCTGCGATAGCGCTCGCCGTTGCAGGCTCGCGGGTCCGAAGGATCGTCCCGTAGATGCGCTGTTCAACATCGTCGTCACGAAACGCATCCTCAAAGAATGGGGGGCCATCTGGAGACTCTGTATTGGACATACTCGATCTTGCGTGGCTACCGATATAATTCTTACTTCGAGGAATAGTTTCCTGAGTAGATGAGGCCGGGTGTCCGTATCACTCCTTCTGTATTCTCCATAATTTCACGACTCATTCTGGCAAAGATTGTACTACAATGAAGAATGAACAACGGAAGGTTATATTGATAGCTGATGGCTACCTCTCGCCAGTCTGTGAGCCTGTTCGCAGTTACCACGTTGGCTTCACTTTGAACGTATCTGGTTCATCAACAGGATAGGGATGACTCTGATTCGTCGCCAGTGACGCTGGCCGTGCGAGGCGGTTGATCAGCTCCTCACGGACGTCCTGGCGAGACATCGTCTGTTCGTGCCAGCCAAGCCGTTCATCATAATGGTGCTTCCTGAAGAGTTGACCAGTCGTCTCGGCGGCGATGTACTGGGTTTGGTTGACTCCCCAAACGTTCGACGATCGATACTCGGCACCGACGTCTGCATGCGTGAGTTCGACGAGAACACACTCGACGAACGAAATGAGTGACTCTCGACACCGATCGGTCGGAACGCGCAACTCGAGGCCAGACTAGGGTGGTTCAGTGGGCTGTCGGTGAGTTGGTGTTCGGTCAATACCACGATCTTGTGGGTGCTGTCGCTCAGTGGTCATTCGCTATCTCGGGGCAGTTCGACCGCCCCGCACCCATCCCTGGGACAAAAAACGAGATCACAGTCGCGACGATATCGGTAGATCGGTGCTCTGTTTCTTTATTCTGAACGGCTCACGAAACTCGTGACAAGTACAGGTAGTATGCTTATCAGACGAAAGGCCGTCCTAGACCAGTGAGATTAAAATAACAACACTGCCGCCAATACCAGCAAGAATACCAACCCCACGTGCCAGTCGCCCACCCCACGCAACCGTCCGTTCGAGCGAGAGCACAACCGCGATGAGCGCCATCCAGACGATATTCATCGAGCCCACGATCACCATGAATGCGAACAGGGCCCAACAACACCCAACACAGAAGACACTGAACTGCCAGCTCATTCGGACGGCACCACGCACCCCCGGCCGGTAGTGGCCCAGAAGGAATCCGAGCGGTGACCGGCAATACCGCAGACATCGGTACTTGTATGGTGAGAGCTGGTACCCCGATAAGAGTAGCAACGACCCACCCATTAAGAGCCCGCCATGGGCGTTCGCGAGGCTGACGATCGGCACCAGCACATTGACAACAAGCGGGACAACTCCTGTTACCGTCCAAACGAGTGCATACGTCCCGATAAATGCCCCAACTCGCATTGCTTTACCCGCGGTCGTCGTCCCTTCAAGTGTCTCGGCGTATAGCCGGAAGAGCGGGACCGACGACGGGTACATCATAGCGACCATCATAACCCCCCACATGAACAGGTACAGGCAGATACCAGTCAACCCGTTCGAGAGCGCCATCGCTTCCGGTGCTCCCGGGTCGGACATGTGAATTTCCATACCCATCTGTCCGCCGGGCATCGGGAGCCAGCGACCGATGACTGCCGCCCACGCCAACAGCGCGATTACATAGGTAACGACCGCGATAATCGGGATGCGCCGGTGGGTAATTCGATCCCGAAATGAGTCATGTGTCCCCATGATTGATTGACAATATCGCTGTCCTTCCGCTCTCAGGAGTTCGCTAATTCGAAGTCGCCGAGATAGGCGTTGTTTCCGGAGACGTCCCACGTGAACTGGTCGTCGTAGGAGACGGTGGCTGTGGTTGACTTTCCGGTCTGTACTTCCGTACTCTTCGTCAGTGGGTGAGGCGAGATCGTACCGACCTCCTCGTTGAATCCGACCGCACCGCTCGCATCCATTTCGATGGCGTCCCCAATCTCGACGGAGAAATCCGTCCCCTCCCGCGAGAAGCTGATCGGAACGGTTGTAACGTCGGCGGATCGGACGTGCGTGTCAGCGACGGGTGCCCAGATGCCACCGGCGCGGCCGGAGTAGATATCCTCGAGCGCCTCGCGCTGGCTGTCGTTGGCTGTCTCGTCGAGGAGTAACACGATGTCCCACTCCGTCTCGGGTGCGAACATGACCCCCTCATCCGTCGAGATGAGCATGCCGACATCTACCCCGCTCAGGTCGACGTCGCCGTAGCTTCCTTCCTCAATATGCCACGCCAGTGAGACGGTACAGACGTCATCGTCCGGCGATTCCATCCATACACACTGGCATGCAACATCGCAGTTGCAGGCTTCAACGTAATCTCCTTTGATGGTCCATTCTTGTGTCATTGACGAATACCGTGTGATACGGCATCAAGCAGCATGATAAAGCTATCCGGTGAAAATATGGTATCTGGTGGGATCACGCCGTTGAAAATTCTATTTGACTGCAGATGTGTCTCATGAGTAAACATACGTGCATGTTATCTCGTTCGCTTGTACTGACCGATCACCACCTTCGCAGGTCGGGTTCGATCTCGTGCGACATTCGCGCTGTGTATTCAGCACGACGCCTGAGAATCGTCGTCGATTATGGGTTTCAACGAGGCCGACGAGATCGATATCGGTCTTCCAGTCGGCCACCACTCCTCAGACGCTGCACCGGCGTGACTATCTTCGATACTCGATTGCGTACCGACAGCCTTCCTCGAGTGACGCGGCAGTAGTGAATTTAGTGGGGGAGTTCGATTCGAGCGTAGTTTCCCGGTAATCGTCATTGCAACTTGTTTGTTCTTTCTTGCTGTTTTGGACCCGCACTGTACCACGTATTCCGCCTCCCAGAAGGTGTGATATCGTGTCAGTAGGGCGGATTCTACTGATGCTAGTAGTTTCATTCACCGTTCGATTTTATTATATCATCGCATTTAATATAATATAAAATATTAGAGACTTAGGACTATATTATCGCTCTGATCCAGGCAACCGCGAAACGATCCCCATCCTTCAAGCTGTATGAGGTTCTCTGTCAAAGTGCGACCGACGAGCGTGGTGACGTACTGAGTAGCACCACTGATAACTCGCCGGTCGCTGTCATACTCCTACCTCCGTAACTCCCTGCGATTGCGGATTCGTCCGACTACTTCGAGCCGTTCTCGAGGGTGAGCGTACTCGGGCTTTTTCGTGAGTAAGGCGACAGTCCGATGTGGGAAGACACGCTCAATGGTGTGGTCCCTTTCTTAGTGAAACCGGTCCTTCCGGACCATCTTCTCTTCAGCGTCTTTCCTGCGGACTTTCGGGAGACGATTCTCGAGTTCGAATTGGAGGGCCCGTTTCGTCTATTTAGAATCGTAACTCTTGGAGAATAGGTAACGAGCTATCGCTCTACCGAAAGTGGTACGGATGCTTCCGGTAGTTACGTGTATTGTTGTCACCATCGATAGCAATCGACCATACCCGATAGTATCGGTTGGCCAACAAGCTAATGGGGTGTGATCCCAAACCACCAAGTGGCGAGGAGGTCGGTTCAGTCGCTACCCCGACACAACCCATGGCTTCGAGACATACACCCTCGCCCTCCCGAGATCGTTCCATCGTGAAGCCGATAGCCACATTGTCACCCGATCTCGGAACCCAACATTGCCATATCGCACAAGAAATGGGCGACTCCAACGCCGACCCCTGTCGGCGTTTCATTACCAAGTAAAATATTCTATAGATTCCAAAACTTGATAACTGACTTGGTGGTAGGATGGCGTGCGCACTGGAAGGTGCGCCACAGAAGAGGAATCTGCACGCACAGAGTAGTCCTTTCTGTGCCTCACGCGGCTTCCTAGAAGGGGCAGTCTCACCTCGGGGGGAGGGGATTTAAAATCCATGTGGCCGCTTTTGATCAATCATTCAGTTGCTGGTACGACAAAACAACGGCATTGAACTTCAACCGAAGTTGAAAAGTAATTTCGGGGATTTCTAAAATGAATAGAAGTTGGTTGGACGGTCTTCGTGACAGAGTCGGGATATAGAGGGGAATGTCGGACCCATACTACGGAATCTGGTGACACGGTGGGGCGGACAATTGCTGTCTCATTAGACACGATACTGCACTAATATTGACGAAAGTGGACGGATAGCTTGCCACGGTATCGATTCATCGAACGCACCAGCGACCGTGAGGATTCAAAATTCTAGTTTGAAGTCCCGGTCAGCGGTAAGTATCTATAGCAGACTTTCAAAGACTACTATAGATGTCGTTACGGACCCACTCACCCAGTAGCCATTAGTGGAGTCCTGAAGCTCGTGTATAAACAGTTATTAGCGTATTGGGAAACTCTCGAGCAAAGACCTCCTAAATGGCTATCATCGATTCTGTTGTAACAGAAGGCAAGGAACTGTGGCAAGGAGGCAAAGGACCGTCACTTGTTACGATTGCGAGTGGGTGGGGGTTACTCCTTGGAACACGGATGATCTATCCCGTCCTTCTCCCGTACTTTCGTAATTCGTTCGACCTCAGTCTCACAATCGCCGGACTACTCATAACGATTCTCTGGCTTGGTTCGGCGGTCGGTCAATTACCGGGCGGCATCCTCGCCGATCGATACAGCGAGCGGATCGTCATGGCTGGAAGTGCGGTCATCGTCGGATTTGCGCTCATCCTTGTAGTTACCGCCCCATCAGCGAGTATCCTGTTTGCCGCAACAGGGATAGTCGGACTCGGACAATCCCTCTATCCCATTGCCCGAATCACCTTCCTTTCGCACATGTATCCCGATCGGATAGGGAGTGCTCTCGGCGTCACGATGGCCACGGGCGACCTTGGACAAACGATCCTCCCCCCGATTGCGGGTGTGCTTGCGGTAATGGTCACCTGGCAAGCGGGGTTGAGTTTTCTGATCCCACTTCTCCTCGTAGTTGGGATCGGGATCGTGGTGGCACTACCGGTTCAAGAACAAGCAGACGACGGGGAAGATACCCTCTCTGCCGAACGTGCACGTCTGATTTTCTCCGAACTTCGTGAATCAAACCTGGGGTTCGTGACGATTATCCTCATCTTGTTCTTCTTGATCTGGCAATCGTTTACGGGACTCTACCCGACGTATCTGGTCGAAGTGAAAGGGTTGTCGTCATCGACAGCCGGGTTGCTGTTCAGCACCTTCTTCGCCTTCGGGGTCGTCGTCAAACCACTGGCTGGTGCTGCGTATGATCGAATCGGAATGCGAAGTGCACTCGTGATCGTCTTAGCTGGACCCGTCGTTGGTCTTGGATTGCTCCCGTTTATCGAGGGAGTCTGGGCACTCGTCGGTATTACTGCAATAGTGAGTACGATGCTTGGTTCAGGGGCTATTACCCAATCCTTCTTAGCCAATGCATTTTCCGCAGAGATCAGAGGTACCGGGCTTGGTATCGTCCGAACGATAACCGCGATTATCGGAGCTACCGGCCCGGTCCTCTTTGGTGCAATCGCGGATCGGGGTTATTTCGACGAGGGATACCTGTTATTAGCCGCAGTACTGGCCGTCGTGATCCTGCTCACGCTTCGCCTTCCGAAATCCGCCTCCGGGTAGTCACCCATCGAAACGAAGTCTAGAACTGGCAGTTCTATCCGAGATACACATTGTGTATCTTGCACGAGCGCTATCGATCCCCCATATTCTGTCGTGACCCGCGTGACCGATACAGAGGTTGTATCTTGCAGCACACCTCCCTGCTCAGGAGCCGTATTCCGGCGGGACAAATCGTCGGTATCGAGGGCCTGGCCCTACGCCCCAACGAAACCGACCCCTATCAGAACGCGTTGTTCCAGTTGCTCGGCGTCTTCGCGGAAATGGAGGCGATTGTCTTTCTGGTTTTAACTGTCCCCCCGGCTATGAGAGCGTATGTCCGCACAAGATAAGACCGTCGTCGGCGTCGATGCCTGCCCTGTTGGGTGGTTTGCGACAGTGATAGATGCCGACGGCGTCAGAACGAGAACCTACGAAGCGTTCGAGGAACTCAACGATCTCTACGCTGAAGCAGATCGTATTCTCGTCGATATCCCCATCGGACTTCCAAAAGACGAGCGACGCCGATGTGATGAGGACGCTCGTGATCTCCTCGGTAGCCGAGGCCTCTCGGTCTTCTACCCGCCGTGTCGAACCGCGGCTGAACACTCTGACTACCAGCAGGCGAGTGACGAACATCGCGACAAGATTGGCAACGGGCTCTCTCAACAAGCTCACAGTATCGGTCCAAAGATCCTGGAGGTCGCCGACGTTGTTGGAGAACGTTACGATGGGGTGGTACGCGAGAGTCACCCCGAACTCTGTTTCGCCACGTTGAACGGTCAACCGATCGCCTATTCAAAGTCCTCAGACCGAGGTCGCGGCCTCCGGATGAAGTTGCTCAGTGACGAACTCGAGGACGCCGAAGAACGCTATCGGGATGCACGCGAGGAATACCTCCTCGAGGAGGTCCGCAGAGACGACATCCTCGACTCCATGGTGCTCGCCGTTGGCGCGCGGAAAGGGGACCTGACCACAGTTCCGACAAACCCCTCGCCGGATGAACCGCGAATCTACTATCCGGACTTCGACGTTCCGGTAGTAGAGACCGAATGACTCCGAACTCGTTGAAGCCAAAAACCGGGTCTTGTTGAAACGTCGTTCTTTCGATTGTGATTCAGAGGAACGACGAACCCTTCGGAGAGACCTCGAAGAGAATCAGATCTACGTGTTCTGCGCTCAGAGGATGGCCTCGAGCAACGTCACGACGACTAACTCCGAGTTAGAAAAGCGAAGCCAGCAGCGCGAGACACCTGTTGTCCTCGGGAAACAGTTCACGCCACGTCTCGAGCACGCACCGCCGACGACCGCTCGAGCGAGAGACCCACGAGTAAGGAGACGGCAAGCACAACCGCCGACACAGTCGAACCGTGGTCCAGTAACCCGATTATTGCCCGGTCGGGCAGTGTATAGCGTCCATGGTTACCCCTGTCCGTGGACGCCAGCAGTCTCCTGTGTCCCCTCGGTCCGCGTGGTTTCACCCGGGATCGACGCATCGGCTTTCAACACGACACGGCGTTCCGTGTACGACAGTCCGTTCTTGCGTTCGGTCCGCTTGCGAATCGCCAGCCGATTCTTCGACAACTCGAGCAGGGCATCGATCGTCCGCGAGACGAGCTTCTTCGCGTAGGCGTCGCTGACACCCGTTTCCTGCCGTCGGATCCAGTGCTTCATGTCGCTGGCTTTCACGTACTCGCGGACACCCTTGCAGCCCTCTCGCCACGGATTATCACCGACGCCGGGATCGGTCCGTGCTCGCCAAAGTTTCGCAGCAAGTCGGGACGGAAGCGAGTTGGTCATCGACCGGAGCATGTCGTCGTCCATCCTGGCGAGTTGCTGAATTGGCAGGAGGTCACCGTGAGCCAGCGCCACTGGTCCGTCGCGATCGAGCGGATCAGCCGAATCGGGGAGTCGAACGTACGTCGATCCGTCCTTCGTGAACCGCTCGAGGTAATCGATTCGCTCCTCGAGTGCACCGGGATCGACGGACTCGGCGTGGAGATGGGCACCTTTCTCGAGTTCTCTGGATTGAAGCTCGGCAATCCGGTCCTTGTTCGCGCCGGCTTTCTTCAGCGCCGCGTCGGTGATCGCCTTCACGCGAGAGAGCGCTTGCTGGAGCGACTCGCTCTCGTTCTTGCACTTCTCGAGTGCGTCCCTGAGCGTTTCGTTTGCATCTCTGAGTCGTTCGTTCTCGGCTTCGACCGTCTCGAGTTCGTCTTCGACAGTATCGATGCGGTCGGCCTGCTGGTCGATCGTCTCTCCGAGGCTTTCGTTTTCGGTCTCGAGGTCGTCGATTCGGCTTTCGAGTTGCTCGAGTCGGTCATGTGTCGGTGCGTCGTCGGCAGGACTATCGGCTGTCATGGAATTCTGATGTGAACGGCAGGATCGGTTGGAATCGGCTCGCAGTATCTCGAGGTTCGTGGTTCGGTCGGCAGAATCGAATGCGGAGGCTGCGCCTACCGCCACGGCGCTATCGCTCTTTCGAGGGGCAGACGAACCGCCTCGAGGCGAACGTCGGAATCGTGACCACTGACGGCGGCCGGGCGGACGTGGTGAAAGCACCGATGGGAAAGTCGCGATTTGGTGGGTGGTCCTCAGGCGCTGCTCGCGACGGTGGCCGGACTGGTGCTCGAGTCAGTCATCGGCCCCGATTCCCCGACTGGCTCTCTCGGATTCCGCCGAATCACCGGCATCCTCGGCGTCGATCCGCTCGAACAACTCGATCGTCTCGTCGATGTTCTTGATCGCCGGCCGCATCGTGATCGGATCGGGAAGTTGGCCGTCGAGCGTCAGGATCTCGCCGCGGACCTCTTCGAGGCGAATTCGCAAAAACTCGTGCGAGTCGGCCGTCATGCGCGACCGACCTCCGCCGAAACGTCGGTGAACGAATTCTCTACCGATGCAGGCCCTGACGTCTCGAGCGCCAGAGTGAGGAGAATCTCGACATCCGCGTCGACAGCCGGGAAGATACGATCGACGCTGGTTTGTTTAGTCGGTACTACCGAAACGGTTTCGTAGGTCGGTGTTCGAATATACATTGTCCCTGAACGCATGGGACGCAGGTCGGGTGTTGGTCCACCCGGCCAATTTTACGCAAATTGGCGGTACTGCGCCACTAATTTCGTACATCAGTGGTAGTTACTTATAGCTTCCTGTATGCTATCAATTAAGGACCGGTCGATTTCGTCAGAAGGCCACGATGCTGGCCGCCGCGTGTTGATCCGTTCGCTCGAGCGAGTCACGGATCGGAGTCGCTCCGCGGAGCGACACCGCGCGAACTGATGGGCCTCAGTCTCCAGTTGTATTTGCCTGGTCGCTTACTGATACTGTTCGAGTCCTCGAGAATTTCGGTGTCGAACGCCGCTTCCAGGAGATCAAACGCCGCACCGACCAGTTCGGCAACTGCTTCAGAAACGCCGATCCGAAAACAGCCGACAAGTGGTTTCAGAGCTATGTATCCCTCTGAAACAGCCTTCTCTGAACAATGCCGCATAGTTGGCGATCAGTGTTATACCACCGCCCGGGGTACCACCGGATGGCGAGGGGGAAGGATTCGGTCGTAGACCCACCGTACCGATCTGCTCCGAGACATACCTCGCCGACGCCGGGATCGTTCCAACGTGAAGCCACTAGCCACACTGTCACCCGATCCCGGAACCCATCCTCTTCGACACACCACCTGAGGGATGGAGGCACCGACGCCGGCCCCTGTCGGCGTTTTCCGTGTTCCCCTCGAGTCGCTGTCAGTACCATCGCACGGGTAGGCACACCCCTTCAACTATTTAGGCACCGGTATCGACCACGTCGTATGCTCGACGTGACGTTCTACGGGAACGCGGCGTTCTCGATCGCTTCGCCAGACACGACGGTCCTGGTCGATCCGTATCTCACCGAAAACGAGGAGTGTCCCTGGAACGCCCGGGAAGTACTCGAACGCGAGCATCCCGACGCCATTTGCGTGACCCACGCCGCATTCGACCACGTCGGCGATGCGGCCGAACTGGCACGCGACGACGGGATTCCGGTGCTCACCGAACCCGCGACGGCGCGCTCTCTTCGTGCCGAAGGCGTTCCCGCGGATCAGATCACGTCGGCCGTCTGGGGAATGGAAGCCGAGATCGGAGATATCAGTGTTCGTATCCTCGAGACTCGCCACATTTCGTACGAGGATGCCCGCGACGAGTTCGTCTCGGGCGTGCCGCTTTCGTTCCTGTTCCGAGCCGACAGCGACAGCGTCTACCACATGGGAGATACGTCCATCTTTCGAGACCTGAAAACCTACGGCGACCTCCACGAGCCGGACGTCGTTCTCGTCGGCGTCGGGCAGGCGTTCGACGCCGTCGCGGCGTCCGATGGCCCGATCACGCTCCGGATCAGCGAACTCTCGACCGAAGAAGCCGTTCTGGCGACGCGGTGGCTCGGCGCGGACCGCGCCGTGCCGATGCACTTCGTAAACGACGAGCGGGAACAGTTCCTCGAAGCGATGGCCGACGCCGAAGGGGTGCCGGACCCCGTTCCACTGGACCCCGGCGAGTCGCTTCGCGTCGGATAAGTCGGAAACGGTGCCGAGTTTCTCGTGACGACCCACGCAGTTCATCGCCCACTCCTCGGAACGGAGCGGGTTTTCGGTCACCCGGTCGGCGTTCGGTCGCCGAGGAATCTCCGGTCCCTGAGACGGGTCCACGACAGAGCAGAAGAGCGATGAAACCGCGCCAGACGTCGGTCGAACGCACGCACCCGACAGGGATACTGTACGAAGGACTGTGCGAGTCCCTGTGATTCCCTGCGGCCGGGTCGCCAGCCGGCCACGGTATTGTTTCGTAACCAGTGACATATCGTTTCGGGCCGACCGCACCGCGAAGTCGGCATCGACAGGCTGGGACCCGCGGTCCCGGGTCCACCCGCTCGAGCACCCCTCGTACCGCCTCGAAATCGCCGCCGGAGATCACGTGCCGAAAGGACTTTGCTTGGACAACCCACTACTATACACGAATGACACTTCCTATCGATCCGACCCGGATAGACCCGGACGACATCGGGGCGACGCAGACGACGCTCGAGATGGACCACGAACCGGCCGTCGAACACGTCCGAGAGGTGTTCACCGAGGCCGGATTCGGAATTCCCGTCGAGTTCTCCCCGTCGGAGTTGCTCAACGAAAAGGTCGACGCCGACCGTGACCCCTACTACGTCCTCGGCGCGTGCAACCCGGCGGTGGCCGACCGCGCCCTCGACGCCAGCGACGGGGAACTGGGCGCGCTGTTCCCCTGTAACGTCGTCATCTGGGAGGAAGAACCCGGACAGCAGCGGGTCTATCACGTCTCGATCATGCGAATCGCCCGCCTCGTCGGCATGGCACCGGACGGCGACGAGATGAACGATATCATCGCAACGACCGGCGAACTCGTCGACGACGCCTTCGAAAACCTCCACTAATGGGACACCACACGTTCGACGCGTCAGGGGCCGACAAACTCGAGCGAGCGGGCCAACGCTACCGCTATCTTTCGGCCGAAGAGCTGCTGTGGGCACTCGAGCCCGCGTCGACTGACACCATCGCGGACCTCGGCAGCGGGACCGGGTTCTACACCGACGACGTCGCGCCGCACGCGGGCGACGTGTACGCAGTCGACCTGCAGGAGGAAATGCACGAGTACTATCGCGAGAAAGGCGTCCCCGAAAACGTCGACCTCGTTACGACCGACGTGAGCGACCTCCCCTTCGACACCGACTCCGTCGACGCGGCGTTTTCGACCATGACGTATCACGAGTTCGCAGGGGACGATGCGCTCGCCGAAATCGACCGAGTCCTCGGGCCGAGGGGACGACTCGTCGTCCTCGACTGGGCGGCGACCGGATCGGGGGACCACGGTCCGCCACTCGACGAGCGATACACCGCCGACGAAGCGGCAACCGAACTCCGTGACCACGGGTTCCACATCGTGTTCGAAGCGGTCAGGCCGGAGACGTTCCTGCTGATCGCCGCGCTCGAGTGAACCACACCGCCGCAGCCATCGACGCGGATAGAAGCATCGGGTTCGCGTGCGATACGGTTTTCCGTGTGTGAGAAAGCGGGATCGGTGAGCAGACGGTATCCGTCGGCGGGGCAGTACCTCGTAACCGCCAGGCCGGACCGTCGAACCCGAACTGACCGGTGCCCGAAGCGTCCACAGTGCGGGCCCCGAGAGCCTGCTATCGGCGGAGCTTCCTCACGTTTCGCTCTCGCGTTTTTTCTGACGGATCCGTCGAGGTCGGTGCGCCGGTGGAGACGGTGAAGAGCGAGACGGTACTGGACTGCTCCCACCCGGGATAATTTGACGTTCGTACTGCGACAAAATTTTTGTGAGATATTCGAAAACTCGTTTCGATAGACGGTACCACAGACGCCATTGTGAGGGGAATATCCGTGTTTTAGAGAGGCCTAAATTACAAATTTGATAGAAACTACTATATGTTTTGCTCCCCCATCGATACTCGTTCACACGAATGAGTAGCGATCGACAGGAATCCGACTCGGCGATACACGAAGACGACGCGGGAACAGTTACCCGGGGTCTCGAGGAGCGGTTGGTTGACTCGGTGAAAAATCACGACGGCGTCTCTCGGCGGGCGGTCCTCGGCGGACTCGCTATCGCAGGCGGCTCCGCGATCGCGGGCACGGGCGCGACTCGGTCGGACGATGACACCGGAGATTCGAACGACGAAACGATGGGGTTCGGCGCGCCCGGAACCTACACCGAGGAGCAGTTCGACCCCCACGGCTTCCTGCGGGAGTTCAACACCGGAGATTCGACGAACGAGCGTCCGTCACGATTCGGTGAAAACGACTACAATCTGAACGCCGGCGTCTACGAAGAAAACGGCCAAACCGTTCGGGAGTTTAATTTCGTCGCGGTTCCGGTCGAACAGGAAATCCTTCCGGGTATCACCTTCCCGATGTGGACGTTCAACGGGCAAGTGCCAGGGCCGACCATCCGCGTCGAGGAAGGCGATCTGGTTCGGGTCAACTTCACGAACGGGTTTCCGGACATGGCCCACACGATCCATCCGCATCTCCGCAATCTCAACCCGCGCATGGACGGGATACCACAGAACGGCCCGGGACTCATCGATAGCGGCGAGTCGTTCACCTACGAGTGGCAGGCCCAGCCGGTCGGGACCCACCTCTATCACTGCCACATGCTCCCCCTGAAGGCCCACGTTCACCGGGGCATGTATGGAAGCATGATCGTCGACCCGAAGCCGGAGAACGTCAGGGAGAACCCTCGGCAGTACATCGACTATCACGGCCCGATCACGGACGAGGTACGCGAGATGGCCGCCGAGCGGGCGCGGAGTCGAAACATGATCTCGCACGCGGACTATAGTCCAGAGGGCTTCGACGGCATCGACGAGATGGTCATGGTCATGAACGGGTTCGATACCAACTTCGACGGTGATAACGAGGTCTACGGCGTCAACACGCGGGGATTCTGCTACGCACCGGCGCGGACCGATGCGTACAACGGCGAGTGGGAGGCCGGCGAGACGAAACACCCCATCGAGATCGACGGCAACGAGCGACAGCGCGTACACCTCCTGAACACGATCGAGTTCGACTTCGTGAACTCGTTTCACTGCCACTCGCAGTTCTTCGACTACTACGACGCCGGCACGACGCTGTTCCCGAATCGGAAAACCATCGACACGGTGTTGATGTGTCAGGCACAGCGCGGAATCCTCGAATTCGACTACAGCAACCACGAACCGGGACTGTACATGTTCCACGCCCATCAGTCCGAGTTCGCCGAACTCGGCTGGATGAGCTTTTTCGAGGTGAACTAAATGACGACGGACCCGAAATCGGACGGCGGCGTCGCACAGTCACCGAATCAGCCGTTCGGCCTCCCGCGATGGGTGATCGGCATCGTTCCGATACTCCTGTTGGGCCTCGTCATCGGCGGGTTCGTGGCGACGACGCCACTCGCCGGAGTGGACGGTGGCGAACCGCTGCCCGACGTGTCGATAGATTACACGACCCTCCCCAACGACGACACGATTCGTCTTCACGTCACGAACAACGCCCCCGAACCCGTTACGATCTCGCAGGTCCACGTCGACGAGGCGAATTGGCAGTTCGAAATGACCGGTGCCGGCGGAGATCGGACGCTCGAGCCGTTGGAAAGTGCTACGATAGAAATCCCGTACTCGTGGATGGAGGGGTACGACTACGGCGTGACGGTCGTCGCCGATAACGGAGCGACGTTCGGCACGACCATCGTTGCCGCGAATTCCTCGCCCGGGTTGACCGGACAGGTCGTCTGGACCCTCGCCGTCATCGGGGTCCTCATCGGGATCGTCCCGATCGCGCTCGGCATCATGTGGTTCCCCTTCATGCAAACGATGAGCGAGAAGTGGCTCAACGCCGTGCTCGCGTTCTCGGCGGGCGTTCTCGGCTATCTCGTCTTCGACGGCGGGTTCGAAGCGTTCGAGACCGCACAGTCGGTTCCATCGGGCTACTCCGGACCGCTTCTCGTCGTGCTCGGCATCTCGGGGGCGTGGTTGCTGCTCCAGGCAGTGACGGACTGGCTGACGGACGACGAAGAAGAGTCCCGGCTGTCGCTCGCGTACTCCGCGGCGCTCGGTATCGGCCTCCACAACCTTGCAGAGGGACTCGCAATCGGCGCTGCGTTCGCGACCGGCCGGACGTCACTCGGGATGTTTCTCATCATCGGGTTCATGATACACAACGTCACCGAAGGGCCGGTTATCGTCGCCCCCCTCGCCGACGGGAACCGTCCGTCGCTCGCGCATTTCGTCGCGTTCGGCCTGCTCGCGGGTTCACCCGCCATCCTCGGCGGCTGGATCGGCGTTTCGACGCGATCGCCACTGTTGAACACGCTGTTTCTCGCCATCGGGGTCGGAGCACTGTTGCAAGTCGTCTTCGACATCGGTGATATCGTGCGTCGGTCGGGCTCGATACGAGCCGCACCGAACGTGATGGGGTTCGCTATCGGACTGCTGTTCATGTACGCGACGGGCCTGTTTACCCTCTAATAGTCCGACGACCCGATTCGGCGTCGACTGGCGTACGGAATAAAAGCACGCACGTGGGACCGGCCGACGGACGGGACGTCGAACTGACGGTCGACGACCGAGGAGAACACATATTTCGTCGCCGTCCGTTCCGGGTCGTATGAAATCTATCGTCCGGACGAACTTCGATGATAGCGTCTCCGCATACGACGCCTACGAGCGACGAACCGGTCGATTCACCGCACTCGCTCGTCTTCTGGCCGCCGAAATGTCGGCTCGAGCGGACGGACCGTTCGAATCCGTCCTCGATGCCGGTGCCGGAACGGGTGTGAGCACGCGCATTTTTGCCGACCGGTCGCGACGAACGGTCGCGCTGGACTTTAGCCGCGAGATGCTACGGGAAGTCGAGTCCGCGCCGCGGGTCGAGGCCGACTTCGATACCCTGCCGTTCGTCGATGGGTGCTTCGATGGGGTTGCGTTTACCGCGTCGCTCTTTCTCGTTCCAGATCCTTCGGTCGCGACGCGAGAGGCTGCCCGGGTCGTCCGGTCGGACGGGGTCGTCGGCGCCGTCGCACCGCTCGGCTGGACCGACGCCGACGGGACGGACATCTTCGATGGCCTCGCCCGAGAGTCACGATCACCCGCCGGAGTCGACGACGTCGAAACCGCCTTCGAAGACGAGTTCGCCGTCACGACCGGCACCTGGCGGTTCGCGACGACGGCCGAGTCAGTACGGCGCTTCCACGCCATTCCGGCGATGGCAGCGCGTCTCTACCCGAAACTCGCGATCGAGGAACGCGTGGCGAGGGCACGGGACCTCCTCGACTCTCTCGACGGCACCGTCGAACAGCGGTGGCGATGGATCGTCGGCGTCGCCGAGTAAGTTCGAGTGCGACCGGAGAGGGAGTCGCTCGACCATCGTCGAGACTGCGCGCGGTGACGGATCCCCGGAATCGACCGACTCGAACACTTCGGAACGGGGGCTCGAACCATCGAGAGAGGAGGCGGTCTCGAGGGTTGGGCCCGTTTCGTGCGACGTGGGTCCGCTCTCGCTGAGCCGCCTCGAGTCGCTCATCGACGGTCCCGTTCGCCGTTGACGGTCCGATTCGACCGCCGCCGATGCTCGACGCCACCGAGTTACGTGATCAAAATATAACATTATAACAAATTCGTTTGATAAAATACAAGTATTGGAGGATGGAAACGGAATCGAGAGCATGCGTGTATCGTATCAACATACGAACGTCCGGTACGGAAACGAGTCGACGCTCCTCCGATTTACGACCGACGATGGGACGCGCGCGTGTGTTCTCGTCGACGCCGGTTCCGGTGTCGACCTCGATACGGTGCTCGCGGACGACGAGTACTTGAACGCGATCCTTCTCACGCATGCGCACATAGATCACTACCGAACACTCGCGGAAAACGTGCGACACAACGCACCGATTTACGCGTCACGGGCGACGGCGTCTATCCTCGAGCACGCGTTGCCGGAGGCACAGAAGGACAACGATCTCGGGGATATTTCGGATGCCCTGACTGCCCTCGAGCCGATCGAAGACTGGACGTCCATTCTTCACGGCCTCGAGGTCGTCCCCGTCTCCGCGGGACATACACCCGGCGCAGCA
This sequence comes from Natrinema caseinilyticum, assembly GCF_024227435.1. Lineage (GTDB taxonomy): Archaea > Halobacteriota > Halobacteria > Halobacteriales > Natrialbaceae > Natrinema > Natrinema caseinilyticum. Next base: position 707,558 of record NZ_CP100446.1, read on the forward strand.
GGCTTCGTGATCCGCTTTCGGGATCAGACCACCGGCCAGGACCTCTGGGACGACACCCGACACCTGCTGGTGACCGGCGATTTCACGATCCGCCCCTGTGCTGGCTTTCCCGGGCTGGAAACGGCGTATCCGTTCGATATCGATGCCGTGTTTCTGAACGTCTCGACGAACGAGTCGTACACGAGCGGGCTCAACGATTCGTTACAAACGGTTCTCGAGCGAGCGTATGCGGGCTCGCGCGTCGTCGTCGCGACGAGTTCACTGACCGGCACCCAGTACGCGACGCTGGTGGGACACGTCGCGTCGGAACTCGGGCGCGAGCTGCCGATCACGCTCGTCGGCCAGGCGGCGAAGCTATACAACGCTCTCGAACTGACCGTTCCCGGGGTCGAAACGGCGGAAGTCTTCGATCGAACTGCGGCGGTACTCGAGCGAGGAGGGGTGACGATCGCCGGACCAGAGACGCCGGCTACGGGAAGTGCGGCCAGGCTCCTGGATTCGATCAGAGACGATCCCGCCAGCGTCTTCGTCCAACTCGTGACGGGTGATGCTTCCGCCGTTACGGACGCAGGCTGTACGACGCGGTACGTCGAACTCCGTAACCACCCATCCGTCGAATCGATCGACGCGTTCGTTCGCGACCTCGCTCCGAAGCAGGTCGTGATCAAACACGCGACGGGCGATACGCTCAATCGATTTCAGCGGCGATTCGATCACTGCTTCACGTGGGGAACGAACGATGAAGCCGTCCATCACCTCTACCAGGACGGTGAGTGGCAGGCACCGAGTTGGATCGCGGAGTCCACCGCATCGCAGATTCGGCGACGCCAGTGGGAAGCGAGCCAAAACCGACCGGTCGATGTCGGCGGAACGCTCTCGTCCGTCGAGCGAGACGGGATCGACCTCGAGGCAGCGGGGGTGGATATCGAAACACTCGAGGCCGTTTTCTCTCGATCCTCGACCGACCCGTACGCGACGTCAGAATCCGAGACCGAGATGGTGACGGAGACGCGGACGGAAACGCAACCTGCCGACACACGGACGGACGCCGGACACCAGTCGGACGACGATGCGTCGCTCGAGACGGAGGTTCTAGAGCGTCTCGCGGCAATCGAAGCGAAACTCGACCGGTCCGAGAAAACGGTTCAGGCACGCGTGCTCACCGACAACGACGGCGAGCAGTTCCTGCGACTCCTGGAGGATGCCGATATCGAATCGCAGGACATCGTCGAAGTCGTTATTTCGACGGACGGAACCGACCATCCGTAGCCCCCTCGCAGTACTGGTCCCGTTCTCGAGGAGCGGGTGCCCTCGGCCGGCCGGATTCGAGATCCGGCTGATCGGTCGGAGACCGACCAAAAAGCGGTGAATATCCGGGGTTAGACCGGGACGCAGATCGTCACACAGTTCTTGTAGTGGTGACACTCCCACGTGTCGCTCGCCCTGAACGCGTCCGTTATGTCCACTTCCCGCGTATCGACGCCTCTGTCGATCAGTTGCCGTTCGATTTCTTTTTCTATCTCCGCTATCTGGTCCTCGCTGTACTCGGATTCGACGATGTAGCTCTCACCCACCGACTCATCCACCCGTACTCGTATTTTCGGTCCGTCGTCAGTCATGATTTCCGTCCGTGTCACCGCTCGAGGCACGTACACGAGTGCCCGAACGGTGCTACTCGATCACGAGCAATAGTAATTACCTACCTATCCCATCGTTCCAAACAACCATCGGCCATTACATTTGGTGACCGTTTCCCTCCATCAGGTATTTTTAACAGTAATAGCCCATTAGCGAACCAGTCATCCGTATCAATTTCGTGACTCCCCCGTTGAAACGCGCCGCCCTCGATATCGCATCATTCGGTTTATTTTCTCGTTCCTACACACGTCCGTCGCTTTCCGGCCCGACCACCGTGATATCCCCCGTACTGAACACGGCTACGTCACATCCTTCGATTGTAAACGCGACGTAGCTGTTCGGCTGTGAGCGAGACTGCACGAGGCGGTCCAGTATTTCGGGATCGATAGTGTCGGAGAGTGGCTCGAGTTCGAGCGGGTCGACGCCCAGTTCTGTCGCTACTTTGCGAACCACGCGAAGACTCACGTCCTCGCGGTACGCAGCCGGTGGCCCATCGCCGTGACCGGCTGTGTTTCCTTCGTTGAACATCGATACGAGCCAGAACGCGCCGCGTCCGGTTACGTTTGTAGCGTACATAATTTCCCGTTCCCGCTTACACACCCTACGTATTTACAGCGGAAAGCAGACCCCACACGGTCGGTGACGAACACGATCTCGAGTACTGGCAAGCTAAACGTTTAGCCATTCGCCGCTATCTAGATCGAACTATCGATGAGTGTGCTGGCCGAATTTTCGCTCCCGACAGACGCCTTCGTTCTCGGTGATGCGCTCCAGGCCGACGGAATCGAGCGCGTCGAATTCGACTGTCCCATTCCCGCGCGGAACGGCGCCATGCCGTATTTTTGGGTGTGGTGACGGCAGTTCGACGCGTTCGAAACGGCTCTTCAATCGGAGTCGGCCATCGAACGAGTATCCGTCGTCGACGAACTCGAGGATAATCGACTGTACCGAGCGGAGTGGAACGCCCGTATTTCCCTCCTCCTGGAGGCGACTCGAGAGAGTAACGGAGCTCTCCGGACGGTGACCGGCGAGAAACGGTGGACACTCGAAGTCCTGTTCGAAACGCATGCGGATCTGAAAACGTTCGCCGGCTATTACGCCGAATCAGCCGTCGAATTGACCCTCAACCGCGTTCACTCGATCACCAAATCGGCCGACGACAGATACGAATTGACGTCGACGCAGCGGGAAACACTGGTCACAGCCGAGCAGCGGGGGTACTACGGCGAACCGAGAGCAGTTACGATGGAAGAATTGGCCGGCGAACTCGACGTGTCACTTCCAGCCGTAAGTGGGCGGCTCCGCCGCGGAACGTCACAACTCATCCGAAACACGCTGCTATGACCGCACGCGGAGAGAGCGAACCCGTGACCCAGGTGAGGGCGTTCGCCGAGCGAGTGATCAATGACCATACATGTATCCCCTCTTATGAAGGGTTATATTTTTCACCCTCACTCTTCTGAGCCATGCGCACGAACAACGAAACTGAGACGAAGACCTGACGGGAGGGGATTTTGTGGTGTCGTCGACTCTCTCCGCTCCGCGATGGATAGCAGCGACAGAATCTCTCAGATGAGCTACCTCGAAATCAGGTGAACACGAAACAGTGACCAACGTAACGCAAAACCGATTCGATCACCAGCCCGACCATCCCCACAACACGCTCTTGTACGATTCCCGTCGCGAGCAATTCGAGGCAATTATCCCGTTTATCCGGGAGGGGTTACGCACCGATGACTACTGTCTCTACCTCGTAGACGACACCACCAGAGATCAACTCGTCGATGCCTTTCACCGGTCGGCCGTCGATATCGAATCGGCCCGCGAAAGCGGCCAGTTCGCTATCGAGCAGGCGTCTGATCTCTATCTAACAGACGGACGGTTCGACGGGAACCAGGTCGTCGATTCCCTGGAGGAGAAAATATCCGACGCGGTTGATTCGGGGTACGACAACCTTCGAATCACCGGAGAAATGACCTGGGCTGCGGAGCACGGCGTCGATCTCGACCGGCTCAAAGTTTATGAGCGACAGGTCGACGACCTCTTTCGAACAGCACCGGTGAAGGGTATCTGTCAGTACCGTCGGTCGCGGTTTCCACCCGCATTCATCTCACATCTCCTTCATTCCCATCCGAAGGTCGTAGACGGCGCGGAGAAGCGGTTGAATTGTCATTACGAGTACCCCGAGGAATACTGCGACAACGCTTACAGCGCGGAAACGGTCGACCGAAAACTTCGGACGATTTCGGCACAGACCGAAGTCTCGAATTCACTCGCCGAGCGCAACCGGTGTCTCTCGTTGCTCGACCAGCTCTCGGACCAACTCCACGCGGCAGACCGCGACGAGATCGAGCACGTCGCGGGCGAACTCATCGGCGAAGTCATTTCACCTGCCCGCATCTCCGTCTGGCAGTACGAAAGCTCCGCTGGACGACTGCAGCCCCAACTCGTCGAAAATTCCATCGAGATGGATGGCGACGCGTTTAGAGATGTGGTCGAAAGCCGTGCCTGGGACACTTTCGCGAAAAACGAGGCCCAGGAGTTCGATACCGAAACGTCACCTCCGGTTACCGGGCTTCTCGTCCCGCTCGGAGAAGACGGCGTCTTTTGTGTCGAGACTCCGCGAGACGCCGGGTTTCCACCGACCGATCGGCACTTCGTCCGGACGGTCGTCGGCCAGACGGAGGCCGTCCTCGAGCGAGTTTCGTACGAACGCCACCTCGAGAAGAAAAACACGACGTTACAGGAACAGAATTCACACCTGCAACGAGTCAACAGGATCAATTCGGTGATCCGGGGGATTAGCCGGGCCCTCGTCGATTCGACGACCGAGCGGGAGATCGTACAGAACGTCTGTGACTTGCTCGTCGAGGATACTCATATCGAGTACGTCTGGTACGGGTCCTACGACCCGGCAACCGAGGCGATCACGCCCACGTTTGCCGCAGGATCGGGCCAAGGCTACCTGGATGCTCTCACGCTCGAAGACGAGTGGGATACCACCGAACCTTCGGGACGCGCCGTCCGGACCGGGGACGTCAATACCGTACGCAACATCTACGACGAGCCGCCACTGGCCCACTGGCAAGAACAAGCGCTCAAACGGGGGTTTCAATCCATCATCAGCCTTCCCATCTGTTTCGATACGTCTCTGTACGGTGTATTTACCTGTTACAGCGACAAGCCGGATCGATTCGACAGCGAAATGAGAGCCGTCCTCGACGAACTCAGCGACGGGATCGCGTGTGCGATGAACAGCGTCGAGCGAAAACGGGCGCTCGTTTCAGAGCAGGTCACGGAACTCGAAATACAGGTGACGGAGACGAACTCGCCCCTCGTCCGCTTCGCTACCGAGAACGGCTGTCGTATCGAGATCGAGAACGTCGCTTCAACTGATAAGAACGAGTTCCAGGTGTTCGTGACGTTTACCGGCGTCGCTCCGGAGGAGGTCCGACACTACGCGACGACGTCGCCGACGATATCTTCGTTCGAACTCCTTGCCGAAGCCGACTCCGAACACACCCACTTGTTCGAAATTACTGAACAGTGTGTGATCGACCGACTACTCGCACACAACGTCGTTCCACAATTGATCAGTATCGAAGACGGAGAGGCGCACATGACCGTGAATATCTCACAAAGCGCGAACGTCCGAAACATCATCGATGTGATACAGTCGACCTACCCGAGCGCAGAGATCGTCAGACGACGTGACAGAACGAAACCGCTGTCCCAACCGGCCGATATCAAATCGGAACTGTGCAACAAACTGACGGATCGACAACTCGAAATCCTGCAGTTGGCACTACATAGTGGATACTTCGAGCGACCGCGTGAACGGACGGCCGAAGAACTCGCCGACTCGCTCGGTGTATCGCATCCGACAGTCAGTCGTCACCTCCGCGAAGCGGAGCGCAAAGTATTCTCGTTGCTTCTCGGAACGGAATCGTCGTCCGATTGAATACGTATATACGCATGTACGCCTTCTCGAGTATCGATCATAACTATATGCGGAGAGCGGCTTTCCGAAGTCTAACGAGAGAGCAATACCATGGACGACGATCCAGAACCCGACGAAAATTCGGCTTCTGTCACCAGATGCATCTCGGCGTATGGGTCAGTCACACACGCAATCGTTGCTGCGATCGCAGACGCGACCGGGACCGATCCATCGAGCGTAACGCCGATATACAACGCAGTCGATACGGATGGACTGGATACCCTCCTGAAAGATACAGATCGGGCTGTCGCGGTCGATTTGCAGATTCTATTCACCGTCGAGAACTGCCGTGTCAGAATCTACGGCGACGGACGCGTCGTCGTGACGCCTCCGGACGACTGATTCCGACAAATCGGTTCCGCTGTGCGAACGCGTCCGCGGACGTCTATCCGGTGGACGATTGGGTGACTTCCTTTCGACTCGAGTTCGGTTGTTGCGTCGCGAGACATAGACGGAATTTTATACGGCGGTCCCAAGGATCGAAGTATGTACGATCTCACTGGATTCCAGCGTGACTTGCTGTACGTGATTGCGGGACAAGATGAGCCACACGGGCTCGCCATCAAAGAAGAACTCGAGCGCTACTACGAGAAGGAAATCCATCACGGACGGCTCTATCCGAACCTGGATACGCTCGTCGACAAAGGACTCGTCGAAAAGGGGGAAAAGGATCGCCGAACAAACGTCTATTCGGTCACTCGTCGCGGCACGCGAGAACTCGAAGCCCGACGAGAGTGGGAGGATCAGTACGTCGGCCTCGATTAGGAACGGCGTTCCACGACTCAGATGGTTTCGGTGACACCAGTTCCGCCGGTAGAGAGGCATATGTGCGGAAAGCCGGTTGATGACTGGCCGTCGTCGATATTCAACCGTACTGTAGACAGGCGTTGAACGTGTCTGGCGCGTCGGATTGCGGTCAGCGACCGGCTGCGTCCGTCACTCGCCCGGTCGAAAGCACCGAGAAGACGCGGATCCGCGAATTGAACGCTACGTTTTTACGAGACAGAAGCTTCGAACCGATGTGGGACGATATCAGCCAGGAATTCACGATTCGTTCATCAAGTGTGATACGCCACGGTGTGGTGCGAACAACGCTCCGGAGGGATCCGCCGAGTACGACACGGACTGCTGGCGATGTGGAGAACCACTGGGTGGGAAACCCGAACTCGGGGACACCGTCGCCGTCGATATCGTCGACGAGAAGTCCGATGGAACGCTCGTCTGCAAAACCGAGAGCGGATTCGTCCTCTTTCTCGAGGCAGAGACGTCGGCGATCGAAGCGACCGTTCGCGTCACGTCGATCGACGAAACGTACGGCGAGGCAGAACTGGTCGAAACGGATCCGTGACGGCGACAGACGATCGTCTATCACACGTTTCTTCGAACCGAAGAAAAAGCGTCATCGGTTGTCCGGCCATGCTAATTAGAGAGTCGCATCAGATAGCCGCCCTTTCGACGCGGCCTCGTTCGGCGATCGCTCTCTGCTCGTTCGTTCGACCGGAACGCCTCTTCGGTTGGACATTCTGATTAGTCTAACCGGTTAGGCTATCCGACAAGCTGTTCCAGGTTCATCCGAGTCGCTTCTGTATGAGACTCGATCGCTCTCGACGAACGGACGGGCAAATCGTTCGATATAGCCAACCATACGTCCTAATCAGTTAGCCTTACCAGTTAGACTAAACGGAGAGTATTCGACCGCGGTGTCGTCGAGAGACGATTTTTCGCTCGGCCGAGAGGAAAGCTACTCGATTAGACTTTCCAGTTAGCCCATTCGGCATATCACCGGCTCGAAACGAGATCGGTGAGTGCCGACGTGCGAGCAGCCGGTGACGGACCGGTTGCTGTAGGCAATACATTCGGGAGTTCAAACAGACGCCTCCAAGTTAGCCTGATCAGTTAGGCTATTCGATCACCCTATTCGATTAGATAGTCTGTCTAGAATGGAGGAATTAGACCGGCTGAGTAGACTGCCAGGATCGGCGATTGTACAGACGAAGGAGCCTAACCGGTTAGACTATCTCGTTAGACTACTCGGTTAGACCATCCTATCAACTATTCTTGATAACCTATCCGGATGGTTTTGTGATCGAACCGATAGCGTGGACGAAGTGGAAAACCTCA